>NZ_CAWLTV010000071.1:0-161950 GCF_963864045.1 Picosynechococcus sp. NKBG042902 | reverse complement strand
TTAGCTTATTGCGGAGGCAGAATCAAGAAAAATAGAAGAATAACCCATAGTTGCGGTTGTAGTCCATTAATTTTAGGAGTAAATAATTTATGTGAAGCGATATTAGAGCCTGAGAATACAATCTGTAATCACTTGATTTGTGAGCGATGTGGTTTTTGTCAACAAAATTGTCCAGGTTACATAAATCGAAAAATAATTAAGTTCTCAAGGTATAAACTTCTAAATAAACCACAGCCTAATATTTCATACAATGACAAAAGTGACAAAACAAAGCTTTATGAATTATCCTTGAATGTTGCTAAAACAAAGAATGCCAAGCTTCACAAAGAAATAAAAAATTAAGTACAGAAAAAATAGATTATCTCACAGCAAAAATCTGGTTGGATTCACAAGAAAAAATTGATGAAGTTGAAGCATTTCAGGAAGGCAATGATATAGATATGGAAGGAGAGCTGGTTGTAGAATCTTGGTATAGTGGAGAAAAGCAAGAAAAAATATTTCTTTATGTTGAAAATATAGAATTGTCTTTTTGAGGGGCTAATTAATTGTGATATTTGATATTTTTTGACGACCTTTACTTCATTGTCTAATAATCAATTGAGAGTTTAAAATTTAAGTTCTAGAATATCCAGCGGTAAACCATGTCCAATCTGCCCCAATCCTTTGAAGAAACCCTCGAACAAGCGAAAGCCGCAACCCTAAACAGTTTAGAAGCAGGCTGTGGGCGGATTTTAATTGAATTATGCTTTCCTGAAATTGCCCTACAGGCCCAAGCGCTGGCGTGGAATTGGGCGCAACTATTTGTCGAAGAGTACGGTTCGGGACTGAAAATCTTCTTTCCGGATACAGGAGCAGCAGCTTTGGCCCGCCGGGATTGGGGCGAAATTCCTTTTAAGGTGACGGATATCGGCACATCGCGATCGCCGATTGAGAATAAAGTCGGTGATGATGACCAGATTTTTATTATTGTCTGCCCGTCGGCGGTGGAAGTTGCCCAGGTCGAAAAGCTCTGTAACTTTGCTGGCGATCGCCCGGTGATTATGTTGATTCCCCAACTGGAGGATGTGTCCATTGTCGGGATTGGCTATGCGGCGCGGCAACTGCGGGAACGGTTTATCAGCACCCTCGAAACCGCCTACTACATCCGACCCTACGAAAGCGCGATGGTTTGGCGTTCTTACCCCTCGGCGTGGGAAGTGTATCTCGAAAAAGAAGCAGACCAATACGAACTGATTGCGAGCGAAACGACCAAACCCCTCGGCGAATATTTAGAGCGGCTGCTGTTGGCGGCGGTGGAACCTGAAGCGGGGGAAGCGACTAATCCCAATGCACCGAAAATTAAGAAAACAGGACTGCTTGGAGGTCTACAAAACTTCCTAAAAGCCCTCAGCAATTAAGTTTGAGACCGCATAACCGATGATTGATAACCGTTCACTAACCATTGCCGTGGTGGGAGATGTCCATGATCAATGGGACGCCGTTGGCGATCGCCAAGCCCTAGAGATTCTTGGGGTAGATCTCGTGTTGTTTGTCGGGGACTTTGGCAACGAAGCGGTGAAATTGGTGCAACAAGTGGCGGATCTTCCTTTCCCGAAAGCCGTGATTTTAGGGAACCATGACGCCTGGTACACCGCCTCCGATTGGGGTCGCAAAAAAGCCCCCTACGACCATGCCAAAGAAGACCGTGTGCAAGCCCAGCTAGAGATTCTAGGAGAAACCCATGTGGGCTACGGCCATTTAGATTTACCGGAATTTCAGCTTTCGGTAGTCGGGGCGCGGCCCTTTAGTTGGGGGGGTGAGAAGTGGAAGAATGAGAAATTCTATGGCGATCGCTATGGCGTCCATGACTTTACGGAATCCACCGCGTTAATTGAGAAAAATATTGCGGCCTGTCAGTACGAAACCCTGATCTTTCTCGGACATAATGGCCCTACCGGATTGGGTTCGGAACCAGAAGATATGTGTGGTCGCGATTGGAATCCCCTGGGGGGTGATTTTGGTGATCCGGATTTTGCCCAGGCCCTGGCGATCGCCCGCCGTCAGAACAAAACAATTCCCCTAGTCACCTTTGGCCACATGCACCACAGCCTCCGGCACCGCAAAGATCGTCTGCGCACCCAATGCCAATTTTCAGACGAAACCCTCTATTTCAATGCCGCCCGCGTCCCCAGAATTCAAACCTACAACAATGGCGATCGCCGCCACAGTTTTTCTGTGATTACCCTCACCCAAGGCCGACCGACGAAAGCCGAACTGGTGTGGGTCAACCCAGCCAACCAGCAGCAAACGAGGGAAACCCTCTGGTCGCAGCCCCTCAGCTCTCTTCCGTAATCTCGATCACGTTGCCGTCTGGATCTTGCAAAAATAAGGCCCGTCGCCCCGATGCGCTCATCTCATAGGGATAATTTTCTCCGTCCAACTGCGATCGCACTGCGTTCAGATCCTTCACACCGAAAGCAATGTGGGGATTCCGACCTAACTTTTCTGGATTGGCTAATTTCGCCTGGAACGTCGGATCTTCGATCAAATGAACCTGCATCTGGGGTAATTGGTACCAAACGCCACCATAGCTAAAGGGTCGTTCTACCTTTGGCAGCCCCAGCAGTCGATCATAAAAGGCCGCTGCCCGCTGCACATCTGTCACCAAAATTGCTGTATGTAGACAACGGGTTACTTGAATCTGAGGCGTTACCATACTGAATTGCTTGCTTGATGCTTAGTTTGACTGCTCACGTTTCCTAAATTCAAGGGGAGACAACTCCCTAGGAATCCGTAGTTGCAAAATTAATCCAGCCTTCAATTTTAGGCCCGAGGCGAAACAATAGAGATTGGGCTAACCCTAAATGGTCAGCAACTAACAACAGCATCATTGCCTGGTCTTTTACGATCGCCAGTTGGGTTGGGCAGGCCTCAAAATCTAGGGTTAAGACAGTAGATTCGCCCCAGACTTCACGATAAATTTGGCACCGACTCGGGAGCAGGGCTGTGAGTTGACGAAAGCGTTCTAAAGCTTCTTTTTCAAAGGCAGCACTACTACCTTGGGTCGAAAAAGGTTGGTGGTTCATAGGGGGATTGTCGTTGATGACAAAACGCTGGCTTCTTCTTTTACCTTAAGGGTTACTTTGGGGCTGTGGGGGCAGGCGTTAGAATTGTTATCAGAAAAGTCGCAGTAAGACTCCGCTGTTCTAGGGTGGTGATATAAGATGATCGCCTGACGCGAGGCAGAAGCAATTCCAATATCTAGGCATTTTGCTACACTGAATTCTAGCGGATAGGGTAATCAACCGCTCTAAAAACCCAGTAGCCTCACGGCTCTACGCTGAACCTTGACAATCAAAGATATCGGGTTCTATCCAATAGTTCTAGGTTCCCCCGTTCGGCTGAGCTCACGCGGAAGTCTCACAGCCGAAGCCTGTGGATAGGTAAAATCTTTGCAGGAACTAGACGACCAGCATTTGAAACAAAGCGTTTCAAGTCAAACAAACATTGGACAAATCCAACTACCCAGGGGCACTGGGAAAGTAACGCTTGGGGAGAGACCCACCTCTGGTTAGGGCTTCGCAAGGAATCCTAGGTAAGTGGACTCGCTGAACCAAGAATCCTCTCGCCTTTAGGCAGGGGAGTGTCAACTTTGTGAATTGAGCATGACAATAGTATGAAGAAATATCCCGGTCTTTCTTCTGGGCTTAGAGAAAAATTTTAAATTTGGAGGGGGTTTGGGAAAATAACGTAAGATCAAAATACCGTTTTCTTTTCACGGCCAATGTTTTTGTGGGGAACCTCAATGGTTGAGTTTAATAGGCTGGTCAAAAAGGGAATTGATCGTAGTGTGAGACGGGGTCTCCTGAATCAAATTCGCCATGGCCTTGACATCAAATTTCCCCAGGATGCAGATCGCATTTTTGCCGATATTCAACAAATCCCCAGTCTGCACGGCCTCAAAATGATTGAAAATCAACTTTATCACCTCCAGACAGTCGAGGAACTCCGTTTGCTCTATCGCAATTTACTCTAAGTCGGGTCGGGAGTTTGGGGAGAACCATGGGCTTTTTGGATAACATTCACAGTTTAAAAACCTTCATCTGTGCGTTTCATCCGATCATTGTCATTGAGACTGTCGAAGAGGAACGGGTAGAGGCGCTCCTGCGGGAAGTGGTCAAGGATTTACACATGCCCTTATTTGAATGGACGGTGAATTTGGGACTGGCCCCGACCCCAGGGACAAAATATGCGCCCCGCACCAATGACTATGCTCGACCGGGGGCGAACAAACCGATCGCCTTTGAAAATACGGCAGATCCCCTCGATGTACTGAAATATATGGGCCAGATTGAACGCAATGGCATTTTTTGGCTCAAGGATTTTGCGCCCCACCTGGAGGATCCCAAAGTCATCCGGGAAGTACGGGAGTTGGCTGAGATTTATGGGGTTGTAAATTCGGCGATGGTGCTGACGGGGGAGTCGATCACTTTACCAAAGGCGATCGCCCACGATGCGGTGTATTTTGAGCTGACCCTCCCGGATGGGGACGAACTGTACCAAACCCTGTCGGAGGTGATGCGGGAACTCAAGGTGCGCCATAAGCTAGCCATTACGCTCCAGGGGGAAGAACTAAATCAATTTGTCCATGCCCTCAGTGGGATGACCCTCAAGCAGGCCCGCCAGGCGATCGCCTATGCTGCGTTGATCGACGGGGAACTCAACGGGGCCGACATCCTCAAGGTGATCCACCGCAAGGCCCAGATCCTCCGGGAAGAATCCCTCCTGGAACTCTTTCCCGTGGAAGAAAATACGGCGAAATTGGGGGGCTTTGTGGGTCTCAAACAATGGCTCAAACGGGCTCAAGTGGGCTTTAGCTCGGCGGCAAAACGGGTGAATCTCCCGGCTCCGAAGGGAATTTTAATCGTCGGGGTGCAGGGTTGCGGGAAATCCCTCGCGGCGAAAACTATTGCTAGGGAATGGCAACTACCCTTGTTAAAACTGGATGCGGGCCGCCTGTACAACAAATTTGTCGGTGAATCGGAGAAAAATTTCCGCCAAGCAATCAAACTGGCTGAATCCATGGCTCCGGCGGTGTTGTGGATCGATGAAATTGAAAAAAGCTTTGGTAATCCCAGCGGTGAGGGCGATGGGGGTCTGAGTTTACGTTTGTTTGGTTCGTTTTTGACTTGGCTTCAGGAGAAATCCCAGGAAGTTTTTGTCGTTGCAACGGCCAATGATCTATTGCAACTGCCGCCGGAACTACTGCGGAAAGGCCGCTTTGATGAAATTTTCTTTGTGGATCTGCCCAATGCCCAAGAGCGGGCGGCGATCTTTTCGATTCACCTGGCGCGCCATCGACAAAATGTCCAAGATTTTGATTTGCGCATCTTGGTGACGGCGGCGGCGGGCTATAGTGGCGCAGAGATTGAACAGGCAATTATTGCCGGGCTATACCAGGCTCTCTACGCCCAAACTCCCTTAACGACGGATGCGCTGGTGGCCCAGATGAAAAGTACGGTGCCCCTGTCGGTGTCGCGGCGAGAGGATGTGGAAAAATTACGGGCGATCGCCTCGGAACGATTTGTATCAGCGCGGTAAAATACCGGGATGCGCATCTACGGCAATCGACACATTAAAACCCTCCCTGGGGAACTAACGCGGCCCACCTTAGCAAAGGTGCGGGAGGCAATTTTTAATATTTGGCAAGGACAGGTGTCTGGCTGCCGCTGGCTGGATCTTTGTGCGGGTTCTGGCTCCATGGGGGCTGAAGCATTATGTCGCGGCGCGGTGAAAGTTGTCGGCATTGAGAAAAATTCCCAGGCTTGCCGCATTATTCAAGAAAATTGGCAGAAAGTGGCTAAAGTTGACCAGGAATACCAAATTTTAAAAGGTGATCTCCTCAAGCGCTTAGAAAATTTAGGGGGTGAAACCTTTGATTTGATTTATTTCGACCCGCCCTACGCCGCGAAACTCTACGACCGGGTTTTAGCCAAAATTGTTGATTTAGAATTGCTCGCTCCCACCGGGGAATTGGCCGTGGAGTATGACCCGAAACTCTGGCAACCCCTTGAATTACCGGGACTAGAGCTATTCAAGGAAAAAAACTACGGCAAAACGGCGATCGCCTTTTACTGCCTCGCTGATTGACACTCCCCTGACCCCTCTCAAGAGCTTATCTTGTATGACTTTTAAAACACTATCTTGATATAACAACGTTTCAGGCATTTTGTACAAAAAAGTGCTTTTTGTGAAACTCTTGTGTATCAAGGCTTGGAGAAAAACCCTACAAGATAAGCTCAAGAGGGGAATGGTTTGTGGGTGTTCTGGAAAGTCCCTAACATCCTCCCTAGAGGGAGGTGGCGAAGCCGGAGGGTGGAAGGGTGCTACCCCAAACGTTGCAACCAATCAAGGATCAAAGAATTAACCAAACTGGGATTTTCATCGTGGGGACAGTGGCCCGCCCCCGGAATCGGATGAAATTCAACCCCGGCATTTTGCGCGGCGAGATCTTGGTAAATTTGCGAGCCTTTGATCGGTGTCCAGGGATCGCGATCGCCCCAAAGCACCAGTAAAGAATGTTGCCGTTTTGGTAAAAGTTCCGTCGGGCTATCCCCAGGAGGAGCGGTGATCACCGACGCAAAAACCTGTTGCGCCCCTGGATCACAGGAAGGTTCGTAGAGCATCTCGACCAATTCATCGGTGACGGCTTGGCGATCGCCATAGACTTGATAAAGAGTATTTTTGATGCGTGATTTTTGGCGCACCTGATTAAAAATAAATGGCCCCGTTAACCGCGAACTAACCAATTTCGCGAAAGTACCCATCACCACCCGTAACGGTAGAGCCAGTTCATCGGGGCGATGGTTGAGGCCGCCAGCGCAGTTAATTAACACGCCCCCCGCACAGAGTTCAGGATAATTCGCCAACATTGCCAAACTGAGCAGACCGCCGATGGAATTGCCCACAAATACTGTAGGTTGCTGGATTTTCGCTTGCCAAAAATCGCGGAGTAAATCTTGCCATAGGTCGAGGCTATAGTTCCAGGCGGGTTTTGCCGAAGCGCCGAAGCCTAATAAATCTAAAGCAAAAACTTGATAACCCTGGGCTGCCAGGGCGGGAATGTTGTGTTTCCAGTGACCGATCGAAGCGCCAAACCCATGGATCAGCAGGAGGGGTTGACCTTCCCCTTGGACGGTGTAGCGGATTTGTTGGTCGCGCCAAGTCCAATCGAGGAGCGTTAGGGCGGAAAGAGGAGTGACGGCCTGGGTCATGGTTTTTGCGAAATGAAATCGGTGTAATGAAGTGAATGACTTACTTTTGTGAGTATAACGTGCTACTCCGGTGGGAGGTCGAGGAGGGCCGTACATAATTGGCGATCGCCTGGGCGTTGGCTGGGAGAAATTTTTAAATCGCCATAGATTAGTAGTCGGCAACTTTTCTGGAGTAATTCATCGAGATCGAGGTTCCAGAGAATGAGTTGATTGTTTTGATCTAAAGTGGCGATCGCCTTTCCTTGGGGCTGCCAGTGGAGTTGCGTGATCGGAGCTTGGTGCCCCGTGAGGCTGCCGAGGTAGGTGCCATCCAGTTGCCAAAATTGCAGATGATGGTTTTCTGTATTGGTGATCAACAAAGGTAAAGCGCCGTAGAAACCGATGCGGTCGGGGCCATTGCTTTGATGGTTGATGGCAATGGGTTCCCCAAAGACGGGATTATTATTGTCGTAGGTCATCGGGTAAACGAACACCTGATGATCCCGCCCCGTTAGGCCGAGGTGGCGACTATCCGCCCCAAATTGGAGATCCATGATTTCTGTGGCAAAGGGGGGAAATTGGGTCACAAGGAAAAAAGAATTATTCCGTCGCCGCTGCCAAATCTGCACGGTGCGATCGCCCGCCGCCGTTGCCAATAATTTTCCGTCGGGGCTGAATTGTAGGGCGGTAATTGGCCCCCGATGTTCCGTCAAGATCTGCAACAGTTCCCCAGTTTCCGTCCAGAGGCGCACCGTTTGATCCTGGCTGCCCGCCGCAAACATTTTCCCATCACGACTCCAGGCAACAACGTTAATTTTGTCCTGGAAGCCCCCCAGGGTTTGCACAATTTGTCCATTTCTTTGGCGGAGCTTCACCCGGCGATCGTCTCCCCCGGTGACAAAGAAGTGACCCCGTGGTTGCCAGGCGAGACTGGTAATCGACTCATTGCTGGATTTTAAGACTTGATCCTGGTTGGGCCACTGCCGCAAAGGTTGGTTGGGCTGGGCGAGCAGAAGCTGGAAACTATTCCCCACAAAGGCAAAGTCCGTAATGGGCACATCTGGGGTTATGGTTTGGCGATCGCCTGGGGGCCGAAAAACTGCCGGAATAAAATTTTGACTAAAGTCCCGCACCGTTGTTGCAGTAGTCGCTGCAGCGAGGGTGCTGAAATTTTGTTCTAGGGCAAGGAGCACCTTAAGTCTGGTTGCGGGGGTAACGACATCATCGTCCTTATCATCCAGTCGTTGCAAGACCACCGCCGCCCGGATACTTTCCCGGAGAGCCTCGACAGGTTGGGCACCATCCTGGAGCACCTTGGCAGCCTCGGCCAATTTCATCAAAATGGCGTTTTGCGCCCCTTGCCACCGTTGGTACCGTTGCAGTTCCACCCAGCGCAGACCAAATCCCAAGGCGATCGCCACCAGACCCAAGCGCCAAACGGTGCCCACCGACACCTTCCACCAGCGCCGCCAGAGCATTTCCCGTTCCCGGCCAGTGATGCGCTGGAGCCACTGTTGGGACTGAAAGGCTTGGTAGTGGTGCCGAATGGGTTCCACGAGATCGGGCCGAGCCAGTTGGTAGGACTCTTGGCCGCCATAGAGTTGAGCGCGAATTAGCCCCGTTGTTTTAAAAATATGCAAAATGAGTTCTGCTTTTTCTTCTCCCAGGCGGCGATCGCCAAGGAATTGACGACCCAGTTGGAGGATATCCGCTTTGGTGAGCACCAGTTGACTATGGCGCAAATCCGTAAAGTAATGGAGAAATTGCCAGGCCAAATCACGGTTTTCATCGCCGCAGTACCGAATGATCCCCAGCAGCGATCGCTCCAACAGCAGCAATTTAGGCGGAAAGCCCAACCCTAAATATTCTTCCCTGGTATAAAGATGATCCTGGTGCAGTTGCGCGCCGATGACCTGGAGTTCGAGGGGGCGAATTTCTCCGTGGCCATCCTGCAGATCCTGAATTAGTTGCTGCATTAAGGCTTTGTCTAGGGGCAGTTTGGCCCAGGTTGCCACCTGTTCTAAAAGGGCGATCGCCGCATCGGGACGCAGATTTCCCAGGCGATGGCGGAGACGGTGGTCAAAAAGATTGTGGTTCGCCTCCCCCAGATCCGCCCCTGCTTCCCAATCCAAAAGGGGCGCTAGGGCCTCGTTACGACAGGACAGGATTACTTTCACCGTTGGTAACCGGAGACTTTGGGCCAAGAAACGTAAAAAATCCTGACGCTCTTCCGGGTTGGGATATTGCAAGAAAAACTGCTCAAATTGATCAAAGATCAACACCGTCAAAGGGGCAAAATCTTGCTGCTGTTGGAGGTGAACGAGGGGATCTAAGCTGGGGGGATTGGGCCAGGGACAAAAGGGGCGATCGCCATGGAGTTGTTGCACTAGGCGGCGGGCCCACTGACCATAATTTTTAAAATAAATGACCTGTACTGGCCGTCCATCTAGGGGCTGGCTTTGGAGCCTGGGGATCAATCCCGCTCGGAGGAGAGATGTTTTTCCCACAGCGGTGGCCCCATGGAGCAAAATCAGGTTGGGTTGGGGGCGCTGCAAGCGGGCGATCAAGGCCTGGAGATCCTGATCCCGTTGGGAACCTTGGAGCGTCACCAGACTGAGGGTTTCATGGGGTGAATATAGGTTCTGTCGTTGCTGATCTGGTAGGGGTTGAGTCCCCACAAAAGGCCGCCAACCCCAACTTTGTTCGTATTGTTGGCGTTCCCAGGCGAGGTCAAAGGTCTGGCGGTAGTCCTTACCTTGTCGGTAAAGATCACCGAGACAAGCAAAAATCTGATCATAGAGCCGTTGTTGCCAGTGTCCCCAGGGGATGGGTGATGTTCCGGAGGTTGTAAGTTGGCTGCGGCTGGGCAGCAGAATTTCTTCTAGGGTGGCGATCGCCTGGGCAAATTGACCAAGGGCTTGATTTGCTTGGGCCAAAATAAGGGCACTCCAAGCTCTGACCACCACTGGGGGCGCTTCATCCAGGGCTTGGCAATGTTCTAGGGCTGTTTGGGCGAGGGTTTGGGCTTTGTGCCATTGTTGTTCCTGTAGAGCGATCGCCGCCATCAGACCGTAATGCTGGGCTAGTAGTTCGGGTGGCCAAGGCTCCTGAACCCCCTTGAGGAGTGACCAAGCCAAATCCCCTAGGGCTGACCTGCGCTGCCACTGCTGTAAAAATACACCGATCAGTAAACTCAGTTGACCAACCCAAGCCCATTGTTCCTGTCGTTCCCAGAGGCAACGGCTCAGGCGGAGATAATAGAGGGCCTGTTCTCCTTCTGGACTGGGGGCCTGATAATGCTGGGGGCGATCGCCTAGGAGTAGACCCAAATGAAACAAAATCAAGGCCAGTTGTTGACCCTGAGAACGCGATAACTGCTCCAGCAACGGCGAATTTGGGTTGTCCCGCAGCACCTTGAGCCAATCGATCCCCTGCTCCCCACAGCAATAGTGGCGCAGACTCTCCTGATAGGCTTGCTGGGCTGTTTGCCATTGCTGATCTTGGTGGGCTTGTCGTCCCTGGATAAAACAGAGCAAACCCGTGCCTTCACTCAGGGTCTTGGTGGCTAACTCTAATTCTCGATAACCCCGTTGACCGGGCGCTAAATTCCAGTGGCGATGATCGAGAAAAGTGAGGGGGCCAGCGGCGGCTAGTTTTTGAAAGTAGTCCTGTTCTGTACGTTGCCAAAAATCCTGAAGCGCTTGGGAAGGCCAGATAATTTCTCCCAAATCCGTTGCGGTGGCCAGCCCATCAGAAACTTGCCGTTGTTGATAATCTGCCGTCGGTAACACCACGATCCAGGGGGCAATTTGGCTTTGAAACGTTACCGCAGTTAAGTTAACGGCTGGGGTTAACCCAAAAACCATGGCTCCATTGATGTGAGAAGGCTGGATGCCCAAATTGCTTAGGGTTGTCTCTAACAGATTTAAAATCGCCCCTAGATCATCGGCCTGGGGTTCGAGCCACAGACAAAGTAGCCCCTGGGCGATCGCCTTTTTTTCTAAATCTGCCAACGCCTGGTCACTGTAGTATGCCGCCGTAAACTGAGAAAAAACCTGGTGCCATCGCAGTTTTAGATTGCCTTGAAGTTGTGCCAGAAGTTCCTGTTCTTGGGCTTGATAGTTGCAGCGAACAAGATAAAGTCCTGGTTGAACATCACTACGGGGAGAAGACCACAATCGGTCGGCCAACCGCTGCACAATGGGGCGGGACGTGGGAAATGGCGGGCCAGGGCGATTGATCATGGCAAATCCAAGGGTAATTTCCAGGAAAGAGAACTAACTTCAGTAAGATAGTCATACATTGTGTCGGTTTTAACGTCACCTATGACAGAAATCACCATGGCAACACGGGAGCAGCTCCGGGAACAACGGAAGCAAAAACAACGACAGCGTACCCTCCGCTGGTTCCAGGGTCTATGGCGATCACTGGCCCTGATAGGGTTGGCCTATGGAGCATTCTGGGTACTAGACCGACCCGATTGGATTATCAAAAGTGCCGCCCAAATCACCATTGAAGGCAATCAAGTCCTGCCCGCAGAGCGGATTCGTCCCCTGATCCCCCTCACCTATCCCCAACCGATCCTAACCCTCAAACCCCAGGAACTAGAGCAAGCCATTGAAGCCCAAGGGGCGATCGCCGAAGCCCTGGTTTCCCGTCGTCTGGTGCCCCCCAGCCTGGCGATCCAAGTCCAAGAACGCTTCCCCGTCGCCCGCTCCCAAACGCCCATCTCTAGCCAAGGCGATCGCCCCCTTGAACCGGGATACCTAGATGCCGAAGGGCAATGGTTCCCCGCCGCAGTCTACGAACCCCTCAGTGAATATCAGCCCTTACCGACCCTCGAAGTGACCGGAATTCGAGAATTGCAACTGCCCCTCTGGTCCGAACTCTATCGCACCCTAGGGCGATCGCCCGTTGAAATTTTGAGCATCAACTGGCAAGACTCCAACAATTTGATTTTGAACACCGAACTTGGTAGTTTTCACCTGGGGCCAGATCTGACGCAACTCGAGGCCCAATTAAAGGCGATCGCCAAGCTCCAACAAACCCTTGGCACAACCATTCCCGCCCAGGATATCCAATACATTGATCTGCAAAATCCTGACGAGCCGATTATCCAGAGCAACAAACCCATCGTTCCCCCAGCCTCCCAGCCCGAAACCCCCCAACCTAAAAAAATGATGCCCCTGTAACAGCAACATTTCCCAAAATCTGGCAGTCTAAGAAAGCTTGAAGGTCTTATGATCTAAGAAATTTCTCCCAAAAGATACTTAATAAATCCTGTTAAACGACTAAACTTAAATATTCATATCCATCACACTTTTTTTGTGACCGTGAGCCAAAACCATCTATTCCAACCCCATAACGCCTCCTTCGATGCGACTGGAAATCATTCCGCCAGCGCCGAAGAAACCGCGTCGCAATTCCCGATCATGCCCAGCAGCGTTGCTCAAATCAAAGTCATCGGTGTGGGTGGTGGTGGCTGTAATGCGGTGAATCGGATGATTGAAGGGGGCATGTCGAGTATCGACTTTTGGGCGATTAATACCGATGCCCAGGCCCTAACCAACTCCAAAGCAAAAAAGCGCCTGCAAATTGGTCAAAAAATCACCAGGGGTCTTGGGGCTGGTGGTAACTCAGCCATTGGTCGCAAAGCCGCCGAAGAATCTCGCGATGAAATCGCCCAGGCCCTCGAAGGCGCAGATCTCGTCTTTATTACCGCTGGCATGGGGGGCGGTACTGGCACTGGCGCTGCCCCCATCGTCGCCGAAGTCGCAAAAGATTTAGGTTGTCTCACCGTTGCGGTGGTGACCCGACCCTTTAAATTTGAAGGCCGTCGCCGCTCGAACCAAGCCGAAGAAGGAATCAAAGAACTCCAGAGCCGCGTCGATACCCTTTTGGTTATCCCCAATACAAAGCTCCTGGATATGATCCCCCAGGAAACGTCGATGTCCGAGGCCCTGCGCGCTGCCGATGAAGTTCTCCGCCAAGGGGTACAAGGGATTTCCGATATTATTACCATCTCTGGCCTGGTGAATGTAGACTTTGCCGATGTGCGGGCGGTAATGGCCGATGCTGGTTCTGCTCTGATGGGGATTGGTGTCGGTTCTGGTAAATCCAGAGCACGGGAAGCAGCCTTGATGGCTATTTCTTCGCCACTGATGGAGTCGTCCATTGAGGGAGCTCAAGGCGTTGTCCTGAATATTACCGGGGGCCACGATCTGACCTTGCATGAAGTCAATGATGCTGCGGAGGCCGTTTACGAAGTGGTCGATCCCAATGCCAATATTATTTTCGGGGCGGTGATCGACGAACATCTCCAAGGGGAAATCAAAATTACGGTCATTGCCACTGGGTTTGCTGTAGAGTCCCAAGCCGCAGAAACGCCCCAGCCTTTGCCCCAACAGCGACGGATGCAGGCGGTGCCCCAGCCGGACCTTTCCCAGGCTCCGCCAGTGCCAGAAACCCCTAGACCCCGTCCTGCTACACCACCCCAAGCCCAGCAGCCCCCCGCCCCCCGGAATGGTTTCCCGGATATTCCTGACTTTTTGATGCGTCGTTCTAATCGTTCTAAGCAGTAGGTCGATGGCAATTACTCCGGCGATCGCCTTAACCATTGCCGGCTCCGATAGTGGCGGTGGGGCAGGCATCCAAGCCGATCTCAAAACCTTTGCCTTCCATGGTGTCCATGGCACCAGTGCGATCACCTGTATCACGGCCCAAAATACCATTGGCGTCACCGATGTGGTGGCCCTGAATTCAGCTATGGTGACTGCGCAAATTGAGGCAGTGGTCAAAGATATTGGCGTCCAAGCGGTGAAAACAGGGATGCTCCTGAACGAGAACATCATGGCGGCGGTTTTGGCGGCTGCAGCAATCGGTAGGCTCCCCAACTGGGTTTTGGATCCGGTGATGGTTTCCCGCACGGGGGTACAGCTCATCGACGACGGGGCGATCGCCTTTTTGCAAAAGCAATTAATCCCCTTCGCGCAAATTCTCACGCCAAATCGTTACGAGGCGGAGATTCTCAGCGGTCTAGAAATTACCGATCTCGCCACCATGGAACAGGCGGCCCAAAAAATTCACCAACTTGGTTGTGGGGCAGTGCTTGTGAAAGGGGGAGCGATGACTGGGGCATTACAAGGGGTGGATGTGTGGTTCGATGGTGAACGGCTCGAAATTTTAAAAACGGAATGCGTCCAGACCCCCCACACCCACGGCACTGGTTGTACCCTTTCGGCGGCGATCGCCGCTCGGTTAGCCCTGGGAGATCCTCCATTCCCGGCCGTCAACAAGGCAAAAACCTACGTCACAGAAGCCCTAAAACATAGCCTAGCCATTGGTCAGGGGACGGGGCCAGTGGGACATTTTTATCCGATTTTGTCCTAGACTGCGGCGATCTCTGTTTGTAGTCGATACAGTAACGTTTGGCGATCGCACTGGGCCAAGATTTCTTTAATGGTGGTACTTGCCCCCAGATTCCCCCAACTGCAGCCATTTTGCAGATAGGTCTGGGTCACTTTTCCGATCACATAGCTACCATAGGCAGCAATTCCTCCCTGGGCGAGGGCGGCGGTGCCATAGAGGCCGAGAATACTCGGATTGGTTAGAGATTCAAAACTGAGGGCTGTTTTTCCTAAACCCAAAAAGACACCACTACCTAGTTCTGCGACAAACAAAATTCCCGCACTGATTAAAATATTGCGCCAGAGTTTGGCTGCCTCGTGGCTGGTCATGGGCAAGCCGTACAAGCGAGCCAGGGCACGGATCAGGGCTAAATCGGCAAAGGTGCCCCCAAGGAGATCCAGAAAGCCAATGGGATTTAGGGCGATCGCCGCACCTTTGGTTTTGGCATAGTTCCAGATCAATTCTTCGGCTTCAGTTTGGCGATGGGACAGGGTTTTTTGGGCGATCGCCGTTTGCAAGTGACGCGCCTGGACGAGGGCATGGACAGCCATCAAAGATTTTCCTTCGCGACTGAGGATCGTAAAAATCTTTTCCCGTAGAGGGTCAATTTGGGCGGCGGGGGTTTCCCAGGCTTCTTCGACGCGACCATCGGGATGTTCGATGCGGACAGCGAGGGGTTGGGGCTCAGCGGCAACCATGACAATTTCTTCGGGACTGAGGGGAAAGTGGGTGCCCGTTGATTCTTGGCTCAGTTGTTGTAGTTGCTGAAAAATGCTCTGGCGATCGCAGTCGGGATAGAGATCAATTTTGTTAAATACCACCAGTAATGGTTTGTGCTGTTGGCGCAGTTCGTAGAGAGATTCGTACTCGGTGCGGGTAATATCGCCGGCAATAATAAACAAAATCAAGTCAGAATTTGCGGCCACTTCCGCCGCCATTTTTGTGCGGGCTTCCCCGGCAATTTCATCGAGGCCTGGGGTATCGACTAATTCAATTTTGAGTTTTTCCGTGGTCAGGGGCCAACGCACCGCCCGTGGATATTGGGTCACCCCGTGGAGGGGGCCAGTTTCGAGCATTTTTTCGCCAATGAGGGCATTGATCACCGCTGATTTGCCGCGACTGACCAGGCCAAAGGTGGCAATGCGCAGGAGATTTTGATCCAGTTTGGCGATCGCCGTTTGGAGTTGTTGTAATTCGGGCCGTACAGCCGCTTTTAATGCTGGATCAGGGGGATAGTGCCAATGGCGGCGGGTGTTGCCATACCAAGCCAGGGCCTGCTGGAGACTGGCCCGCGCTAGGGTAAAGTGCCTTTCCTGTTGTTGACTATCCATCGGTGACACAAGAAACTACCTTTCCTATTTTCCACGATTTACGGTTTATCTACACAGTGATCATCATAGAATGACGAATAAAGCCATTGGGCGATCGCTGAACCGGATTTGCCACCAGTTAAAATTAAAATAACTTGAAATTATGACAAAAAATATGGAAAAAGTTATCAAAAAAGCTCACTTACATGAAAGAAAAAATGATCGCCAATTTTGGCTAAAAAAATCTTATTTAGAACGATTAGCCGCCCTAGAAAATATCCGCAAAGAGTATCATCAATGGCAATACAATGCTGAACCAAGATTTCAAAGAATTTATACAATTTCTCAACGCTAATCAGGTTCGTTATTTAGTTGTTGGGGGCTATGCGGTGGCGTTCTACGGCTATCCTCGCTACACAAAAGACATTGATATTTGGCTTGAAGCTTCCCAGGAAAATGGTGTGAAAGTCATGCAGGCACTGCGGGATTTTGGTTTTGGTGACCTTGACTTACAAACAGAAGATTTTGCAACGGCTAATCAAGTTATTCAGTTAGGATATCCGCCGAGTCGTATTGATTTGCTGACTTCAGTAGACGGAATTCAATTTGCAGATTGCTATGATCTGCGGGTACCAGTTGAAATTGAGGGGACTGTCATTGATTTCATTGATTTGGAAAATTTACGGTTAAATAAACGTGCTTCGGGTCGATGGCAGGATTTAGCTGATTTGGAAAATTTACAGGATTGAAGTGTCAAAGCAGGCCAACTTTTCGATCCGGTTTGAGGCATTTGGGTTTACCCTAAAGCCAAGTAATTGCCGGGACATTGGCAGGGTTTCATCATGCAACTGGAAACGATCTTAATCAACTGGTTAACGGCTCAAGCAACCCAAGCAGCAGACTTGCTCTACTTACTGGAACAAGCCCAAGCGGATCCAAACCAAGCCGCAGCCCTCGATTATGATCTGAGTCTAGCCGGCATTACCCACCGGGCTAAGGATTTTTTGGCGATCGCCCCGGAAATTCTCCAGCTTTGTAAGACTCTCAAATTCCACGATCAAGGCGCAATTCTCAAAACCCTCTGGGAACTATGGTTGCCCCTGGCCCAACAAATTCGTACCGCTCGCCAACAGCAGGATCAACCGCTAATCTACGGCATCCTCGGCGGCCAAGGCACAGGCAAAACGACCCTCTGTCGGGTGTTGCAAATGATTCTGGCGCGGTGGCAATATCCTTGTGTAGCGATTTCCATTGATGATCTTTACAAAACCTATGCCGAACGTCAGGATTTACGGAAAACTCAGTCGGAACTAATTTGGCGTGGCCCCCCCGGTACCCACGATGTAGACCTGGGCCTAGAAGTTTTAACGCAACTACAACGAGCCAACCTGGGGGATAAAATTGCCATTCCCCGCTTTGATAAGTCTTTACATAATGGTGCGGGCGATCGCCTTGGGCCGGAGTGGATTGATCCGGTGGAAATTGTGCTTTTTGAAGGGTGGTTTGTGGGTTGTCGGCCCGTTGCTCCGGAAGTTTTTGACACAGCCCCAGAGCCGATTTCAACTGAAGGCGATCGCCTTTTTGCGCGAAATGTAAACGAGGCTTTAGCAGAATATGTTCCCCTGTGGGAAAAGCTGGATCGGTTGTTGGTGCTGTCCCCCGCAGATTATCGTCTGAGTAAACAGTGGCGCAAGGATGCAGAACACCAGATGATCGCTCAGGGTAAAACGGGAATGAGTGATGCAGAAATTGATCAGTTTGTGGATTATTTTTGGCGCTCGCTCCACCCAGAACTCTTTATCCAACCCCTCACCCAAAATCCCCATTGGACAGATCTGGTGATTGAAATTGATGCCGCCCATCGCCCCCACAAAATCTATCACCCCAGCGATTTAAAGTCAGTTTCTCTTTTCCCTCGCTAGATTCAACATGGGTTGTTGGCAAAAATCACTGCTTGAAAATCAGATAAGTGCCACCACAAACCATTGCTGTTCCTGCCGCGACCCTACCTGCTTTTTGAGCCTTGGGTGATTTGACTCGCTTGACTAATTGTTCTGCAAAATAAGCGTACACAGCTTTGACTCCTCCCACCGTCACAATGGTGGTAAGCACAATGGTGATTGCTTCAGAAGATCCAAGAGTTTTCAGATCAACGATTGCCGGAAATAAGCTGGCATAGAAAAAAATAGCCTTAAGATCCCCAAGGGTAAGAGCAAACCCACTCAGAAAACTTTCCAAAAAATTTGTGCGACGTTGATTGTTTACCTTGAATTCAAAAGTCTGTTTTGTCCGAATTAAGCCGATCCCCAGCCAAATTAGGTAAAGTCCCCCCATGATTTTAATGAGGGTAAATACTGAGCCGAGTTGTTGCGCTAACGCACTCAACCCCAACAAAGCAAGGCAGACAAAGACTAAATCTCCAGCGACAATCCCAGAGGCCACAGCCAAGCCATTGCGAAAGCCTGCCGTCGCAGAACGGGTCACAACAAGGGCAACACTGGTACTAGGCAGTGCCGCCAACGCGATCATTGTTGTAAAGAAGTAAACAAAATTTAAATAGTCCATGGACGCATTCAAGCCTCTGTTGAAGATTTTTGTTTCTAGGGGGACATAGCCCGTCACTCAACTTTAGGCGGACAATTGGGCGCAATCAAACACGCCGATATAATAAAGCCTATCTTTTCGTTAACGACACAATGCCAAATGTTGTTCTGTGTGGCTATTACGGTCAGGGAAATGCCGGGGATGAAGCCCTGCTATTGACTCTGTTACAGATGTTGCCCCCTGGGGTGAAGCCCATTGTCCTCTCCCACAATCCAACCGCGACGACCCAAGCCTATGGTGTGACAGCAATTCCCCACAAATCCTGGGCAACCCTCAAGGCGATCGCCAAAGCAGATGGTTTTATCTTTGGGGGCGGCAGTTTATTGCAGGATGTCACGAGTTTAGGAAGCCTGCTATATTACGCTGGTTTGATGAAATGGGCGCAACTCCTAGGAAAAAAGACCATCGCCTGGGCGCAGGGCATCGGCCCGTTGCAGTCTAGTTTGGCGAATCACATCACTCGCTTTGTTCTCCGGGGTTGCACAGAAATAACCGTGCGGGATCAGGCTTCAGCAGATTTATTAAAAAATTGGCAGATTCCCCACAGGCTCGCCCCGGATCCGGTGTGGGCTTTAGCAGCAAAATCTTTTCTGGAAATGCCAGATTTACCCTATCCCCGCATTGCGGTCAATCTCCGCTCCCACCGCACTTTAACCGCCCCAAAAATTGCTGTTCTGGGGGAAGCCCTCAAACAATTTCAACGGCAGCATCAGGCCAGTGTGATTCTTGTGCCGTTTCAAAAAAGCCAGGATGAGGCGATCGCCAAGCAACTTTACGACGAATTAGCAGAACCCAAGGCAATCATTACCCCATTGCAACCGCAACAGTACAAAAGCCTGTTTGCCCAAGTGGATTTTCTGATTGGGATGCGCCTCCATAGTTTGATCCTCGCCGCCGCCGCTTGTCCCTGCTTTGCCCTGAGCTACGATCCTAAGGTGGCCCAGCTACAGCAACAATGTCACCTCCCTGGCCTTGATCTGGATCAACTCCCCCGCGATGCAACTGCGATTACCGAGCAGTGGACAACCGCTTTGCAAACCGCCGAAAAGCTGACCCCAGCCCAGCAGCAAACGATTCAATCCCAGGTACAAACTCATCAGGAAATACTGACAATCTTTCTTTAAAAATGCATTCGGTTTTAACGCCTAGGATGCGATCGCCGAAAAAATTGTTGATAATGGGCGTAAAAGTACTCTAACTGGAAAATCTTCACATAATGGGTAGTAAATCCAAAACTAAGACCAAAGCCAAAGAAGAAGTAGCCATGAGCACTGTCTCTGGCCCGATGCCCATCAACACTGGCATTAGCGAAGCCGATCGAGAGGCGATCGCCAAAGGCTTAAGCCACCTCCTCGCCGACACTTACACCCTCTATCTCAAAACCCATAATTTCCACTGGAACGTCACTGGGCCAATGTTCCAGACTCTCCACCTCCTCTTTGAAACCCAGTACAACGAACTCGCCCTCGCCGTGGATCTCATTGCCGAACGCATCCGCGCCCTGGGTGTACCGGCCCCCGGTACCTACCAAGAATTTGCCGAACTCTCCGCCATCCCCGAAGGCACAGGAGTACCCACTGCCGAAGAAATGATTCGTCTTTTGGTAGAAGGCCAAGAAACCGTTGTCCGCACTGCCCGCTCCATCTTCCCCACCGTGGACAAGGCCAACGACGAACCCACCGCCGATCTGCTCACCCAACGGATGCAGGTTCACGAAAAAAATGCCTGGATGCTCCGGAGTTTGTTGGGCTAGAACTTCTTACGAAAAATAATGGGAGGCGATCGCGAACTTGATAGCGGGTTTTCCCTCCCTAGGAACCAAGGCCCAATGCTATACTAAATACATTGCACGGGGCCGCAACGGTTTCGACAGGTTGGCGAAAGCTTCCACTGTGATGCAGGTCGAGAGTGGGTCTCCTCTCGCAAATCAAAGATCCAAACAAAATGTAACTGCGAACAACATCGTTCCTTTCGCTCGCAAAGCTGCTGCTGTAGCTTAATAAGAACACCTTAACTTAGGTTCGAGCATTCATAATTCGACTCCGTTAAGGATTATGACTAAACCCCCAACGGATGCTCTCTAGGAATACATCTGGTTTGCACTAGAGCTAAGACTAGACCAGAGATTCTTGGCGACTCGGAACAAGCAGTCGTTCCCGTTCTGAGGATTAGAAGGACTAAACCTGTGAATGAGCTAGGGGTGAATACCCAGTTTGGACAGCAGTTCGACTCTGCTCGGCTCCATTTCATTTAATCAGTTACAACAAAAAGCCCCCTAAATTAAACGAGGGGGTTTTGTTTTGCGTTAAAGCCTAGCGAATTTTAAGCTTGGTCAAGTTCTTTGGCATCCAGCAGCGAAACCAAAACTTTGTCCACCCTTGCGCCGTCCATGTCCACCACCTCAAAGCGGATCCCACTCCACTCAAAATGCTCACCCGATTGGGGAATATGGTTTAGGAGGTGCGTCATAAATCCGCCTAAAGTATGGAATGCTCCTGTGTCTTCATCGGGGAGCGTTTTCTTTTCCAACAAGGCTTTCAATTCATCAATGTCTAAAAGTCCATCTAATAGCCAGGAATTGTCATCCCGCTGAATAATCATCGGTTCCTCATCGTGTTCCATAGAGGGCAAGTCCCCAACGATCGCCTCCATCAGGTCATTCAACGTCACCACACCTTCGATTCCGCCATATTCATCTGTGACCAAAGCAATGTGAATCCCTGTGGCTTTGAATTGTTCAATCACACTCAGGGTACGTGTTCCTTCGGAAATGTAAAGGGGAGGTTGGAGCATTGCTTGTATATCGATGGGCTGACCCGATAGTTGCGCACTCAATAGGGTTGTCCCTCGCACTGTCCCCAGGCAATGGTCAAGGGTGTCGCGACCTACAGGAAACCGGGAATGGTTACTCTCCATCACTTCTTTGAGGTTTTCTTCTAGGGGAGCGGTGATATCTAGCCACACAATGTCTGTGCGGGGAGTCATCATGGCTTTAATGGGGCGATCGCCTAGTCGAAAAACCCGTTGAACAATGTCATGCTCCGCCGCTTCAAAGAGACCAGATTCTGCCCCTTGACGAATCAAAACCTTAATTTCTTCTTCTGTAATATCCGGTTCATTGGAATCCTGAATCCCCAAAAGATGTAACAGGGCCTCCGTTGAACTGCCCAAGATCCGTACTAATGGCGTTGTTAAACGAGATAGCCAGCGCATGGGCTTAGCGACAGTACAGGCAATTTTTTCCGGAGCATTGAGGGCAATCCGTTTTGGGACTAATTCCCCAATGACGAGGGATAGATATGTGATAATCGTCACCACGATCACGACGCTAATGGCTTCACTGTAGGGTTGTAAGCGCGGGATATTATCAAAAGCAGGCTTGAGGCGTTGGGCAATGGTTGCACCACCCACTGCGCCGCTCAGGATACCGATTAAGGTAATGCCAATTTGTACAGTCGAGAGAAATTCATTCGGATTATTCGCTAATTTCAGCGCCGCTCTCGCTTTTACGTTTCCTTGCTCTAACAGTTGCTCTAATCGGATTTTTCGGGCAGAAACGACGGCAATCTCTGAACCGGAAAAGATGCCATTCAGGATCGTTAGCAGAAGAATGACCAAAATTTCAAGGACACTCGAAGACATGGTGGCAAATCAAAAACAAATGAGTCTCTTTAGCATAAGGGGTGATTGTGGGAAAAGGTGTAAATTCCTGGTTTAACCCTCGCCGTCGTTGAGATGGGTCATGACCCCTTTGATTTCAACCTTGCTTTTTGTGACGAACTATGTTCGATCTAGTTCTGCAAGGATGGCGATCGCCTGTTCACAGAGTTCTGCATGACAGGTTCCATTAGACGCCATAATGCCGCCCCATTTCACCACATCGCCTTGGTTATAGAGCACTTCATTGCCCTCAAAGTAGCTAAATTTTCCACCTGCTTCCGTGAGGATTAGTTCTGGGGCCGCAAAATCCCAATCTTTTGCTGCAGATTTCCCCGATAGAGAAATATAAACATCGGATTTTTGTTCGAGAATATGGGCAATTTTACAGCCGACACTCCCCACATAATTTCTATCTTTAAAGGGCAGCCGATCTAACAAATCCTGGAAGCGTTGATCCCGGTGGGTACGGCTGGCGACTAAATATAAATCTTCTGGTTGATTGCGCTCAGAAACTTTAATCGGGGTGACGGTGCCATCACGAGTTTCCACAAAAGTGCCATTCCCTTTCGACGCGAAATAAAGCTTTTCTGCTTCGGGGACGACCACTACCGCAATGACCGGGCGACCTTCATGAACAAGGCAAATGTGGACAGCATATTCTCCCGTTTGGTCAATAAAATCACGGGTGCCGTCGAGGGGATCAATAATCCATACCCAAGGATGTTCAACTTTATTGCCGTCGTAGGTTTCTTCGCTGAGATAGGCAAAATCTTCAGTGCCTAACTTTTCTTGAAACGCTTCCAGAATATAGTGATTTGCTGCTAAATCTGCCTTGGTGACGGGGCCATCTTTTTTATCAGAAATATTTTTAATATCTCCTTTGTAATAACTTTGGAGAACATCCCCTGCGCCCCAACCGATTTGTCGGGCGATCGCCAAAACTTCTTCTAACCGTTGCTGATCCATTGTTCTCAAATTCTACCCAAGTAAATAAGCTTTAAACTGATGTTTTCTCTGCTGGAGAATCATCTTCAGTTTCTTTGCGGTTTTTCAATAGCGGGAAGGCGATTACATCGCGGATACTTTCAGCATTAGTCAACAACATCACTAGGCGATCAATCCCAATCCCTAGACCAACCGTGGGAGGCATGCCGTATTCCAGTGCTGTGACAAAATCCTCATCCACATCACAAGCTTCCTCGTCCCCCGCTGCTTTTTTGGCGGCTTGTTCTTCCAGCCGTTGCCGTTGATCCACGGGATCCGTTAACTCAGAGAAACCATTGGCAAGTTCTCGACCCACAATAAACAATTCAAAACGCTCCGTTAAACCCGGTTTATCGCGGTGAGGCTTGGCGAGGGGAGACACTTCCACAGGATATTCCGTCACAAAAGTGGGCTGAATTAAAGTTGCTTCTACTTTTTGCTCGAAGGCTTCGTTTAGCAGTTGCCCAATAGTTTTACATTTTTCGGGAATGTGCATTTCTACAGATTCAGCGGCTTGCTTTGCGGCGTTAAAGTCATCAAAGCTGAGAAAATCGATCCCGGTGGCTTCCTGGACGAGGTTTTGCATCGTTTCTCTGCGCCAGGGAGTACCTACATCAACCACAGCCTCGCCATAGGGCAGTTGAGCTTGACCGACGACATCCTTAGCAAGGGTACGAATTAGATCCTCTGTGAGATCCATCATGTCGAAGTAGTCGCCATAGGCTTGGTAGACTTCGATGGAGGTAAATTCGGGGTTGTGCTTAGTGGAAACGCCCTCATTACGGAAGATGCGCCCTAATTCAAAGACTCGCTCAAAGCCACCGACCACTAATCGCTTTAAATGTAATTCCGTGGCGATCCGCAGATAGAGCGGCATATCGAGGGTGTTGTGGTGGGTAATGAAAGGACGGGCTTCTGCGCCGCCAGCTTCAGCTTGGAGGACGGGAGTTTCAATTTCGAGGAAATCGCGGTCTTCAAGATAACGGCGGATGGCGGCAGTAATTTTGGCGCGACGGCGGAATGTCTCTTTAACTTGGGGATTAATAATCAGATCGACGTAACGCTGACGGTAGCGTTTTTCGATGTCGGTGAGGCCATGCCATTTGTCGGGGAGGGGCAGCAGGGACTTGGTGAGCATGGCAAACTGACTCACTTTAATGGAGAGTTCCCCTTTTTCGGTGCGTTTGATAATGCCTTTGACACCGATGATATCGCCCACATCGGTAAGCTTTTTGAGGTGATTGAATGCGCCTTCGAGGTCGGGCATTCCGCCATTAATTAATTTCTTATCGAGGTAAAGCTGGATCGTGCCAGTTTCGTCCTGGAGGCTAAAAAACGCAAGTTTACCGAAGACACGACGGGCGAGAATTCTCCCAGCAATGGATACGGTGTCTTCGACTTCTTCTCCAGCTTCGATGTCTTTATATTTTTCCTGTAGTTCGGCGGTGTGGTGGCTGATCTCCCATTTGTAGGCGTAGGGATTCATGGCGATCGCCTTGAGTTGATCAACCTTTTCTAATCGGGTAGCGCGAATGTCATCGAGGGAGGAATGGCTAGACTCAGACATGGGAAAATTAAAGACTGTGAAGGCTCGTCGCAGAACTCGGTTATTATAACGGCTTCGTTCTCAAAACAGAACCGCCACAGCCTTTAACTCACGGGGAGCGAGAATAGCTCAGGGGAATTTGGGGTGTAAGGTGCCGGAGAAAGCCGAGGAAAAATTGGGCCGCCGCTTCGGTGGCATAGGCACGGAAGGGCAGGGGGGGTTGAGGATTTCCGTAGCTCTGCACCGCTTTGATCACAATGGCAGGACAGTCTATTGCCGTAGCCAGGGTTGTGGCGGCGGCACTGCCGATATCTAGGCCAAATAGGTGAGTCTGGGTCGCAAAAGGATCCTCCTCGGTCTGGAAATTGGTATTGGTCACATCGGCGATCGCCCCTAGGTGGACTGCTGGAACCGCTGGATCGTGGGGGAAACCCGTCGCTAAATGGAGCGCGTGATTATCACGGATTAAATCGATGGCCAGGGCCGTGAGGCGAACCGGGTCGGCAGTGAGTAATTTTTCGGTGACTAATTGCTCGAAAATCAAAGGCCAGTCAGGGCAGTGGTGGCGGCGCTCAGGGTGAGTCTGGGGTGGGGGGCAATGGTCAGGCTTGAGTTCGTGGTCGTAGAGGGTATGGAGTAACCAGCCCCGCTGGTGCAAGCTTGATTTAGGACGCGGCGTTTGGATTTGCTGTTGCCAAGCGCTAGATTGCCCCAGGAGTCGCCCTTGCCAAGGTTGAGCGAGGATGTAGGCGGAGTCACTGGTGCGGTTTGCTGTTGGTAGCGTGAAAATTTTCTGGGCAACGATAATATCCCCTAAAACAACTTTGGCCGGATTGCCTCGACAGATGCCAACCATCACAACTAACTGCGGCTTTAGATGGTCGCCTAGGGGAATAAGACGCTGGGGATTAGCAAGGGATTTGACAGAAAGATGCACAAGGGCGAGTTGTAACCCGTTGTAGTCGGTGGCGAGATAGGGAGTACCACAAGGGGTTAAGGTTTCCTGCCAGGGGTGATGGATCGCCCTTTGGAGCGCAAGAAACTCATCGGGAAAAACCGTAAGACAAAGAATTTTCATGGCATGGGCCGCAAGACAATACTGGCGCAAATGACCGCAGGAAATTTCAAAAATTGCGCCTTTAAAATTAACGGGAAAAAAGGGGCAAATTTTAGGATCCTGTATCTCTATTGTAATCTGACCTCTTGGTGATAGATCTCGCTAAAAGGAAGGCGATCGCCCCTGGGCTTTGTTAGGTAACTTTACAGTCTGAAACATTTGGCCGATAATCATTGGGGCATTCCACACCGTAGCGATCCATGGCGAAACAGCGCATTCTCTCTGGGGTACAACCCACCGGTAATCTTCACCTCGGCAACTATCTCGGGGCGATCCAAAACTGGGTGGAAATTCAACAGGACTATGACAGTTTTTTCTGTGTGGTAGATCTCCACGCGATTACGGTGCCCCATGACCCCAAGGTTCTAGCAAATAATACAAAGGCGATCGCCGCGTTGTATCTCGCCTGTGGCATTGACTTGACCCACTCCACGATTTTTGTTCAATCCCACGTTAAAGCCCACAGCGAACTGGCCTGGTTGTTAAATTGTGTGACGCCCCTGAACTGGTTAGAGCGGATGATTCAGTTCAAGGAAAAAGCCCAAAAACAAGGGGAAAACGTCAGCGTTGGCCTGCTCGATTATCCGGTGCTAATGGCCGCTGATATTCTCCTGTATGATGCGGATAAAGTGCCCGTGGGCGAAGACCAAAAACAACATTTAGAGCTGACCCGCGACATTGTGATCCGCATTAACGACAAATTTGGCACGAAGAAAAACCCCGTGCTGAAAATGCCGGATCCGCTGATTCGGACAACGGGCGCTAGGGTGATGAGCCTCACCGACGGCACGAAGAAAATGTCCAAGTCCGATCCCTCGGAACTAAGCCGGATTAATCTTTTGGATCCCCCCGATGTGCTGACGAAAAAAATCAAAAAGTGCAAAACCGATCCCGAACGGGGCCTAGAATTTGACAATCCTAACCGCCCGGAATGCAATAACCTGCTGGGGTTGTATGCTCTGCTCAGTGGTAAACCCAAAGAAACTGTAGCCGCTGAATGTGCCGACATGGGCTGGGGTCAATTTAAACCCCTCCTCACAGAGACCGTCATCGCCGCCCTAGAGCCAATCCAAACGAAATACCATGACATTATGGCGAACCCCGATTACCTCGATCAGGTGTTGCGGGAAGGCCGTGAAAAAGCTGACACTGTTGCAAATGCGACCCTCAAGCAGGTGAAAGACGCCCTTGGTTTTCTGCCGTCCCTGTAGAATGGTTCATTACCTGTGATTTTTTAACCCTAAAACTGCTTCCATGACCACCCGTCTGCGTCGTGCCATCGAAAATCGAGACTTTGTCGTTACGGCTGAGGTTGCGCCTCCAAAGGGGGGTGACCCCACGAAAATGCTGAGGATGGCAAAATTGCTTGGCGATCGCGTCCATGGGGTGAATGTGACCGATGGGAGCCGGGCCGTAATGCGCATGTCTTCTATTGCCGCCTCAACTTTACTCTTGCAAAACGGTATCGAACCAATTTTTCAGGTGGCTTGCCGCGATCGCAATGTCATTGGTCTCCAAGCAGATTTAATGGGCGCCCATGCCCTCGGTTTACGGAATGTGTTGGCCCTCACGGGGGATCCCGTCAAAGCGGGCGATCACCCCAAAGCCAAGGCGGTTTTCGATCTCGAATCGGTGCGTCTGTTAAAGCTGATCACCAAATTAAATAACGGCCAAGACTTTAACGACAAAAAAATGCCCGATGGCCCCCTGAATTTGTTCCCTGGGGGCGCAGTGGATCCCCAGCTTAAGAGTTGGTACACCATTGAATCTCGCTTTGCCCGAAAAGTAGAAGCCGGGGCGCAGTTTTTCCAGTCGCAAATGATTACGGATTTCCAGCGGCTCGAAGAATTTATGAACCGGGTGGCCAGTCAATATGATGTGCCCGTATTTGCGGGAATTTTTCTGTTGAAATCGGCAAAAAATGCTCAATTTATCAACCGCTGTGTACCGGGGGCGCAAATTCCCGATGCGATTATTGAGCGCCTAGCCCAAGCGGAAAATCCCCTCGAAGAAGGTCTCAAAATTGCGGCGGAGCAAGTAAAAATTGCCAAAAATCTCTGCCACGGTGTCCATATGATGGCCGTCAAAAAAGAAGATCTGATTCCGCAAATCCTTGATTTAGCGGATGTTTCTATTCAAATCTCCACGGCACCGGCCTTAGTTTAAGTTTATTTTTAACCTATATGTCACAAACCTATACTTTCCATACCCTCGATGTGTTTACAGAGCAAATTTTCGGGGGTAATCCCCTGGCGGTGTTCCCCCAGGCCCAAGGGTTAAGTTCGAATCAAATGCAGGCGATCGCCAAAGAGCTTAACCTTTCAGAAACTGTCTTTGTTTTTCCCACAAAAGATCCTGATACGGACTTTCAACTGCGGATTTTTACGCCCGCTGCCGAAATTCCCTTTGCGGGCCATCCCACCGTGGGAACCGCCTACCTTCTGGCCCATCTCGGTTATCTACCCGCAAATTGTCAGCTTGTGCGCTTCCAAGAAGAAGTGGGAATTGTCCCCGTCTCTATCTATTGGGAACAGGATCAAGTTCGTACCACTGCCCTAAGTGCGGCCCAGTTGCCCCAATTTATTGAGCGATCGCAATCCATCGATTACGCTTCCCTGGTAAACCTCCAGGCCCACGACTTACACCCGGTGTTAAAGCCGGCGGTGATTTCCTGTGGACTGCCCTTTTTATATCTGCCCCTCAAGGATCTAGACGCCCTGAGCCGTTGCTCCCTCAACCGCACCCTTTGGGAAGAAGCATACCAACATCAATTGACGGCCCACATCTATCCCTTTGTCGTAACCGAAGACAATCAAATTTATGCGCGGATGTTTGCTCCCGGCCTGGGCATTGCTGAAGATCCGGCAACGGGTTCAGCAGCCACGAGTTTAGCGGGTTATCTACATCGCTACCTACCCAGCCAGGCGACATTACAAACTTGGCAAATTTACCAAGGCATTCAAATGGGGCGGCCCAGTCAACTAATGCTGACCATGCAACAGCAAAAAGGGGAATTGACGGAGATCGCCGTGGGCGGGTCTTCTGTGCTCGTCAGTGTCGGCCACATTAATGTGCCAACGTTTTAGACAAAAAAAGATCCCTAATTGTTTTAGGGATCTCGTTTCTCACCGTAGTGATTAGCAATAATTCAATTTTCCAAGTTGCTTAAGCTGCGGTACTAGAGAAAGCGGCCATTTGCACGTCACTTTCCATGAGTAGGGTTTGTAACTCCTCAGCGTCAACGGTCTCTTTTTCGACGAGCATCGCTGCTAATTTATCGAGAACACTGCGGTTACCGACAAGCACATCTTTCGCGCGCTTGTAGGCTTCTTCCACGAGGCCCCGGACTTCTTCGTCAATCACAGCGGCTGTTTCATCGGAGAAGTCTCGATCAGAGGCAATGTCACGACCCATGAAAACGTTACCATTCTGGCGACCCAAGGCCACAGGCCCCAGGCGATCGCTCATCCCGAAGCGGGTAATCATTTGACGGGCAACATTAGCGACCTGCTGTAAGTCATTAGAAGCACCTGTGGTGACTTCTTCTTCACCGAAGATAATTTCTTCAGCAATGCGGCCACCGAGGGCAACGGCCATCTGGTTTTGTAAATAGGCACGGGAGTATAGACCAGAATCCATGCGATCTTCACTGGGGGTGAACCAAGTTAAACCGCCAGCACGACCCCGGGGAATAATGCTAATTTTTTGGACTGGGTCATAGTCGGGCATCAAAGCACCAACGAGGGCATGGCCTGCTTCGTGGTAAGCAACAAGGGTTTTGCGCTTTTCACTCATGACGCGGTTTTTCTTCTCAGGGCCAGCGAGGACGCGATCAATTGCATCGTTCACTTCGTCCATGGAAATTTCCGTCAAATTGCGACGGGCTGCCAGAATTGCTGCCTCGTTTAGGAGGTTCGACAAATCTGCACCAGTGAAGCCGGGAGTCCGACGGGCAATTTTTTCGAGATCCACATCCTTCGAGAGGGTTTTACCCCGGGCATGGACATTGAGAATTTCTAAACGACCGGAATAGTCGGGGCGATCGACGACCACTTGACGGTCAAAGCGACCGGGGCGCATTAACGCCGCATCCAATACATCGGGACGGTTAGTCGCAGCGATGATAATGATGCCAGTGTTGCCTTCAAAACCATCCATTTCTGTCAGGAGCTGGTTTAGGGTTTGTTCCCGCTCATCATTACCGCCACCGAGACCAGCACCACGGGAGCGACCCACGGCGTCAATTTCATCGATAAAGACGATACAGGGAGCATTTTGTTTGGCCTGTTCAAAAAGATCGCGGACACGGGAAGCACCGACCCCGACGAACATTTCGACGAATTCAGAACCAGAGATGGAGAAGAAAGGGACACCAGCCTCCCCAGCAACGGCTTTTGCCAAGAGCGTTTTACCGGTTCCGGGAGGGCCAACGAGGAGCACCCCTTTGGGAATTTTTGCACCGATTGCAGTGAACCGATCAGCGTTTTTCAAGAAGTCAACAACTTCGGTTAACTCAAGTTTGGCCTGCTCAATCCCTGCCACATCACCAAAGGTGACTTGGGTCTGGGGTTCCATTTGAACCCGTGCCTTTGATTTGCCAAAGTTCATGGCCTGGGAACCGGGGCCACTCTGGGCGCGCCGGAGCAGGAAGAATAACCCCACGAGTAGTAGGATTGGGAAAATGAGTGTACTGAGGGCGCGGAAAATCCAATTGTCGTCACTCTGGGGCAACACGGCAATATCGACATTGTTTTCGCTGAGGATGTCGATTAATTCCGTATCACCGGGGGGGAGGTTGACGAGGATAGGCGTGCCATCTTGGGCCGGGACAAAAGCTTTAGTGCGATCGCCACTGATTTTGACACTTTCGATATTGCCCTGCTGGACTTCTTGGAGGAACTGACTATAACGCCAGGTCTCTCGACTTTGGGGTTGCTGATCCAAGAAAGACACAGCCAAGGAGATCACGACGATCGCCAATAGGGCGTAAAGCCCGGTACTGCGCCATTTTTTGTTATTTTTGTTCACTACTGAGAGCCTCCTAGGATTTGAGGATAAGCAGAATAATTATGCGATTCTTAAAAGAGCGTCTTATCCTGTGTTTCAGGTTGGTTATTAAATAATGTTAACGTTTCTCAGGAAAGATTGTTAAATTTTCTGCTTTTGTGTCTAAAATCGCAGGTCATATTCGACAGAAAAACGATTATCGTTGTTGAGATCCGTTGAGCCTCGGACAAAAATCTCATCGTTGACCCGATACCGGAGACCAAACTGAGCGGGTTGGCTACTATTCAGAATTTGCAGCACCGACAGGGACAAATCTGGGCTGATATTGGCACTGAGTTCTGCCCCAAGCCCCAAGGTTGAACTGCTCTCATCTTCATCTTCTGTAATCACCGTGGGGAAGAGGCGTAGCTCGCTCAAACCAAGGGCATTGCCAATGACATCTTGGATATTACTCAAAAGGGCGGAACCAGCTAGGTTAGCCAAAGCTAGAGTTTCGTTGGTGCTGCCCCCGGTGAAGTTTTCTAAGAAAGATCCCCCCAAGAGAGAAATCAACTCCGTTTCACTACGGGGCGGACTACTGGTCAATTCAATATTTTCATCTAAATTGCTCGCTCGTCCCCGCACATTGGCTTGGATACGGATGGTTTCGACGGTGCCGATCTGGCTGGGGCCAAAGACGCTATTGTCACGAATTTCAGCAGAAAGGGGATCGGTAGTGGCAAGAAATGACCGGGAATTTTCCAACAGAGAAGTCTCTAGGGTGATGTCAAGCTCTGGATCGAGGCCAAAGTTGGGGGTAAAGGTTGCGGTATTACGATTACCCGCAAGCCGCAGTTGAGCAGCAAAGAGATTGACCTGACCCCGATCTAACTGAATCACCCCGGCAGGACGCAAATCATTGAGGGTGCCATTGAGGGTTAAATCGCCCGTTGCGAGGAAGTTCAGAATCGGTTGCCGGGTAATTTGCACGCGATCGCCAAGGGTGATTTTCAGGTCTTTAAACTCTGTGATCGCCCGCAGATCGACATTGGAAACGCGTTTCGGTGTTGGGGATGTCCCTGGGTCAAGCTGTTTATTCCCGGCCGTGGTTTGTTGGTCTGTGGCTGCGGCTGAGTTGCCATTACCATTGCCATTTTCTTGGTTCCCTGCCAATGAAATACGTCCCTCTCGGAGGGTTAAATCGCCCCCAATGGTCGGCTCTAGGCTGGTACCAGCAATGATCAAATTGCCCGCAACGCCCCCTTGGTAGAGATCAGGCAGCACAAAGTTGAGATCTTCTAGGCGCACATCGAGGGTTTGGCTCTCGGTCGTCGCCCTGGCGAGGGGCAGTTGCCCAGAGATTGCCACCTGGCCACCACTAAAATCGCCGGTGAGTTCTTGGACGGTCAGGGTGTCTAGATTAAAGTCAATTTGCCCATGGACATTGGTCAAGGGGGCATCGGGCAACACCTGGGCTTGGATCTCTGCCTGGGCGATCGCCACCTGACCGTCCGCCACAAGATCCACTGGCCGCCCCGTATCGGGATCAATTTCTCCGTCAATGGACAGATCCACTTCCCCTTCACCGCCCAGCCAAGCCACTTGACCCCGCGTCAAAATATTTAAGAGGGCAAATCCTTCATTCTCAAGGTTAAACGTGAGATTGAGCGCGTTACTCTCCGGAACAACCGTCGCATTGGGGAGTTGGTAGGGAATACTGCCCGTGATTTGGAGGGGGTCAGCCTCGGCCACCAGTTCACTATCAACGATGAAATCGAGGCGGGCATCATCATAGGTAAAGTTCCCCTTGACGCTATTGATCGGCGTGTCATTGATACTGGCATTGGCCATGGTCATTTCGCCCCGGGCCGAGGGATCATCAGGAGTTCCCGCAAGGGCGGCATTGGCGTTAATAAAACCGTCGATCGCCACCGCCTCAGGTAAATCAACAAACTTTTCTAAAAAGGCTACAGGGACTTCGGTGAGGCGCAATTGTCCCGTTTGGGTATCGCCCCCAAAGCTACCAATAAAGCTTAGGCGTCCCCCGCCATCTTGTTCCGAGAGACGAATGCCCACGGGCCGCAATGTTAAGACCTGATCCCGCAGCACACCCCGCGCAATAATTTGGGGCATCGTGATTTCGCCCCACTGCCAAGGGGAACCGACAATCTGTGATTCGCCAAATACGGCCACTTCGCGGTATCCGCCAGTGAGATCAAAATCCGCCTGGAGGCCAGTCTCTGCATTGTAGGCAAGGCTCAAATCGCCGCTAAATTCCCCCCGGAGGTCTGCTAATTCTGCGGGCAGGAGTGGTTTACTCTCGGCGACATCTAGATTGAGTTGGCTTTGGACGCAACTGAGGAGAGCGATTCTTTCGGCAAAGGATTGTTGGCGATCGCCACGGCTGTAGAGGGCCGGATTTTCGCCATTATTTTCCGGCGGAGTCGCTCCAGCCATGCCGTTGAGGAGGGTATCACAACGATATTTTTCCCGTTCGGGGGGCGTGGCATCGGCTAATTCCAGGGTGGGTTGGGCTGGCACCGCCACAGACTCAATTTCAGTGGTAATGGGGGGCGGATCCTGGGGACGGTTGGCATAGAGATCGGCGCTCTGATCGAAGCGACTGGAACGGCCAAAATAATCCGGTAGGGACAAACTACCGAGATTTTGGAAATCGCCGTAATCGAAAATTTGCAGGGCCGCTAAAACATCTTCAATCCGGCCTTGTTCAATGGTGCCCGTGGTTTGAATGGTTGGACTAGGACGGTTTTCGTTGGCTAGGGCAATGGTGCTATCGACGCTGTAGAGGCCACCGTTTTGCGACCATTGGAAATCCTGGAGCCTGAGGGTATCGTTGGCAAAGTAAAAGTTTCCACTGAGGCGATCGCCTTCAAGATAACCCAGCATCGGTTGGGCGATCGCCACCTGACCGGACACCGAATTCGCCTGGAGATCCGCCCGCAGTTCACTGGAGAGTCGTCCCCCCAAGACCATCGTTTCTAGGGGAAAATCAAGCCGTTGCAAAGCGGGTTGTCCCTGGGCCACCTGTTGAATCAAGGTAACGGGGAGGTTGCCACTACTCAGTTGGAGTCGGGTCGGTTCGAGGCCCGCTTGGTTGTACTCCAGGGCGAGGTCTAGGGTCGAGCCATCGAGCTTGAGTTCGGCCTGTTCTGGGCGGAGACGGGAATTCAGACGGGCAAAAATCTGGTCTTCTTCCCCTTCGATAGCGATAATGGTGCGGCGATCGCTGCGGGTTTGAATGGTGCCCTGGAGGGTGGGGTCGAGGGTTAATTCGGCTAACTGCACATTATTCAGAGCGACTTGGCCATTGATCTGGGGCTGCTGGAGCGTTCCTTGGATCGTGCCCCGGAAATCCCCTTGACCTACAACATCGAGGGCCTGGGCCACCTCCGGTAAAGGCAGTTGCTGGAGATCGAGATTTTGGGCTTCTAGGTTGAGGGCCAATTGTGTAATTGCTTGGCTTGCATCGCGACCGAGGCGATCGCTATCAATGGTTAAGACCCCATCGGCCCGGAAATTTTCGGCGATCGCCCTTTGGATTTGCAGTTGCTGCCCATTCCAAGCCCATTGACTGGTTAACGGAGAATTAATCAGGGCGATCCCTTCACTGAGGCGCAGATCCCCTTCGGCCCGCACATTCTTCAGGTCTGGCTCGGTCACATCCGCCGTTAATTGCACAGCGCCACTGCCAATTCCCTCCAGGCTACTATTGAGGCGATTCAGAGCCAAATTTTGAGCGGTAAAATCCCCTTGGAGTTGGCCATTCTGGAGCGTTAACAATCCGCCGTCAATGACACCGCCTGCTAGTCTGGCGCTCAGGGAACCCTGGGCCAAAATTCCTGCCACTGAAAGGTCTTCTAAATTACCCCGCACCTCAAACTGACCTTGGCTGGGGACTGTATTCGCCACATTGGCCAGTTGGGGAGCAAAGCTCACTAAATCAACATTACTGAGGGCGGTGCGACTGTACCATTCCCCCCCAGCGACGGTGACGCCCTCGGTGCGAATCTCGCCATTGCCCACCGTGAGGCGTCCAGAACCCGTTGCTTCGACGGTATTTAAGTTCACCTCAGCTAAGGTTCCTCCTGTCTGGAATTGGCCGGAGTAGTCCGCCACTAGGGTACGGGGAACAGCGGGTAAAATTTCTTTGAGATCGAGGTTATTTAAAGCCAGGTCAGCACGCCACCGACCATCCCCAACGCGAATATTGCGGGCGATCGCCTGACCATTGGCAAAACTGGTGCGGGCCTGACCAGTAATGTCGAGGGAACCCGCTTGTGCCTGGGGTTCTGACTGGCCAAAGGTGCCCGCAACTTGGAAATCACCATTGACGATACTGCGCTGGAGAAAGGAGGGCAGTTCCTGTTCCGTAAGCTGGGCGAGACGTAGTCCCTGGGCGCGGGCAGGGGTTTGGAATTGGGTTTGGGTAATGCGCAGGTTGGGCATCGTCACCAGGCCCCCAGCCACGGGCACCACAGCGGTACCTGAAACGACAAATTCTGAGACTTGGTTCAGGGGCGCTTCAAACACCACATCTGTGCGGCCCGGCCCGGCAGTGACGGGTAAATTGAGTTCGTAGAGTTGGGCCAGGGCATTTGTCGGCAGTTGATCCCCCTGGGCTGCAATGGCGATCGCCCCAGGCGAAGATGTACTTTCATCGGCCAATTGAATCACCCCTTGGCCTGTGATATTGCCTCCCAAAGTAGGTTGAGCGGTGAACTGCTCAACCAGAAAACGATTACCCGTAATGGTCAGATCGCCCTGAAAACGCTCCAGGGTCAGGCGATCAACTTTTAATTGGCTGGCATTCGTTGCCGCAACGGCCAACTGAATTTGTTCCAGTGGCCCCCCAAAGGTCACCGTCGTTGCCAATTGACCCTCCACCGGAAAGGCTGGGGATTCTAATTCAAAGGTGTCCAGGATTTGGGCAATTTCGGCGGGGGCCGTTTCAATTTGCCCCGTAAAACCCGTTTCAAAATTGATATTGAGATCGCCACTAAATGGAAGCGTCCCCAGGCGGCCTGTCGTCTGTTGGAATTGAAGTTCTTGGTTTTGAAAGCCAATTTTGCCGGAAAAATCTTCTACGGGTTTGGCAAGGGCCGGAACGATTAGGGTCGAACCCTCGGCCATTAACTCTCCATTCCAATCGCTGAGGTCGCCTTCTTCTAGGAATAACTCGATGGCACCATCTACTACACCACCGGAAAAGGTAACAGGGGGAACCACCAGGTTAGAAATGGCGACAGGGTCTAATTTCTGGGCGCGAATCCTGAGATTGCTGGTTTCTTGCTCAAAATCGAGGATTCCTTCGATGTTTAAGTCTCCCCCCGACGCCAACTTACCCTGGACATCAAAATTGATTACTTTGTTTTGGTTCGTGAGGCGGCCTTTCCCGGAGGCGATCGCCAACTGCACAGGGGGACTCAGGGTGCCGGAACGTTGGCGGGCAATTAACGTCAGTTGACCCCGGCGGAGGCGGATGTTGTTGATATTGACTTCCAGACCTTCGGTGTCTGGGTCATCGGGAGCAATGTTCAAATCTAGCCATCTGCGGGCTTGGTTTTGCTCAACGGTCACCTGGGGATTAATCAGGGTGAGGTTTAGGTCTAAGCGCCGCTGGGTAAGCAACGTCCACAGATTAAAATCAACGGCGATCGCCTCAACCAGAAGCTGATCATTGGAATCCGTCGTTGGTGGCAACTCAGACGGGCCAAACCGTAATCCCCCCAAGGAAAATCCTTGCACTGACCCCAGATTAATGGGGCGATCAATTTGCTTATTAAGCTGCTGCTCAATTTGTGGTGATAAGCGCTGGTAGATGTAGTAACGCCCATAGCCTAGGCCCGCTCCCACGGCTAACACAAGGCCCACAGCCGCCCCCGTAATGAGACGTTGACGCCGACGGGATGGTGGAACTTGCACTGAGTTTTCGGAAGAAGGGGGAAGGTTTTGGCTCATGGTGGCAACAGTTTGCAAGTGTTGCGATCATTATAGAGAGGATGACCCTATCGCAATGGCTTTTGTCGCTTTTTAATTACCACAGATTTTGGATCTGCCCCAAACGGTCAGCGAAAAAATTTTGGTACCAATTCCATACAGCACAGATTCCCCGTGGCCCTAGTGTCAAAGATTTATTTTTTGACCGTCGCCGCATCAACAAAATTGTCACAAAAAAAGAGAAGTGATCACTTCCCTTTCTCAACCCTAAATCATGAATGGATGTCGTTGTCCCTGACAGAAATTCTGTTGACTCAAGCCTCTTTCTAGAATTTGATGTTTTGGGCCATCGCTTTAAAAGCAGCCATGTTTGCCCCTGGGCGGCGACGATTGGAACGGTTGCCGGGTTTGAGGAGATAGTTTTCTGCAAAGGCTCCAACTTCTGCTGTCTGGGCGAGGACGGCTTCTCGGCTTGCAGCTTGAATGGCGGCCACAATCACATCGGTGGGATCATTAACGTTGGGGGCCGGGGCACTGGCTACGGGAGCGGGGGCCTCTTGGGAAGCTTCAGTAGTAGGGGCTTCTACCTGAGGTGTTTCCTGTACCCGCACTTCGGGCGCAACGGACGCTTCGGCGATTGTGTCGTTACCTTGGGAAGGTAATTCCATGAAAAAGTTATCTTTCTTTTTTCCTAAAATTTTTCCTAGCACGGGCAAGCTCCTGAATATTAAAAATGAATTAAAACAGCACTCAACGCACCAAATGATTAAGCCTGAATATTTTGGCGGTGTTAAGTTACGCTGATTCTATTGATTAAGTTTTATGAAGTCAAGGCAATCCCGGAAATTCAAGATTTTTTAAGTATTTATAACCATCACTCCCAGGGGAAAATGATAAAAAAGAGCCACAGTGTGCAGAAAAATGAGAGGCGATCGCCATGGGTCAGGTAGAAACAATTTTGGGCACAATGCCAGGGGATCCCCTCAAGGGGCTACGGGCCGCTGATCAACGGTGGCAAAATTGGCGACAGGGTCAGATTGGCGCTCCGGCGATGGTGCAAATTGGTACGGAAGACTGCCCTGACTATGATTGTGATGTGCTCGTCTGCGGGGGCACTTTAGGCTTGCTCCTCGCGGCGGCCCTGCAACGACGGGGCTGGCGGGTGATTATCCTGGAGCGGGGGCCATTGCAAGGGCGCGTTCAGGAATGGAACATTTCCCGGAGTGAGTTGCAGACGCTTCTGGATTTAGAACTGCTCAGTGAGACTGAACTGCGCGAAGTCATCGCCACGGAATTCAATCCCCTGCGTATCCAATTCCATGGGGGAGAGCCCCTCTGGGTGAAAGATATTTTAAATATTGGTGTGAGTCCCCGGCGATTACTGGCGGTTTTGAAGGAAAAATTCCTCACCTGGGGCGGCAAGATTTTTGAGAATCACCCTTGCACAGGGATTACGGTTTCGCCGCAGGGGGCGATCGCCAGGACTGAAAAATTCACGTTCCACACCCGCTTAATTTTGGATGGTATGGGGCATTTTTCTCCCATTGCCCAACAGGTGCGCCAAGGCCAAAAGCCCGACGGTGTCTGTCTAGTGGTGGGAAGCTGCGCCCAGGGGTTTGCAGCGAATAGTAAGGGAGATTTAATCTATTCATTCACGCCGATTCGCAACCAATGTCAATACTTTTGGGAAGCCTTTCCCGCCCACGATGGCCGCACTACTTACCTATTTACCTATCTCGATGCCCATCCCCAACGGTTTGACCTAGCTTTTCTCCTGGAGGAATATCTCAAACTGCTGCCTGACTATCAACAGGTGGATTTAGCAGCCTTGGATTTTCAACGGTTTCTGTTTGGCTTTTTCCCAAGCTATCGTCGCAGTCCTCTGCATTATCCTTGGGACCGCATTTTGCCCATTGGCGACAGTAGTGGCGGCCAATCCCCCGTTAGTTTTGGTGGCTTTGGGGCAATGTTGAGGCATCTGGAGCGACTCACCAACGGTTTAGATGATGCCCTGACCCAGGACTGTTGCAATCGCCAAGCCCTCGCCCAGCTACAACCCTACCAACCAAACCTTTCGGTCACCTGGCTATTTCAAAAGGCCATGAGCGTTGGGGTCAACCAAAGCTGCCCGCCAAACCAGATTAATGACCTGTTAAATGCGGTCTTTGGGGTGATGGCCCAGTTGGGGGAAGATACCCTCAATCCTTTCTTGCAGGACGTGGTGCAGTTCCAAGGCCTAACGAAGACATTACCCAGGGTGAACTTTAAAACGGTGTTGCCCCTGTTGCCCCATTTGGGGGTGGGCGCGTTGGCCGATTGGTTGCGCCATTACCTTGCCCTGGGTCTCTACACCTCAGGCTATGCCCTCAGTCAGCGTCTGCCCATGGGAGATAGTTACCAGGCCAAACGACGGCGTGAAGCGTGGCAATATGGGTCGGGCCAAGATTTTCATCAGGCAGGACTCACGGAACAGGACTAAGTGCAGCCCGAAACGGCGAGGTCTCAAAAGGCGATCGCCCCCAGACGATTTTGCAACATCTGAGGAAACTGGGCGTAGTAGCGTTGATTTAGGGGAGATGGGTGGGGCAGAGGCGACAAAGTAACGATCTTTTGGTGTTCCATTCCCAGATCGTCCACCGCCCGGAGGGTCACTTGCAAGGATGTTTCAAAGCGATCGCCCCGCCGGAAGAACCCGTTTACCTCTCCCCGTCGTCCGTAGGGGTCAAACCACTTAAAGGCTTCCGTACCCAAGGTGATGATTTGGTTGCCCTGCCAGTGCAACACCAACAGCCGCTCCACAAAAGGGCGAAATCGTTCCTTAACCGACACCGGATAGGCCTTGTTGCCCGGTGGTTTGTAGGGCACCGTATTGGTCAGCAAAATGCGATCGCACACCGTCGCCAATTGCGCCTTATCGTGGATTTTTTTGTGGTGAACTGCATAATAAAATCCCTGGCGTACCAGGGTGCCCGCAGCACCATAGAGGGGTTGGCGGGCGTGCACCTCATCCCGTCCCAAATCCCGCCCAAAAAAACACAGGGATGCCTTGAGATTCCCCGCATAGAGCACTGGCTCCGTAGGATTAAGGCGTGCTGCTTGGTACACAGGCACATCAATGGGAAATGGTTCCCGCTCTGCCTCTGTCTTTACCTGGGCAATTAACGTCGCAATATCCGTCATGGTCTCAACTGGAGAGGGCTAGAAATCTATGTCATTGTTGGCGATCGCCACTGCCCTTTGTCAACCCAAATCATCGCTAACGGCGTCTTTTTCCCGCCCAGAACAGCAAAAGCTACATCAAATCTTCACAAAATTGTCTAGGAGAAATCTCTATAATTTTTTCTTAAGAATTACTTTCAAACGTCCCACAGTCAACATGTTCTTGAACTTCACAAAAGTTAAAACAAGCTTCAGTGTTTATACGTAGAAAGCAACAGCGGAATTAAGAACCGCCTCAATACTTGTGCGGCAATAAAAATCAAAATAAAGCGAATAAATTCCCATGCAAAGAAAATATTGTTTGGGTTTATTGTACTGTTGATTGCTTGATTTTTAGGGTTTTAAATCAATCAATTGATTTGTATATTGTTGCAAAGTTTTTGTTAGGTGATCGTGATGTTATGGGTATATTAAAATCGAGAATGCTCTAGACACAGAATATGACTGCTGCAGGCAATACACTCAGTTTCATCGCCGATCAACTAAACCAGTTGTGCCAAACCCGGGCTACGGGAGAGTTGATTGTGGGGAATAGTCAATACCAGGGGCATATTCATCTCCTGTCCGGGCGTCTTCTCCATGCCACCGCCGGTATCCACTCTACCCGTCGTTGGTACCGCATTACCCAACGGCTGGCTCCCCAGTGGACGCCGAATCCCCAAGAACTGATCAGCTCGCAAATGTGGGAATATCAGCTCCTTTACCAAGGGATCACAACCAAACAACTGACGGTCATGCAAGCGAAGGCGATTATTCGGGCGATCGCCCAGGAAGTCTTCTTCGATCTTGGTTGCTATGCCGATGCCACCATCGAATCCCATGAAACCCAAAAAAATGCCACAGAAATCGCCCTCAGTTTGTCCTTGTCTTACCTAGAAGTCGAACCCGACCTCAAGCGAGTGATGCAACTCCAACAACAATGGCAAGCCGCTGGTCTTGGCAACTTGAGTCCCACCCTCGCCCCAGTGCTAAAGGCAGGTATTGATGCCAGTGCCCTTGGCAGTTTGGGTCAGTATCTCAATGGACAATTCACCATGTGGGACATTTCTGTGTGCCTCGGTAAATCGGTTAATAGCGTTGCCAATGCCCTAATTCCCCTATTAAAAAAGCGCATTGTTCAACTGAAAAAAATTGCCGATTTACCCCCTCCCCTAGGCCATCTTGCAGAATCTACCGATGCTGATGGCCCCACCTCCGGCAGTCTGAGATCGCCCGAAAAGCGTGATGCCCTCATTGCTTGCATTGATGATAGCCCCGTGATTCTCCAAACCCTACGGAAAATCCTCGAAGGGGCTGGTTATCGCACCATCGGCATTAGTGAACCCATGCGGGGCGTTGCCAAGCTCATCGAGAGTCAACCAGACGTGATCATTCTTGACCTCGTAATGCCCAATGCTAGTGGTTACACCGTGTGTAAGTTTCTCAGGCAAACCTCTGTGTTTGAAAAAACGCCAATTATTGTCTTGACCAGCCGCGATACCTTGATTGATCGCAATCGAGCCAAGCTCGTGGGGGCTTCAGATTTTTTGGGGAAACCACCGGATCCAGAGAAAACCATTGCCTTAATTGAAAAATATTTAGATGAAGTTGCCGCACAGGATAATGAAACAGAAGATGTCACCTTAAAAGTTTCTAGCTCTACCCGATAAAATTTGACTTTTCAAAGTTTACTTAAGGGTTGCTCTCAAACAAAAATTGTTATTTAATTTGAATTTTCCCCAGAGGTTTGTAATGGCAACTTTATTATTAGTTGAAGATAGTCCGACAGAAGCACAAATTATCACAAGTTGCCTAGAAAATGCCGGGTTTAGCTTGCTAAAGGTGACGACGGCAGAGGCAGCGCGGGCCATCCTGGATCACAAAATGATCGATGGCATTGTCTTGGATGTGGTGCTGCCGGGCCAAAGCGGTTTTGGCTTTTGTCGTGAGGTGAAAAATAATCCAAAAACCCAAAATATTCCTGTCATCATGTGCTCTAGCAAAGCTGAAAAAATGGATAAAAAATGGGCCAGTAAACAAGGGGCCAATGATTATGTCACCAAACCCATTGACCAAAATGAATTGTTAAACGCGGTACGGCGTTGGATCCCTTAAGCTTGGCGCTGCCTGATTTGCCATCTCGTCTAGCGCAACTTTTGTTGACTGAAGTTTGATTTGGAGCGTTGTTTATGGCCCCTGTGACCTCTGCCCCGGAAAGTAGCACAACACAATACATTGGTATTCTTTTGGCCGATGGTTTTCGGGCCATGGTGCCCACGGCTCAATTGGTCGAAACGATCAATGTCGAGTTGGGACACATTGTGCAAATGCCAGATTTGCCGCCTGCGGTGGTGGGGGTCTGTGGCTGGCGCGGCGATGTGCTATGGCTGGTGGATTTAGCCTATGCCCTGCGTTTGCCTCCTTTATTGGCTGGTGATTATGGGCGATCGCAATGCCATGTTTTACGGGTTACGGTCAACCACCAGACATTCGGGATTCTCGTCGCTGAGGTGCAGCATCTCATACGCGGCGATCGCCTGGAGTTATTACCTGGTCCTCCAGGGCAAATCCCCCCTGAGGTTTCAGCTTTGGTGGCTGGCCAGTTTCGGACAGCTTCGGGGGAAACCATCTTGAGCATCAACCTCGAAGCCTTGCTAGATCACCTCAAATCCCCAGGCTGATTTTTCCAGACTGAATAATGAATCGGCCCAATGTTTTGGCCCCTCATTTTTTCATTTCCCTGCGTTTATCTAAATTGAAATTCCCTGAAACTGCCATGACTCAAGCTCCCTTCCGCCCCAACAGCTCCCAAGACAACCGTCTTCAGCCCCAATCCCTCGGCCACGACCGCAAAGAACGACCCATTGAAGAAACGGTGACCATTGTGCCGGTACAGGCCACCAACGCCAACAACGGCAAGCATTCCACCCTCACCTCAAAGGCTGGCACCCTTGTGAGTGAACTCAGTAATCTTCGTTCCAACATCGACATGATGACGGAAGAACTCCAATCTCTGTTAGCCACAGAACGGGCGGCAGTGGAACGGGCTGAGCTTCTCAATGCGATGACTTCCCACATTCGTGAGTCCTTAAGTTTTGAATATATTCTCAATGCGACGGTCTCGGATGCGCGCAATGCCCTAGATGTAGACCGGGTGGTGGTGTATGTCTTTGATGACCCAGATTGGCTCGGCAAAGTGATGTACGAGTCCGTGGAACGGCGGTGGCCCAGCGCTTTGGGAATGTCCTATTCTCTAGTGGGGTTATCAGACCATGCCATTCGGCTCTTTCAGCAGGGGCGGGTTGAAGCGTTCAACAATCTCGGCCACGGAACAACAACAGATGATACCCAACTGGATCAATGGCAACAATTGGAAGTCCAGGCAAGTTTAACGGCACCGCTGCTTTTGGGGGGAGAGTTGTATGGGTTATTGGTGGCCCACCAATGTGCGATCGCCAGGGAATGGTCAGAGTCGGAGATCGAATTTTTCCGGCAGTTAGCGGTGCAGGTGGGTTACGCCCTCGACCAGGCCCAATTGTTAGATCAACAGCGGGCGGCGGCGGAACAGGCCCAATGGTTAAACCAAATCAGTGCACGGATCCGGGAATCTCTCACGCCAGCGGATATTTTTGCGGCGGTGGTTCAGGAAGTGCAAACTGCGCTCCGGGGCGATCGCACGGTGGTCTATCAGCTCGGTGAAAATGCCCTTGGGGGTCAAGTGGTCGCTGAGGCTGTGGAACGGCAGTTTCCGACAATCCTGGGCCTAGAACTCGATCTTCCCTGGCTGGAGGCCTCCCACCAAGACGCCTATCTCCGGGGTCAGGTGACTGTCATCGAGGATATCTACGATGCCAATCTTGATGAAGCGGTGCTCAATCACCTCAAGGCAAAAGGGATTCGCGCCAGTGCGATCGCCCCCATTATCGCCCGCCAAAAACTCATGGGCTTTTTGATGGTGCACCAATGCTCACTACCCCGCCGTTGGGCCGATAGTGAACTAGAGATTTTGCGCCAGGCCGCCACCCAGGTCAGCACTGCCCTCGATCAAGCCTTTGCCCTCCAACAGCAAGAAAATGCCGCGCTCCAGGCCCAAATTCTCAATGAATTGTCGTCCCGTCTCGGTAGTTTTAATGACACCGCAGAGATCCTCGAAACAGCAGTAGACGATGCCCGCGAAGCCCTCCAAGCCGACCGAGTGCTCATTTTCCGGGTCGATGGCCCCCAAAAAGCCATGGCGATCGCCGAAGCTGCCGATCCCCGCTGGAAAAGCCTCATGGGCAAAACACTCCAGGACTGTGGCCTCGATGAACGCTACCTCAAGCAGGCCCAGCGCGGCAAACTCACCGTCCTAAATCGCCTCAGCGACATCGGTTTGAGTGCCTCCCAACTAGAAACCCTCGACCAGGCCCAGGTGCGGGCGATGATGATTGCTCCTATTACCATCGAACGCAATCTTTTCGGCCTGATCGTCGTCCACCGTTGCCAAGGTGCCCACCCCTGGCAAGAGGTCGATAGCAACCTACTCCAGCAAATTAGCAACCAAGTTAACTTTGCCCTCGAACGCATTAGCCTTATTGAACAACGGCAGATGACCGCCGAGCGCGCCCAACGCCTCAGTGAGATGAGTGCCCGTCTCCAGGAATCCCTCGAAGTCCAAGAAATTCTCAGCGCCGCCGTCGAAGAAGCGCGAGACATCCTCACTGCTGATCGAGCGATTGTCTATCGCTTGGATCAAAACTGGCGCGGCCTGATCAATGCAGAATCCGTTGTGTCTGGTTTTGAGTCGATCCTGGGATTAAAAACCAACGAACCCCGTGTCACCGAAAAATTTGCCAAGGCCTACATCCGGGGGAAAGTGACGGCCTACGCCAACATCTACGAAGCTGACTTTATCGACTGTCACATCACCGAATTTGCGACCCATGCCGTTAAAGGCTATATGGCCGTTGGCATCGTCGCTAACCAAAAGCTCTATGGCATGTTGATCGTGCATCAATGTTCTGGGCCGCGCCAATGGACTGACCTAGAGATCAATACCCTAAAGCAAATTGCCCAGCAGATTGGCTATGTTCTAGAGCAGGCTTTCCTCAAGGAAGAACAAGACCGTGCCAAGCGCCTGAATGAAACCCGGATGCGACTCCAGGCCGCCTCGACAGTAGAGGCCATTCTCAATGTCGCTGTCGAAGAAGCCCAGGATCTTTTGGGTACAGACCGGTCGATTGTCTATGAATTTGATTCCTCTTGGAAAGGGCTAATCACCGCAGAATCGGTGGAGCAGGGCTACCCCACAACCCTCGGCTTACGCACCAATGAACCCCGGGTCACAGAAAAGCTCTCAAAAAATTACCAGAAGGGTCACATCGTCGCGATTCCCGATATTTTTAATGCTGATTTTGTTGACTGCCATGTGAATGAGTTTGCCCCCTATGGTGTCAAGGGTTATATGGCCACCGGGATTAGTGCGAACCAACGTCTCTATGGCATGTTGATTGTGCACCAATGTGCCAGCACCCGTCTTTGGAGTGAGGTGGAAATTGATATCCTCCGTCAACTCTCAGAACAGGTGGGGTATGCCCTCGACCAGGCCCTCCTCCGCCGGGAACAGGAGCAGGCACTCGTCCGGACACGCCAAGTAAACCTCATCAGTTTCCGGATCCGTGAATCCCTCGATCTAGAACGGATCTTCCGGACTGGCGTCGAAGAAGCCCTCAAGCTCATGAAGTGCGATCGGGTCGTAGTTTATCGCTTTGATGACAACTGGGATGGCCGGATTAAATATGAAGCTGTCAAATCCGGTTGGCGCAAACTCAGCGAAGATATGATGACTTCCGGCGATGCCCCCTGTTTCCCCGAAGATTACGTTGAACCCTATCGCCAAGGGCGGGTGCAAGTGACCCCCGATGTCTCCCAAGCGGGCCTCACCGCTTGTCACGAAGAACAACTCGGTAAATGGCAGGTAAAGGCCAACGTGGTGGTTCCCATTCTCGTTAACCAAAAGCTTTATGGTCTTTTGGGGGCGCACCAATGTTCGAGTACCAGAGAATGGGAAGCTCCCCTGGTAGAGTCCTTCCGTCAGGTGGCGATCCAGTTGGGCTATGCCCTCGACCAAGCCCTCCTCCTCGAAGAAGTCGAAACATCCCGTCGCCAAGCAGAAATTGTTTCCGAAGAACAGCGTCAACAGCGGGAGCAACTCCAAGGGCAAATTGAAAACTTCCTCGAAGAAATTGAAGAATCCTTTGAAGGGGATTTGACCGTGCGGGCTGGGGTCACCGAAGGGGAAATGGGCACTGTCGCTGACTTTTTCAACGCCACCCTCGAAAATCTCCAACTGCTCGTACAGCGGGTACAGGAATCGACAACCATTGTGTCAGACACTGCCCAAGAAAGTGAATCCTTGATTCAAAACCTGTCTGCGGAAGCGTTGCGCCAAGCTGAGAGCGTCAATGTGGCCCTCGATAAGCTCTTTAAAATGACTGGATCCATCCAAGAGGTCGCCAGCAACGCCCAGGAAGCCCAAGCCAAAGTCCAATTGGCCAACAAAACCCTCCAATCAGGGGACATGGCCATGAACCGAACTGTCCAGGGGATTGTGGCGATCCAACAAACCGTTGAAGCAACGGCCCGCAAGGTGAAAAATCTGGCGGATTCTTCCCAGAAGATCTCCCGGGTCTTAAACCTGATCCGCGAACTGGCCAACCAAACCAATCTCCTCGCCCTGAATGCTTCTGTGGAGGCAACCCGCGCCGGGGAAGAAGAACAGGGATTTGCCGTCGCCAATGAAGTGCGCACCCTAGCGGAACAATCGGCCAACGCCACCAAGGAGATTGAGGCGATCATCGAAGAAATCCAGGCGGAAACCAACGAGGTAATCAAAGCCATGGATGTGGGTCGGAAGCGGGTCTTGATCGGGACGAAATTGGTGAAAGGGACACGCCAAGCCCTCACGGATCTCGCCAAGGTCAGTATGAGTATCAACCAAACCGTCGAAAAAATTGCGGATTCGGCGTCTACCCAGGTTGATATTTCCAATGAGCTGAACCAAACGATGCAGGATGTGGCCAATGTTTCTAATCAAACCTCCGCCCAATCGGTGAAGGTGGCGGAATCGTTCACCAAGCTCCTGGGGGTAGCCGGGGAACTGCAACAGAGTGTGTCTCGTTTTAAGGTGCAGTAGTTGTCGGGGTATCGGGGAGAGGCGATCGCCCTTTCCCCACCCTGTCGAGTAACATCGCATCGCAACATTATTTTTTATCATCACATCGGTTGAGTAGGGGATCATCATCCAATCATGGCCAAGGAAACAGTTGATACAAACGATCAAGCCTATGAATTCTTTGTCCAGGAATCACAGGCGCTTTTGCAGCACCTCGAAACGGGTTTGATGAACCTCTGCCAAGACCACGAAACACCGACAATCCATGGTTTGATGCGGGCCGCCCATTCCATTAAAGGGGGCGCTGCCTGTGTGGGCTTGATGGCTATCCAAGCGATCGCCCATGATCTAGAAAACGGCATCCGGGCTCTTTATAAAGAAGACACTGTATTCGATGTGGAGCTGGAAAACCTGTTGCTCGAAGCCTATGACGCCCTCCAAGACCCCATCAATCAGCAAATTCACCAGGGAGAATATGACCCTGACCACGCTTTAGGACGGGCAAAACCGATCTTTAGCCAGTTAGAACAAAAGTTAGGCCATGCCCTGGATGAAGCGGCAGAATTGCCGGAAATGCAGATGGAAGGGGATATTACTGAATTTATTTTCAAAGAAGAAGTCCCCCAGGCCCTTGGTCGCCTCGAAAATTACGTCAATAAACCGCCGACGAAAAATCCCCACGGGGAACTCGTTTCCCAAATGGAAGTTTTGGCGACTCTAGGCGATATGTTGAACCTCGAAGGCTTTGCGGCGATCGCCCAGGTGGCCCAAGCGGCCCTTGAAACCAATGCTGAACAGTATCTGGAGATTGCCCGCTGCGCCCTTGCTGATTTTCAAGCAGGCCAAGCTGCTGTCCTCGCTGGCGATCGCACCCAGGGAGGAGAACCCAGTGCCGCCCTCCAGCAACTCAGCCAAACCCAGACTCCCTCCCCGTCAACGGCACCAGAAGCTCTTCCCCTAGAGACGGCCAATGACCTCGTGAATAACGGCAATGGCGAAGATTTAGGAAACGGTCTTTCCCTCGATGCCGATGAACTGGCCGCTCTCCAATTTTTAACCCAAAATGCCCGACCAGAAGCCGAGATGCGACCCGTCCTGGGTGACATTGATCTGGCTGAACTGATCCTAGAAGCCGATGACGCCCTAGGGGAGGTCGATGTAGATCTCACGAGCTTGGTGCTCATGGATGAACCGGAACCCAGCGAACCGATCATCCAGAATGATATTGTTTCCACCGAGGACGAGACTCCCCCCAGCCCTCCTCAGACTGAGGCATTAGAACCCAAGTTAATTCCAAATTCTGCAGCAGCAGCTCCGGTTCCAGAAAAGGCGATCGCCCCCCCTACCAATCCCGTTCTACCAAGCATCGACACCAATAGCCTCAGCGTGCGCCTCGACATGGGCCGCCTCAATCACCTCAACAGCCTGGTCGGCGAATTAGTCACCCAGGACAACAGCGCCCTACTCCGGAATAAACAAAGCAGCGACGCCCTCGATTCCCTCAAACGCTGGTATGGTCGCTTCGATAAAATTACCGCGCAATTCCAAGAATATGCCAAAGAACTAGTGGTCAAAAATCCCCAGGCCCGGGCTCAGTTGGCACAATTTGTCATTTTTGCTTCGACCATGACCGAGGAAATGGCCCAGCTCAGTGAAACCATTGAAGACACCACCCTCATCGCCCAGCAGGATCAGCAGGCCCTCAAACAACGACAACAAACCCTCAAACAACTAGAAAATAATCTAATCCAAGCGCGGATGTTGTCCATTGGGGAGCTTCTGAACCGTTTTCCGCGTACTGTGCGTGATCTTTCCGTTAAGGGTAATAAACCCGTCAGCCTGAACCTAGAAGGAACCGATACCCTTGTGGATCGAGCGATTTTATCGAAGCTCTATGATCCTCTGGTTCACTTAGTTCGTAATGCCTTTGACCATGGCATCGACTCCCCCGAAGAGCGCCTTGCCCACAATAAATCAGAAGCGGGCACGATTACAATCAAAGCCTACAACCGGGGCAACTCTACCTACCTTGAAATCCAGGATGATGGTCGCGGCATTGACATTGAAAAGGTTCGTGCCAAAGCCGTGCGCAAAGGCTTAGTCAGTGCCACTGAAGCGGCGGAATTATCTCGGTCACAACTGTATGAATTACTCTTTGTTCCGGGTTTTTCGACAGCAGAAAAAGTCAGTCATTTATCGGGTCGGGGGGTGGGCCTTGATGCGGTACGTCTGCAAATTCGCGCCCTCAAGGGTAATATTTCCCTGACCTCTGAGCTAGGCCAAGGGACAACTTTTACCCTCCGGCTCCCCTGGAGTATGACCATTACAAAATTGTTGATTTTCCGTTGTCAGGAGAGTGTCTTTGCGGTGCCTATCAATAGTTTGTCGGCGATCGCCGCTGCCGAAAAAGCAGATCTCACAAAAGACGGTCATCAAGAACAGTTCCGCTGGCAGGGGAAAACAGTGCCCCTTGTCCAAGCCCTCCTGAGTGGCTTTAATTATCCCGCTTCGGCCATTGCCAGTCGCCAACAAATTGGCTCTTTAGCCCAGGGCAATATCAGTAATATTTGGAATCAAGTGGGCCAACAGATGGTTTTGGTCATGGCCCAGGCCAATGAAGTGATTGGTTTGCGGGTCGATCAAATTCTCCTCGAACAAGATCTGGTGATCAAACCCTTTGGGACGGCGATCGCCTCACCTCGGTATATTTCTGGTTGCACCATTTTAGGGGATGGTCGTCTCGTTCCTGTCCTAGATAGTGCCGCCCTCATTGAACGGGTCTGCCAAAAAGATAGCCACAACACAACCATCATTAATCCCCAATTCCAGACCCGCCAGCCAAAACTAACTTTGCCGACTGTCCTCGCCATTGATGATTCTCTAACGACCCGACAAACCCTCTCCACCACCCTGCAAAAGGCCGGTTATCGTGTCATCCAGGCCCAAGACGGTGCCGATGGCCTCAATCAACTAGAGCTTCACCCTGAAGTGGTCGGGATCATTTGTGACGTGGAAATGCCCAATATGAACGGCTTTGAGTTTCTCGGCCGCTGTCGCAAAAAACATCCGAAAGCGGAACTTCCGGTGCTAATGCTGACTTCCCGAGGTAGTAAACGCTACCGGCAGTTGGCCCAGCAGTTGGGGGCAAATGGCTACTTAACGAAGCCCTATTTAGATCAAGAGTTAATTGAAACCCTCCAGGGGGCGATCGCCGAAACGAAGGCTAAACCAGCGGCGATCGCCACCCCTTAATTACTACAGGAATTAGCTCATTTTCGGACGGCGTACCTGTTGGTCTTCCATCTGGGCCTTGGCTTTGGCGGCACTCTTCCGTAAGAACTGGAGCCGTGTTTCGTAATCTTTGCGTTTGCGGCGGTTGGGGGTTTGCTCAATCAGGGCTTTAAGGGCACTCCCCAAACTCTTGTAGGCATTGGGCAGGGTGTAACCAAACCGAGTGGCGAGGCGAATCGCCTGTTCGTCGGCATCAATGGCGATGGTCATCCGTTTTTCACCGCTATTTTTTTGCCACAGTCGGTAACCCGAAAAACCACAAAGGGCGATCGCCAAAACCAAGAGCAGACCATCCTGGACCCAAAGCTCGCCCACAGCACCCCCCAGACCAATGGCGAGGGCTGCCATTTCCCAGCCTTCCCGGGGAATTGTGTCGTTCTGGATCTTTGCGACTTCATGCCAAAACAAGAGGTTGCGTTGGTCAATGGCGAGATTTTCCCACTTCGCCAAATCAATTTGAATTTCGACTTCATCTTTCCCTAATTCTTCGCAGCGGATGAGGGGGGGATTGACTTCTGTGGTGCCCTCAACCATCACCCAACTTTGCAACTCAGGGGGCAACAGCGTCTTGAGGCGACGCAGCTCACTCATTTCGGCTCTGGCAGAAAAAGTGGAATAGGAAGTCATAGGATCGGCAATCTGTAGGTGGGCTAGGGAATAAATTCTTGCTTCGTTATAACAATTGTAAACTTTCGTGACCTAATCCTTTTGTTAACCTTGGACAGCATCAACAAAGGCGATCGCCTAGGAAGTCAAAGAGGCATTGCGAAACTTCTTTGCCTGTTCTTCAATGCGCTCAGCCAAGCGATTACAAACTAAATTACACAGGTCGTAGATCAGTTCATCACTGACCCGATAATAGGCAGAAGTTCCTTCACTCCGTCGCTGTAAAATTCCTGCCTGGAGCATCACCTTGAGGTGTTTAGACACGTTTGCTTGGCTTGTATCCGTTGCCTGAACCAAATCCTGGACGCAGCGTTCCCCGTCCTGTAAAAGACCTAAAATCCTCAACCGCATCGGTTCTCCCAGAACACTAAAGTACGAAGCTACCTGTTGGAGAACTTCTGGGGGCATCTGATGGTCGTCAGGCATTGGTTTTCTCAGAAAAAGGAATAGATAGTTTAAGACTATTGTATCAATTGATTATTGGAATGCTTAGGTTGGGTTGACCCACATTAGGGTCTGACCAAATTCAATGGGTTCACCGTCTTCAACGGCAATTTTAACAACTTCACCGCTGACTTCTGCCTCAATCTCATTCATTAATTTCATCGCTTCGATGATGCAAACGGTTTGACCATTGCCAACGCGATCGCCGACGGCAACGAAGGGATCTTCACCAGGGGCCGGCGCGCGGTAAAACGTTCCCACCATGGGAGAGGTAATGGCGACCCACTTATCATCAATGCTCGCACTGGGAGCTGGGGTTTCCGCTTGGGGGGCTTCTGGGGTTGCAGTCGGTTGAGAAACAACGGGAGTGGACATCGCTGGTTGGGCGATCGCCTCGGGCATCACCATCGTCTGGGGAGCAGCCACAACAGTACCTTTGCTCACACGGAGTTCAAAATCATCGGTTTTGAGTTCAAACTCGGTGACATTGGTTTGGCCGATGGTGGATAGAAGTTCTTGGATCTCTTGTAAATTAATAGCCACAGAACAGGTTATTCCTCACAACTGCATGGGTAGGGGGGAGATCCAAGCCAGGATTAGTGCGGATCTCCAAAAAAGCTTTGGGGCTTTATTCGCGACCGAGATAGGTATCGGTGCGGGTATCAATCTTGATGCGCTCACCAATCGAGATAAAAAGAGGCACATTGACCTGGGCACCTGTGGAAACGATGGCGGGTTTGGTGCCCCCTGTGGCCGTGTCGCCTTTCACACCAGGATCTGTTTCCGTGACTTCAAGGACAACGGTATTCGGGAGTTCAACGTCAATGACTTGGCTGTTCCAGAAGAGGACATTAACTTCCATTTCTTCCATCAAGTATTTAACGCGATCACCGATTTGCGCTTCCGTTAGGCGGACTTCTTCATAGGTTTCCATATCCATAAAGACAAACTGCTCGCCCTCTTTATAGGTATGTTGCATCGTGCGTTTGTCGAGGATCGCTTGGGGAACGGTTTCACCAGCGCGGAACGTTTTTTCAACGACGCTGCCTGTTTGGGCGTTTTTTAGTTTTGTCCGGACAAAGGCGGAACCTTTACCGGGTTTAACGTGGAGAAATTCGACGACGCGCCACACTGAACCGTCTAATTCGATGGATGTACCAGTACGAAAGTCATTACTTGAAATCATGGAGCTTTAGCAACATTACGGGCTTGCATAATCAAACCATATTCTACCGTTGATAGGGAAATTTCCGGCTAAATTCCTCCACTGCTTTCGGGGGGAGGATTTTTTTGGGTTTTAGGGGTGGCGATCGCCGCAATGCCGCAAACTTCTAAGCCCCCACGGATAAGGGTTTGTTGGGCTTCGGTGGCCGTTGTCCCCGTTGTGTAAATGTCGTCAATCAGCAAAATAGGCTGGCGCAATCCTTGGGATATGACTTTATGGTTAAGGGAAAAAGCCCGTTGCAGTTCCTGTTGTCGTTGTGCCACCGTCAGTTCAAAGAGGGCTTGGGTCGCTTTTGGGCGTTGGAGAAGCTGGGCTTCGTAGCGTAATCCGGTGACTTGGGTAAATTGACGGGCGATAATTTCTGCTTGGTTAAAACCCCGTTGCTGTTGTTTTGCGGGGTGCATTGGGATGGGGATAACGGTTAATTTTTGCTGGTTTGGAAAGGATTTTCGCCATTGTGAACCCAATTGGGTACCAAGCCAGCGTCCCAGTTGAGGGCAATTGTCGTATTTCATTGTGGCGATCGCCCGTTTGAGGCTGCCGTCATACTGGCCCCAGACGAATAGCGGCAGATCGTTTTGCCAGTGGCGTTTAGGATTGATGAGCTTTGTTTTTTGTAATTGGCGATCGCAGTCCCGACAGACGATATGTTCTCCAGGGCGATCGCAGAGGGGACATTTATCCTGAAGAAATAGGGAAAAGAAATCTTGAAAAAGCTTCATGATTGCCAAGGATTAACAACATCGATGCCACAATGATGAAAATCGTCAATATTGCGAGTCGCGATAATGCCTTGGTTGATCAAACAAATCGCCGCAATCTGAGCATCAAACTGAGATATTGGTCTTCCTTGTTTTCGCCGCGCAGATGAAATGTCTGCAAAAGCAATGGCGGCCTCATCATCAAAAGCGAGAATCTTATGGCGAAACTCCATTTGGAACATATTCCGAGCCGCTTGAGTGAGCTGCTCCCGTCGCTGCCCCTCTGGTAAAGTGGCAATACCATAAAGAATTTCCGCTTGAGTGATCGCTGTAATAAAAAGTTCTGTACGTTTTTTTTGGGCAATCCAAGCTTTCACCAGATGGGAGCCTTGGGGCTTCATGAGCTCAGAAAGAACATTCGTATCTAAAATAATCACCGTGCTTCAAGCGAGAAAGACATCGCGAATTTTTTCTCGGGGGAGTAAGGGAATTTCAAATTCATCGAATTCTTGAAAATGTTGGGCGATCGCCTCCACCAAATTTTGTGATGACTCCTCTGCAACTAAAGCTTTTTGCAATATATCAATAATTTCTGCTTCGAGGGTACGTCCATGTTTCTGGGCACGTTCTTGTAAACGCTCGCTGAGATGCCGATCTAAATCGTGAATTGAGATGCTGGCCATATTTTTTTAGGCGTAATTGTCTAACTTCGATTGTAATGTGTCATAAAAAACTCCCTCAGACAGAAGGAGTAATCTGCACTAACGAGTGTTTTTCATTACTTGGCGAATTGAATGTCTAGGGTACGCATATAAATTTGCATCCCTGCATCCTGTACCGGAAAAACAAAGGCATCTTCGTCAGACTCGTTGTGGTGGGAATGCCAAAGGCTCGGCGGCGTTACAAAAACGCTATTGGGCTGCCACATTACTTTCACTGGGTTGATGATATTGCCATCGTTATCAAGGGATTTGCCGATCAAAGTGTAGGTATTTTCTTTCGCTGAAACCGCTAAATCTAAGGCAATGGAATTGTGACGGTGGGGCTTTTGGGAAGAATGGGGCGGCACCAGATTATACAAAGACCACATGGTGTGGGTGGCGGTGCGGGTGGCTTCACTTTCGGGGTTGCCTAAAATTACACCGTTACGGTTGAGGTTGCGACGAATGCCTTCTTCCCGGATACGTTCAATTTCGCTGTTGAGATATTCGCTGGCGTAGAAAGCCGGTTCAAAGCGGGGGGCAGTGGGCCGAACGCCAAGATAAGCCAACATCGGCGCATCGTGAACCCAATAGAGCGCACTATCTTCATCGGCATAGTGGGTAACGCCTGCATTCATTGGCAGGGTAAAGGAGTCGCCTTTTTTCCATTCGAGCACGCCATATTCAGTTTCGGTACGCCCGGCACCACGCATCACATAAAAAACTTCAGAACTGGAAGCGGCGATCGCCGGAATCTGTTCCCCAGCATTAATCCGAATGTAGTTAGCGAGAAGATTCGGAGTCGTGGCGGGGTATTTTGTCCCCAGTTCCACCGCAAGGTCGAGGGGGATGACCCGTGTTTCACCGGATTCATGGAGGCTGGCCGGAAATGCGCGAATGGGTACATCTGCTAAACGCGGATTGGCTGCCTTGTGATATTCCCAGCTGAGAGCTGTCTTTTGCCAAGTCTGATTCATGACATTTTCCATATCCCGACTCCCGCTCAACCTAAATTGATGCCTAAAGAAAAATGTCTCTCCGCGACGCCCTATCAAGCCATTGTTTGGGTCGATGCAAAGAGATGTTTAATCAAAGTTAACATGAATGCCAGTAATAACAGTACATTTAGCAACAAAATCCCTGAAGGATGCCATTGTTTATGCTAATCACGGCAATGTTTTTTACTGACTTTGTCTACTTGTAAAAGTCGTTGGTCGAAGTAGAGGCAATGGGCTCGTAAACTTTTTCTTTTTCCACGTGGGGAGCCAATTGTAGCTCCGGCAAAATCGGGTGAAAGGGCTGATGGAGACTAATCATTTGGGCGAGGGTTTTTTTCAATTCAGTGCGGGGCACAATCGCATCCACAAACCCATGTTGGAGTAAATATTCAGATGTCTGGAAATCGTCAGGAAGTTTTTCGCGCAATGTTTGTTCAATGACGCGGCGTCCAGCAAAACCGATGGTTGCTTTGGGTTCGGCAAGAATCAAATCTCCCAACATCGCAAAGCTAGCGGTGACGCCCCCAGTGGTGGGATTAGTCAGGACAGGGATGTAGAGTAATTTTTTGGTGCGATGGCGTTCGAGGGCACCAGAGATTTTCGCCATCTGCATCAGACTGAGCATTCCCTCTTGCATTCTCGCCCCACCAGAAGCACAAACAACCACCACGGGTAAACCTTCGGCGGTGCCATGTTCTACGAGGCGACAAATTTTTTCGCCGACGACGGATCCCATACTGCCGCCCATAAAGCCAAAGTCCATCACTGCCAAAGCAATGGGTAAACCGTCAATCAGTCCTGTGCCAGTGATTACAGCATCGGTGAGGCTTGTTTTTTCTTGGTAATCTTTGAGGCGATCGCTATAGGCTTTTTTGTCGCGGAATTTGAGGGGGTCGGTCGGCGCGACATTTTGACCAATTTCTGTCCAGGTGCCTTCGTCAATCAATTGGCGTACCCGTTCCCGACTGCCGACCCGGTTATGGAAGCCGCACTCTTTACAAACCATTTGATTGTTGCGGAGGTCTTTGGTGTAAGTGAGGGCATCGCAGGATTTGCATTTCGTCCAGAGGCCATCGGCAATCTCGCGCTCCTGTTGGGGCTGGAGCTGGGTTTCAGAATTTTGGCGATTTGCGGCAAACCAATCAAAAAGAGACATAGGCGGTTAGGTCGAAACACAAGGGTTTAGGGGTCATCTTCTGGGGGACTGAGCAGGAGTAAGGCGGTCCATTGATCAGGCGATCGCACCTGGAGGGCAGCTTGGCTTCCTTGCCCAAAATAAATGCCCAGTCCAATATCTAAAACGCGGTTGGGGATACTGTGGGCGGTGAGAATTTCTCCCATCATCTCAGCTTCCCAACGGGCTTTTGTGGTTTTAATTGTAATCCAAGTCACAGTTTAGAAAAAGACAAAAGGTAGAGGTGCCCAAAGCACAAGGACAATTCTAAATGGTTTATTTCAACAAAAACCTCAATTGATCTGGGCAAATGCGGCGGGAGCCATCTCCTATAATGATCGGGTTTATCTTGTGTGCGGAGTAAAAAAATGTCGCCTTTGCCCCATAAGCAGATCGGTGTCGCCGTTATTCGCGATCGCCAGGGAAAAATTTTAATTGATCGCCGTTTAGACCAAGGGGAAATGGCGGGCCTGTGGGAGTTCCCTGGGGGGAAGATCGAACCAGGGGAAACAGTAGAAGCCTGTATTGCGCGGGAAATCCAAGAAGAAATCAATCTCCAGGTTGAGGTGGGCGATCGCCTTATTTTAATTGAACATGATTACCCGAAATTCAAAGTTTCACTCCATGTGCATTGGTGCAGTGTCCTGGCTGGAGATGCCAAACCCCTTGAATGTGCAGAGATTTTGTGGGTCAATCCCGGCGAATTGGGGCAATACCAGTTCCCAGAAGCCAATCAAGCGATCATCGAGGCAATTCAGGAAAGCTAAATGGAACCCTCAATCTGGGCTAATCGTCTAAGAATCTTAGTTTGGGTGTGAGGAAATATAGAAGGGCGTCGGGGGATCGTAACTCAGGCCAGATCTCCGGGCGCTTTTCTATGGCTGAGGCGTGAAATTTTCGAGGGGGGCGATCGCCTCAAAGGCCATGCGGGCGGCAGCTTGTTCAGCGGCTTTTTTCGAACGACCAACCCCTTTACCGAGCAAAGTATCCCCCAGCTTCACTTCCGCCAAAAACCGTTCTTCTTCGTGGCGAAATTCTGGATTTTCAGTCACTTGGTAGGTGGGGAGTTTTTGGTATTCCCCTTGGCTCCAGGTTTGTAGGGCATCTTTATAATTTTCCCGGGCTGGATCTTGTTTAATCTCAGCGGCTTTGTGGCGGAGATGTTCGTCGAGCCAAGGGTGCACCAGGCTTAAATCGTTGGTGGTGAGAAATAAAGCTCCCAACATCGCCTCAAAGGCATCGGCCAACAGGGAAATTTCCCCAGCACCGTGGTAATGGCCGTGGTAGGACAAATATTTTTTGAGATTGTAGCGGTGGGCAAATTCTGCCAGGGTGCGATCGCTCACGAGGATCGACCGAATGGCGGCAAATTCTCCCACGGGTTCAGCGGGATATTCGGCGTAGAGCACTTCAGACGCGGCCAGGCGCACCACCGCATCGCCGATAAATTCTAACTGTTCATAATTTTTGTCGGGGGAAATGCTGGGGTGGGTGAGGGCCAGATCCAGTAAATCCCAGCGCATACCATGGTAATCGGGGAGGCCGAGGCGATCGATGAGGCGACGGAGGCTTTTTTGACGTTGGGGAGGAACCATGGAAATACTTAAGATGGCAAAAGCAGGGAACTTTGCTTGGTGATTTTCGTCTACTCTCTACACCATAGCAATTTGAGGCAACATCAGCGGAGAATTATGGGCTTTTTTGGGCAACGGATCACACGGCTCACTCAGTTAACCCTAGGTTCTGCCTTGGTCGCGGCGGGCTTATTTCCCAGCTCCGGGGCGATCGCCAAACCGGATCGCAAACCTGAACCGACAATCGTGCAACAATCTTCGGGGTCTAGTCAGGGGCTTCCTGGCCGCCAAACGTGGCAAGGCATCCTGGCCGATATTCGTAGTCAATATCAAACCATTCCAGACAGCCGCTTTACCCAGTTACAGGGGGATGATTTTTTTCGGAATCAGCTTTTTTCTCTGTTCTGGGGGCAAACGGGCGATCGCCGCACCATCCAAGAAATCCTTGTCGATCTACTGCTGAATGGCTCCCGTTCCCAAACTTCCCAAGGCTATTACTTTTACGACGTGGATCGCCGCTGCCTCCCTCCGGGCCAACAACAACGCCTCGCCAGCGGTAAACCGATTCCCCCAGGCATCTTACAAAAGTGCGGGCGGCCAATTTTCCGGAATTATTGATCGAGCGTGATTTTTAGGCCAGCAAGTCGATACAATCGGCACCATGGATAAAAAATGGTCACTAATTATCTATCTATGCTGTGCGATCGCCGCCGGCTGGGGTCTATTTGAATTAGTCTCCCGTTTCCTCGTTGAACAATTTTGGTTCGCTGAGCTGGGATATCGTTCTGTCTTTTTGAAGCAGGTTTCCCTACGCATTGGCCTGTGGAGTCTTGGTTTTTGTGGCTCCTTTGTGTTCCTCTGGATAAATTACCGGGTGGTTGACCGCCAGGAATGGCAAATAATCCCGGATCAGTCGGGGGGCGATCGCCAAACCAATGTGCCCCGGCCTCCGTTGCAATGGTGGCAAAAATTTTTCCTCGAACCCATCCCCTATCACAAGAAAATTCCTGAATCACCGGCGATCAATTTTCGGGGATTACTGCTGTTAATGGCCGGGTTTAGCCTGTTGATTGTCTTGATTTTGTTCCACTACGGCTCGGTGGTCTGGGAGATGGGACAACGGGACATGAGCCTGCCGCTAATTACCCCTGCTTTACCGGATCCCCTGGCATTCAAATCATTGCGCAGTTTGTGGCAATTTACCCAACAGCAAATCTGGCGTTTGGGGTTAGCTGCGGTGGTGCTGGGGGGCATCCTTTGGCAACGGTGGTTTTCCTTGCGGGCGATCGCCGTGGTTCTAAGTCTCTGTTTCGGGACGATCCTGGCGAATAATTGGGTGCGGATATTCCAGGGTTGGTTTGGGGTGCCCTTCAGCCAAATCGATCCGATCTATAACCATGATGCTGGTTTCTATGTTTTTACCCTGCCCCTGTGGCAAATCCTCGACTTTTGGTTTGAGGGTTTATTTCTCTATGGTTTGGTGAGTGTCACCCTGTACTATCTGCTATCTGGCGATAGTTTTTCCCAGGGACAGTTTCCGGGCTTTAGTCCAGTCCAGTTACGGCATCTCAATCTTTTGGCGGGCCTCCTCTTCCTCGCCGTGGCCGGACGTCACTGGTTAGTACGTTATGAGCTGCTCTACTCTAAGCTTGGGGTGGTTTATGGGGTGAGCTATACCAATCTCAACGTCGATCAACATGTGGAAATTCTCCTCACAGTTTTGGCCTTGGCGATCGCCGCTTGGTGTTTAGGGCAATTCTGGCGTTATCCCCACCGCCGTACCGTTTCTATCCGTCGCCAACAGCCCCAGGTGTTAAAGGGCATTCTTTTGTATATCGGCGTTATGGCCATCGGTGCCATTCTCTCTGCCGGAACCCAACGCCTCATCGTGCAACCGAATGAATTAGCCCGGGAGCGTCCCTATCTGGAATACAGCATCGCCTCCACCCGCAGGGCCTTTGGGCTGGATGCCATCGAGTCACGGGTGTTTAACCCAGAAGGAGAACTCACCGCCTCCGACATTGACAGCAATCCCCTAACCATCAACAACATCCGCCTATGGGACAGTCGCCCCATCCTGCAAACTAACCGCCAATTGCAGCAAATTCGGCTGTATTATCGCTTTTCGGATGCTGATATTGATCGCTATACCCTACGCCTAAACCCAGACCAAAATCCCAGCCAACAACAGGTGATCATTGCCCCCAGGGAACTAGATTATGAAGCGGTGCCAGAACAAGCAAAGACTTGGGTGAACAAGCATCTCATTTATACCCATGGCTATGGCTTTACGGTGAGTCCAGTCAACCGGGCTGAGGAGACTGGCTTACCCCAATATTATGTACAGGATATTGGGGCTGGGGCGACGGCAGATAATGGCAATTTGACCACCTTAACCCCAGCGGTACGGGAGGCAATTCCCATTGGTCAACCGCGCATTTACTACGGTGAGCTGACCAATAACTACGTGATGACCGATACCAAGGTGCAGGAGTTGGACTATCCCAGTGGGGAAGATAACCGCTACAACACCTACGACGGGACGGGGGGCATTGCCTTTGGGAATCCTTTGAAACGTTTGTTTTTCGCGCAATATCTCCGGGATTGGCGGATTTTGTTATCCAATGATCTCACCGGTGATACTCGCTTGTTGATGCGACGCAATATTAATCAACGGGTGCGGGCGATCGCCCCATTTTTGCGGTTTGATCGTGATCCCTACCTCGTGTCAGCCGACATTGGCGAGACCAACCGCCTCGGCGAAAAAAATTACCTCTATTGGATTTTGGATGCCTATACCACCAGTGACCATTATCCCTATGCCGATCCGGGGGAACATCCCTTCAACTACATCCGCAACTCCGTTAAGGTGGTGATCAATGCCTACAATGGCACAGTGCGTTTTTATATCGCCGATGCCGCCGATCCGATGATCCAAACTTGGGCAAGGGCCTTTCCAGAATTGTTTCGTTCCTTTGCCGAATTGCCCGATGGTTTAAAAGAACACCTGCGCTATCCAACTGACTTGTTTAATGTGCAGTCCGAACGCCTCCTGAGCTATCACATGCAAGACCCCCAGGTTTTCTATAACCGCGAAGACCAGTGGGAAATTCCCCAGGAAGTTTATGGAAATGAACCCCAGGAGATCGCCCCCTACTATCTGATCATGCGGCTACCCACGGCCACTTCAGAGGAATTTATTTTGCTCCATCCCTATACCCCCACCAGTCGCCCTAATTTAATTGCCTGGTTAGCGGGCCGCGCCGATGGAGAACATTACGGCAAGCTGTTACTTTACCAATTCCCGAAACAGAAGTTGATTTATGGGCCGGATCAAATTGAAGCCCTCATTAAACAAGACCCGGTTATTTCCCAGCAAATTTCCCTCTGGAATCGAGAAGGTTCCCGGGCAGTGCAGGGCAAGTTATTGGTAATTCCCATTGAACAGTCGCTCCTCTATGTGGAACCCCTTTACCTAGAGGCCGAAGAAAATAGCGTCCCGACCTTGGCACGGGTGATCGTGGTTTATAACAACCAAATTGTGATGTCCCGCACCTTGGAAACAGCCCTCAACACGATTTTTCGTCCGGAGCAAGTAACACCCCAGGAGGAGACGATTTTTCGAGATCTAGAAACAGATGTGGTCGTTCCACCACCTGTCTAGGGAAATTGCCCTTTAGCGTAAATATCACAATTTATGAGCGATCGCCTTTTGCGGCGGTGACCTGAACCATCATGAAGGGATTAGTGATGGATTTGGTAATGACCCATGTTGTTTGATTGCTTTGGGAAGGTCGTTCGTTCTACGGTGCTGGTGTCTGGGGCCATGGTCAGTTTGGCGATCGCCCCCCTATCTCTCTGGGCTGAAACGGTAGAATTGCAACTGCTTCACCTCAATGATGTCTATGAAATTACGCCCCTGGGTGGTGGGGCAACGGGGGGCCTGGCGCGGTTGGCGACCCTACGCAAGGAACTGCTTGCCGAAAATCCCCATACCTTCACCGTTTTAGCTGGGGATTTATTTAGTCCGTCGGCCTTGGGGACTGCGGTGGTGGATGGCGATCGCCTCGCAGGAAAACAAATTGTGGCGGTGATGAACCAAGTGGGCTTGGATCTTGCCACCTTCGGTAACCACGAATTTGACATTAGTGAATCCCAGTTCAAGCAACGCCTAGCAGAATCAGACTTCCAGTGGTTTTCAGGTAACGTTCTGACGGCGGCGGGGGAACCCTGGGATAATGTGCCTCCCTACGTGATTGAAACCATTTATGGTGAGGCGGGAACTCCGGTGCGGATTGGTTTTGTGGGGGTGGTAATTCCGAGCAATCCCGTGGATTACGTCACCTACCTCGACCCCCTAGAACAGATGGAAACCCTCGTCGCAGAATTAGAGACACAAACGGATATTATTGTGGCGGTCACTCACCTGGCGATGCAGGATGACCATTATCTTGCTGAAAATATCCCGGAAATTGACCTAATCCTGGGGGGCCACGACCATGAAAATATTCAACAGTGGCGTGGTGCGGATTTTACGCCGATTTTCAAGGCCGATGCCAATGCTCGCACGGTTTATCTCCACAATCTCAGCTACGACACGGAAACGGAGCAGCTTACAGTTCAATCACATTTGCAACCGATTACCGGGGCGATCGCCGCAGATCCAGAAACAGAACAGGAGGTTAATTATTGGCAGCAACTGGCCTTTGATGGTTTTCGGGCTGATGGTTTTGAACCAGAGCAAATCATTACCGAAAGTCCAATCGCCCTAGATGGTTTGGAAAGTTCCGTGCGCAACCAACCGACGGCGTTAACGGACATCATTGCCCAGTCAATGTTAACGGCGACACCCGCTGCCGAATTAGCCATTTTTAATGGCGGCTCGATCCGTGTTGATGATGTGCTGCCTCCCGGCCCGTTGTCCCAGTATGATGTGATTCGGATTTTGCCCTTCGGGGGAAATTTAGCCACCGTTGAGATTAGGGGGGTAACTCTGGAACGAATTCTGAATCAGGGCGTGGCCAATCGCGGCACGGGGGGATATTTGCAAACGGCGGGGGTGACCTTTGTTCCGGAAAGTCAAACCTGGCAAATTGGCGATCGCCCTTTAGATCCCGAACGCATTTATCGGGTCGCGGCGACGGAATTTTTAATCTCCGGGCGGGAAACGGGCCTCGATTTCTTGACGCCTGAACATCCCGATGTGACTTTGCTCGAAACGGGAGAAGATGTGCGCTTTGCCTTCATTCAACAACTCCAGCAGCAATGGGCCGATTAGAACCCTCCCCTAGCCCCTCCAGCGGCGGGGAACAAAAAGTCTCCCTTCATAAGGGAGATTTAGAGGGATGTGGGGATGTGGATACCCTATTTTTCAAAGCGCACCGCATACCACTGCAAAAAACCGTCCTCGATTTCCAGTTCGCAATAATCTGCGAGGAGTTGATCAATTTGCTCAGCTTGGGAGGGGAGTTTGGCCAAATCGGCGGGCAATAGATCCGGCTGGGTACTGAGGAGCGTTTCAAAAAAGGTGCGGATTTCGTCGGGCTCCATCAATTGTTCCGGGTGGTCGTGGCGCAACACCACATAACCATCCACTTGGTACATAATCGGATCTGCCATAATATGCCTTAATGCTTTTTGGTTTAATTGTACGCCCATGGCCCCCATCAGTGAGCTCACCCAAAATCCCCTCGTTTGTCTGCCCTATGAACAGGTCTTTGCAAGCCTTGGCGATCGCTTTTCTGATGAAGTGACAGCGGCAGATTTTCCTCACCATGAGCTACGCTTCCGCAATGACGCCGTTTTAGAAAAATTGGGCCTTGAACCGAAACAAGTAGACGATCAAGATTTTCTCGAAGCGTTTGGTCAGTTCCAAGCGCCCCATCCCTTGCGGGCCATGTGTTACCACGGCTATCAATTCGGTCAGTACAATCCTCAGTTAGGGGACGGACGGGGTTTTCTCTACGGGCAGGTGCGCGCCCAGGACGGCTTACTCTACGATCTCGGCACAAAAGGTTCTGGTCAAACTCCCTATTCCCGCAATGGCGATGGGCGTTTAACCCTCAAGGGTGGTGTCCGGGAAGTTTTGGCGGCAGAGGCATTGCACCAACTAGGCGTGAATACTTCCCGCTGTCTAAGCCTGATCGAAACAGGGGAATCCCTCTGGCGGGGGGACGAGCCTTCTCCCACTCGGTCTTCAGTGATGGTCAGGTTCCAGCGATCGCATATTCGGTTTGGCACTTTTGAGCGGCTCTACTACCTACAACGGCGGGACTTATTACAGCAACTCCTCGACCATGTGGTGGAACATTACTACGGCGAGTATGTTGGGGATGAGGATGCCTACGCCCTGTTTTACGCTGATTTGGTGAAGCGGGTGGCACGATTAGCGGCTCAGTGGATGGCGGCGGGCTTTTGCCACGGGGTTTTGAATACGGACAATATGGCAATTACGGGGGAAAGCTTTGATTATGGCCCCTATGCGTTTATTCCCAGCTATGACCGCAAGTTTACGGCGGCTTACTTCGACTACAGTGGTCGCTATAGCTACGGCAACCAACCAATGATCTGCCGCCTGAATTTAGAAATGTTGCAAATGCCCCTGGCGCTGGTGATGGATAAGCGGGATTTGGCGACGGGCCTCGTGAATTATGAAATCGAATATGAGCAAACCTATCGCCAGTTAATGCTCGAAAAATTGGGGCTGCAAGATTTGCCGGAAGATCTAGGGGCCGATCTGTTTGCCGCAACCCTGGCACTGTTGGAGGAAACCCAAACGGGCTACCACGACTTTTTCTATCAGTTGGCAGCTCAGTTTAATTACGCTTGGCGATCGCATTCCAGCACCATTTTGGAAAATAGTGATTTGTCAGGGCCGCTCTTTGAACAATGGCAAGGACTTTACCAGCGGGCCTTACAGGAGATCCCTGAACCTGAGTTGGCACAAATTGGCGATCGCCTGACCTCCCAAAACCCGAAAACAGCTTTGCTGCGTCCGGTGATTGAATCTGTTTGGGAACCGATCACCACAGAAAATAACTGGCAACCCTTTTATGATCTGCTTACTGCAATTCAGCAACGTCAATAAAATTCCTCAAGTAAAGCGACGTTGGAAGCGGCGATCGCGACGGGTACCTTTTTTTGATTGCAGTTTAAACATAGCGTTTGCAGATTGCTAATGTCGTTACTGCCACCTTTGGCTAGGGGAATAATGTGGTCAATGCTGAGTTGGGTTTCGTGAAGTCGTGAACCGCAACATTGACATTGATAATTATCCCGTTGGTAAACGTATTTTCGGACAGAATCGGGAATTGGAAGACGCGGTGTTTTAGCCATTAAATTGATTCTTCCTCTGATTTTTTTGTGATTTCCTGGCGAATGTCATCCAGAGGAGATTCAGGAATAAAATTTCTGCTGTCTTCTGAAGCTTCGACAATTAAGCGAAACCGGATTTTTTTGTTTTTCCAAACTAATTCACTATGTTCTGCGATTAAGCTTTTGATTTCATAAATAATTGAATTGTCCGTAGAATTTTTGATTTTCTGTAATTCAATAGATTCATTACTAAAAACATTATCGATCTCGTTTTCAATAGCAGATAATGATTCCGTGCAAATTTCATCAATAATATTCAAAAAAGTGCTGCTCTTCATGATGTCAGCTTCGGAGTTGATCTCAAAGATTGTGTTCTCTCCAAAGACATTTTCAATTGCATCAAAATTTTCAGACATAGTGAGTTTTACGGTTCAGATATAGATTGACGAATATCATCTAAGGGAGATTCTGCATTCCCCATTTCCGTGGCATTGGGAATAAATTCAAGAGAAATTTTAATTTTAACTTTTCCCTTTTTCCAACCAGAGCCAGCCACATCTAATATTTCAGCTTCGTAGCCATCAGTGAACCATTGCTGATAAGGGATATAATGTTCTTTGTCCCAGTCATTTGGAGAAAACCCCAACAGTTTAGATTTGAGTGCTTTGAGAAAGTCGCCAACTTTAGCCATCGGCTGATTCATAAAAGATACTTTTACTGGTTCGAGAAAATGAATAACCGATGATTCTTGTGTGAGTAATTTTTTTTGAGTAGGTGACATAGTTTAATCTTCTGTTTTTTCTTGAATTGACTGGCGGATATCATCGAGTGGTGACTCTGGTTCTTGAATTTCAGGCTGGATCAGACAGGCTTCAAGAGAGGTTTTGAATTTTATCTGCATTTTTTGCCATCCTTCAGTTTTTCCAGGTTGAAGAATGTCAACTTCAAAAATCACACCTTCTTGCAATGAGTCTCTTAGATATTTAATGGATTTATTACAAGCTTGGTCTTTGATTTTTTGATGGCTCTGATGTAAGCAGCTTCGAAGAATTTCTACAAATTCAGAAGTTCTTCTGAGATAACTTTTGGAACCAAAATCAATGACGTCTTCTGAGTCAAGAATATCGTGAATAGGCTGAAAATCACTTTCCATTTTAGACTTCCTTAGAATTATTTATCGATTGCCGAATATCGTCCAGTGGTGACTTTGAGGTATCAAGAACCTCTTCTTCTTCATCTATAATGACTTCCAAAGCGTAACGAAAACGAACCTTCCCTTTTTTCCAACCACCACCATCGGTTTTTAGTACAGAACATGGATACTCAGCATTAAATGTGCTGTAGCCTCTTAGTGGAAATTTTAAGCCTTTCTCTTGTAAAAGATCGGCTAAAGCATCTCCTAAAGCCACAATATTATTTCCTTGATATTTTACATATGAATTTAGTGCACTTTGCAACTTTTCATCCAGCGTTCCGAAAGTTTCTAGTTCTTTATGGAACTTGATCACATCATCGGGATCGCAAGAAGTTTGTAAATGTTTAAAATTAGCCATCGGTGATTTTAAGTATGTTCTTAATTGAAAATTACTGATTATTATGTTCGATTATTGATGTCACATCGGAAAATTCAAAATCTGATTCAATGATGATTGGTAATTGTCGCTCATAGACCTGCATTTCCTGAAGGCATTGATTGATTGTTATCGCAGCTTGATTATAGACCTCAATTTTATGTTTATATTCTCGTTGTAGCTGAAGATTTCGAGCAATTTTTTCACGGGCTTCCTGTTCTAGAGTTTGTTCCAAATAACGCCGAGCTAGATTATATTGCTCTAAAATAAACTCTGATTGTTGTGCTGCCATTGGTAACAACTGAGTCTTTAGAGTTTGGTTGATTGTCTGTCGAAAGTTTTGACGGATGGTAGCGTTAACCTTGGGTTCAAAATCTAGCTTTAAAAGTTGACGAATCGCGGGTTCTGCTTCCACCATACTTTCACAATCATAGGCCTGAGAAGTCTGCTGGAGAGTTTGTCGAAATTGATAAATCGAAAAAGTTCCTTCATCATAAAATCTTGGACTTTCTCGCACATAGCGATCGCATTCTGTTCTCGCTTCACTTTGGAGTGCATAAATCAGTTGACCTTCGAGAGTTGAAATGGATTGTTCAAGACCTCCATCGTTTCCTAATAAACGATATAGTTTTCGATAATAATCAGATTGTTGAATGCGCTTCACTAAGCGTTGACAAAAATTGTGGATGAGAATGTCTGAAAATTCGATCAAAACATCTTCTAACTCATTTGCCAAATAATACAAAGCCTCTACTAAAATCGCAATTAGAGGTGCGGTTGCGTTGCGGGGATGTGAAAAAGTGGCTTGACTGTAAGCATTTTTGACAGAAAAAGTTTGCAGCAATTCATCTAAACGACTGACCATTTTTGCTTTAAGGGCCTGAAAATCCTCTTCAAAGGAAAAATCTTGGTTGATGATGATATTGTTGACTTCTTCAGTAATATGTTTTTGAAATTGAATACCGACCTCTTGTAATTCTTGGTTGAGGCGAGTTAACTCTTGAGCTTTCATCGCTTCGATCTCGTGGGGCTGGCTTTCTAATTCTCGATATTCAGAAAGTAAATGTTTCCGTAAAGCAATACATAAAGGCTGAAGATCATCTGCTAACGCAGCGAATAATTGTGGCCGTTTTTCTTCTTTCAGGTAGCAGGTAATACCTTGGCGAAATTCTTCGATACCACTGTCTTTAACAAGTTGCTCAATTAACGGTCTTCCCCATTCACTTAAAATGCGGACGTAGTTTTCATTAGGGGTTTCATAACTGTTGACAGAAACTTTAAATGGCGTCCGTGTTAATTTGCCAGAGTTGGCACAATAATTGTTAAATTCACTTACGAATTGAGGCGTTTCTTCTTCGCCACCAAGATTTTTAACACTGTCCGCAAAAATACTATCAATACCAAAGCGATCGCCGCTGGAACTATCTTTAACTTGACTACCAAAAAAACCTAACAAACCACTTGTTTTGTAAATTCTTTCATCCCTTTGAAACTGACTTTGGATCAAACTATCAAGCCGTTGCCGTAGTTGCGTATTGTACCAAGTTTGATCGATACGATTAAAAACATAAAAAACACGGTCGCGAATGCCTAAGTTTGTACGCATTTTTTCCAGTAATTCTGTTTCTTCACTGGTCATATCCCCTTCCGAAGCGGGTTTGAGGACGCAGATTACCGCTGAAGTATCTGGATGAATAATTTTGTCATAGGTTAACTGGGCATCCCGTTTAACTGGAGCATCGATCCCTGGCATATCGACCAAAACATTACCATCCTCTAGCAATGGATGATGGCAATAATATTGCAATTTTTTCAAAACAGCGCTGTTACTACCCCGTCGTGCAAAATTTGCTGCTTCCGTTAGATTGGCAAAATTAAACTGCTCCATGGAATAAGTAGAATTTTGGCTAGGATGAATCCGCTCTTGATTGTGAAGATAGCCTTCGAGTAAAAGAAAAAGAGCTTTGGCTGTTTTGGCTTTGTCGGACTTGTTTTCACCCCCTTCCTCTTGCAAAATTTGTTGGCAATTATCTTGAAGGACAACAAGTTGTTGCTGGTCATCTAAAGTCTCAATTTTTAATGCGAGTCGTTGACAAAGTTGGTAGAGCTGCCCCTGAATTTCTTCGGTACTCAAAAAAGTCAGTACTACTCGCTCCTGATCTGGGGCCGCATATTCGATGTAACATTGGGTGCCTGTGGCATGGCCTTCGGCGCTGTAAAGTAACTCCCGTTCGAGTAAGGCATTGATCAACATAGACTTACCCGCACTAAAAGCCCCAGCAAAGACAATTTCAAACTTTGGAGAGGTGGCCTTTTCGAGGGATGTGGCGATCGCCGTTGTATCCTGCTGGAAATGAAGTGTTGGTTCTTGCTGCCATAAATCGAGGAGTGCATTGACATTGGTGGTCAGGGATTGACAGGCAGGGATTAACTCGGACATTGATAACTGAGTTTGATAGGATATCTCTCAATCTATCAAAAGAATTAAAAAAAATGCCGATACACTCGAAAATATATGACAAAATGAATTTCTGCTTGGTACCCGGAGCATAAATATCAGGCGATCGCTTCGAAAAAGATAGGAAAATTAATTTTTTTAAACCAATGCAACTATTATTTAGCTGACATAAAACTGGTAATTGCTTGAGGACTTGCTGATAGTGATTTGCCGGATAATAGTATTAAAGTACGAAGTCAAACAATTGAGCACAGGAGAAATTCCGATGGAATGGACAGACGAAGCTAAAGAACTCTTTAAGAAAATCCCCTTTTTTGTGCGCCCCTTTGCCAAGGGAAAAATTGAAAAACTTGCCGAAGAAATGGGGGCAAAAATCATCGATAAGGAGATTTATATCCAAGCTAAAGCTCAATTTAATGACCCCAAAAAATCGGGGGAAGCCTAACTTTATCGTCGGTGACTGGGAAAGGTAAGAATATCGACAGCCGCCACATCGCAAGCTTTGCCATCGCCCATCACCGCCCGCATTTCTTGATAATCTTGCTGGAGTTGGGCTTGGCGATCGCCATCCTGGAGTAATGCCAAAGATTCCTGGACAATGCGGGGAGCGGTCGCTTCTGTTTGTAGTAGTTCGGGAACGATGCGCCGCATCAGGGTCAAATTCACTGGACACATGAACGGAATCGAAAATTTCAGCAGATGTTTCGCAATCCAAGCGGTGACGGGATGCACTTTGTACAGCACCACCTGGGGGACGTCTAACAGGGCAATTTCGAGGTTTACGGTGCCCGATTTTGTGATCGCTAGATCCGCAGCGGCGATTGCCAAGGGAGTTTGGGCTGGATTATCAATCAAAATTGCATTTAAACCTGCTTCATTAACCGCTGTTTCTAGAATGTTGCGGTAGTGGGGCAAGGCGACGGGAATTAAAAACTTTACCTCTGGCACCTGACGCTGGAGAATTTTGGCCGCTTCCACCATCACGGGTAAGAGGTATTTCAGCTCCTGGCGGCGGGAGGCTGGCAACAATGTGATCAGGGGGCGGTCTTGGTTGAGGCCCAGTTTTTCCCTAGCGGTGGCACGGCGGGGACAGGTGGCCATTTTTGCCACGAGGGGATGGCCCACAAATTTTACGTCTATGCCGTATTCTGCAAAGTAACGGGCTTCTTCCGGGAAAATGGCAAGAATCCGGTCGGTGATGCGGGCGATCGCCTTTGTATTGTTGTCATTAAACGACCAAACCCAGGCCTGGGGCGCAATGTAGTAAATAATTGGCACCTGGGGCAACTGACGGCGGACAAAATTACCAATGCCAATATTCGGGCCAATGTAATCGATCAGCACCACCAGATCCGGCGGATTTTCTTTGAGATAGCGTTTCGCCTGCCGTTGAATGCGGAGGGTCGGAATGATGTAGGGCAGGGATTCGATCAGACCAATGGAGCCAATTTTTGTGGTGTTACCCAGGAGGGTTGCTCCCGCTGCAGCCATGCGATCGCCACCGAGGGCAGTAATTTTTAGGTCAATATTGAGCGCCTCGGCCTGACGAAAGAGCGCTTCCACCAAGAGACTCCCCTGGAGATCGCCGGACACTTCCCCCGTACTGATGAAAATATGCATTATCGCCTAGCTCCGTTTCCCCGGAATTAAACCCCGACGGCTGGGATCGAGGGCTTTTTCGAGAAACTGTTGGAGATGTTGGAGATGTTCATGGTCGCCGATAGTCACAAGTTGGGAGATCGCCTCGGAGGTTTTGAGATCCGAGCGGTACAGTAAACGAAATGCTTGTTTAAGCAAACCCATTTCCGCCGGGGTTAAACCACTGCGCTTGAGGCCCACCAAATTCAAAGAACGCACCTTCGAAGGATTGCCTTCGACCAGCATAAAAGGTGGCACATCCCGATCAATGCGACTCATGCCCCCCAACATTGCCATCTTGCCGATATGTACAAACTGGTGAATGCCCAACATCCCACCAATCACCGCTCGCGATTCGATTTCCACATGGCCGGCGATCGCCACATTGTTCGCAATGATGATGTTGTTTTCCAGAATGCAATTGTGGGCCACATGGACATAGGCCATCAAGAGATTGTCATTCCCAATGATCGTTTTTTCTCCCGCCGCCGTCGCCCGATTCACCGTCACATATTCGCGAATCGTATTGCGATCGCCAATTTCAACTAAACTGGCCGCCCCCTGATATTTGAGATCCTGTGGTTCTAAGCCAATGGCCGCCCCTGGGTAAATCCGATTCCCCTGACCAATGCGCGTATAACCATCCAAAATTGCATGGGCACCAATAACCGTACCTTCCCCAACCGTGACATATTCACCAATCACTGCATAGGGGCCAACCTGAACCGTTGGATGAATTTGAGCGTTGGGGTGAACCACCGCCGTCGGATGAATCAGAGTACTCAAAAGAATTCTCCAGTGTGCTCCATAGTAGTGTAGTGGGCCTCAGGGCCAATTATTCAAAATTCAGACGGGAAAAGAGCATCTCCCCTTCCACCGCCACTTGACCATCCACGGTGCCACAGCCCTTCATTTTCGCGATGCGCTTGGCCTTTACCGTGATCACTTCCACCGTCATAATTAGCTGATCACCAGGGACTACCGGTCGCCGAAACCGAACTTTATCAATCCCAGCAAACGCAAAAAAGCTATCTTCCATCCCCGGCATTTGGGTCAAAATAAACCCGCCCACCTGGGCCATCGCTTCCACCATCAGTACCCCCGGCATGATCGGGTGATTTGGGATGTGACCTTGGAAATGGGGTTCATTAAAGGTGATATTTTTCAGGCCCACAGCCTTTTCACCGGGAATATATTCGAGGATGCGGTCTACCAGCGAAAAAGGATAGCGGTGGGGTAATAATTTTTGAATCTCTTCGACGGGGATCGGCTGGGCCAAAGTTCCGGGATGTTCTGTGGTCATAGACGGTGATCAATTAATAACAGTCTGTGCGGCTAGTTTAGATTACTACAAAATGTTAATTCTGCAGCGCTTCTCCACGGCAGATCTGTATTAGTGCCCCATGCGGATGAAAATCAGGTCAGTCCATGGCTTCGATTAAGAACCCTTTTGGTTTGCGGAACGAAATCGTCCTTCTATGAAATCCCGCTTTTGGAGATGTTTTGTGTTCCGCCCGGTCACCCGCTTACGCCACATCTTAAAACTAGAGCGTTTCATATAGCGCCGCATGATTTGAATCACTTCCTTTTCCTGAAGCCCAAATTGCATCTCAATGGCCTCAAAGGTGGTGCGGTCTTCCCAGGCCATTTCGATCACCCGGTCAATGGTGGCCTCATCTAGCGCCTCAAAATTCATTGTTGTCTTTTAATAAGTTCTATCTAAATCAGTTCCACGCTGTACTGTAGCGCAAATCTTTAATTCGGCAATTCGAGGGGGATTTGTCCCAAAATGCCCTTACGAAATTCATTGAGCAACGTAACTGCACTACGTTCCCTGTCGCCTTGGAAGCGATGGTCTCCGAGGGCAATGACATAATCTTCGCCAGACATATCGAGGGGGTCGAGGTCATAGCGCTCAGTCAGATGCTGTTCTAAATTCAGTTCCACGAGCAAATCCACCATGGCCGCTGCGACCAGTTGGTTGTCATAGGAGGCCGCGCCAATGTCCTCACAAATGGCTAGTTTCACCGCATTATGTTGATCATCGAGCTTCCAGGGAATTACCCCTGGGGCATCAAGCATTTCAATTTGGTCAGAGATTCTCACCCAGCGCAATTGTTTCGTCACCCCAGCTTTGCGGGCACTTTCGACGACTTTTTTACCGACTAAACGGTTAATCAGGGCCGATTTCCCAACGTTAGGTAAACCCATAACCACTGCCCGCACCGGACGGGGCCGCATTCCCCGGGAAATGCGGCGGTCATTCATCGCTTTTCCGGCTAATTGGGCAGCTTTAATCACACCTTTAACCCCGGTTCCTTTTTTGCATCGGTAAAGACGGGCTGAATTTTTTGGGCTTGGTACCAGTCGCGCCATTGACTGAGGGTTTCGCTGGGGATCATATCCCGCCGATTGACCACGACGACCCGAGGTTTTTCACCAATCCATTCATCGACTTGGGGGTGGTGGGATGCGAAGGGGATGCGGGCATCGAGGACTTCTAACACCACATCAACGCGGTTGAGCTGTTCTTTGAGTTGGCGTTCGGCCTTGGCAATGTGGCCGGGATACCATTGGATCGGTTGGGGCATGGGAACGAAGTCAAAACGGTGTTTTTTATCATACTGCCTTGGGTTGGGTCGAAAATTGCTTAGGGGTAAATTGGCAGTGCTTTTGGCGACCCACCACAAAAAAGACCACAGCGATAGAACACTGTGATCCGGATGGGAGTATGAAAAAGTTAAGGCTGAATGTCTGTTCGGCGAGAACTCTTAGAATTGGGGGCCAAGACCAACTTTAGGGGCATAAACTGCGCGATCGCCAAGTTCATCCTCGATGCGGAGTAAGCGATTGTATTTTGCTACCCGTTCACTGCGGCAGAGGGAACCGGTTTTGATTTGGCCGGCACGGGTTGCCACCGCCAGATCAGCGATGGTGGTATCTTCCGTTTCCCCAGAGCGGTGACTAATCACGGACTGATATCCATTGCGGGTCGCCAGATCGATGGTTTCGAGGGTTTCGGTGAGGGTACCGATTTGGTTGAGCTTAATCAATACCGCATTACCCGCTTTTTTCTCAATGCCCTGTTGGAGTCGCACCTTGTTGGTGACAAACAAGTCATCCCCGACCAGTTGTACCCTGTGGCCGATGCGTGCGGTCAAAATTGTCCAGCTATCCCAATCATCTTCATGGAGACCATCCTCAATGGAAACAATTGGGTACTTTTCGACCATCGCCGTCAGGTAGTCGATAAATTCTGCCGGACTGTGGGCTGTACCGTCGTAGGTGTACTGACCATCGGCGTAAAATTCACTGGCGGCAATGTCGAGGGCGAGGGCCACCTGTGTACCGGGTTCGTAGCCCGCCGCTTTGATCGAATCCACGAGAATTTCGAGGGCTTCTTCGTTAGAGCCTAGGTTAGGGGCAAATCCCCCCTCATCCCCAACACCTGTTAATAAACCTTTGCTGTCAAGTACCTTGCTCAGGGCAGTAAAAACTTCCGCTCCCCAACGGAGTGCTTCTTTAAAGGAACTGGCCCCCACCGGCACGATCATAAATTCTTGGAAATCAACGTTATTAGCTGCGTGGGCACCGCCATTGATCACGTTCATCAAGGGCACGGGGAGGACGTTAGCCAAAGGGCCACCGAGATAACGATAGAGGGGCAGGGCGAGTTCCGCTGCTGCCGCTTTTGCCGCTGCGAGGGATACCGCCAAAATGGCATTGGCCCCTAGATTAGATTTGTTGTCAGAGCCATCCCGGGCAATCATGGCGTAATCAACTGTCGTTTGGTCAAGGGCATCTTTACCGATCAGTTCCGGGGCAATTTTTTCTTTCGCATTGCGCACGGCCTTTAGTACCCCATTGCCGCCATAACGGGCTTTGTCTCCGTCCCGCAGTTCATGGGCTTCAAAACTACCGGTAGAGGCTCCACTGGGCACTTGGGCGAGACCTACTGCACCGCTTTCTAAACGAACTTCTGCCTCGACGGTGGGGCGACCTCTGGAATCTAAAATTTCTCTAGCATCTATTGCTTCGATGATTGCTTCGGATTTGTCCAGCATTTGGGATTACTCACTGACCATTGATATTCAGGTATAAACATACCCTGTTCTGGTGGATTTGTTGCTTTTTTAGGGGGGATTTTGGGAACAATCGTCCGTTGTCAAGGTTCAGGGATATATCTTGATATTTTCTTTAGGTTTGCGGCGATCGCCAACGGGAAGATAGCTAGGGAGTTGAAGGGTAGGGTTTTTTCAAGATACACTGAGGGCGTTGTCACACCGCCAAACCGACTTCGAGTCACATCAAGCCGCCACCGCGATCGCCACATTTTTTTGCAGCTTTTTGAATCAATGGAAGACTCAAAGGAAATGGAAAGAAGCGGCTGGGGTTGTGGGTGCCGAGAACGCGGTACAGGATTTTAGGAGGCGAATAGAGTCATGGCAAATAGTCGACGGGTATCGAAGGTTTCTTCGCTGATTAAGCGGGAAGTGAGTTTGATGCTCATGCAGGATATTAAAGATGACCGAGTTGGGGCGGGCATGGTGAGCATCACTGAAGTAGAAGTGTCTGGGGACTTGCAGCATGCCAAGATTTTTGTGAGCATCTATGGCTCAGAAGAAGCCCGGGCCGAAACGATGGAAGGACTGCGGGCCAGCCAAGGGTTTGTGCGTCGTACCCTAGGCCAGCGCATTCGCCTGCGGCGATCACCAGAGGTTTTATTCATCGAAGACCGTTCCCTTGAAGAGGGAGACCGGATGATCCATTTCATTAACCAACTAGACATTAAGGATCCAGAGGAACTAGAAGCCCAAGAATCCGAGGAAATGGTGTAGCGCCCTTGGTGATGGCTCCCCTCCCCCCGGTTGAATCCTTGTCTCTCCGCCAGGCGATCGCCCAGATGATCGTCGTGCGGGGGGCTGGCTATCTATTTGACTACGAACGCCCCTACCCCCAGTGGGAAGCTGATCAAACGACTCTACAACGCTGGATCGAGGCGGGGATCGGTGGCGTAATCCTTTTGGGGGGGAGTGCCGCCGAGGTAGCCCAGAAAACCAAGCAATTGCAGAGTTGGGCCGAAATTCCCCTCTTGATTGCCGCAGATATCGAAGAAGGGGTCGGCCAACGGTTTAGCGGTGCGACGGAATTCCCGCCTCCCATGGCTTTCGGTGAGATTTGGCGTACGGATCTCCACCAGGCGATCGCCCTTGCAGAAACCATGGGCGCAACTACGGCCCAGGAAGCCCTCAGCCTTGGTATCAATTGGGTTTTGGCCCCGGTGCTGGATGTGAATAACAATCCCCACAACCCGGTGATCAACATCCGTGCCTTCGGAGAAACGCCGGATCAGGTGAGTGCCTTGGGTACTGCGTTTATCCGGGGGGCGCAACAATATGCTGTTTTAACGACGGCAAAACATTTTCCTGGCCATGGGGACACGGCAACTGATTCCCACCTCGCGCTCCCCACCATTTCCCACGATGACACGCGCTTAAATACCGTCGAACTGCCTCCCTTTAAGGCCGCCATTCAAGGGGGCGTAGATGCGGTGATGAGTGCCCACCTTATGATTCCCGCTTGGGATCAACAATATCCAGCAACCCTTTCGCCAGCAATTCTTACGGGCCAACTACGGCACAAGCTAGGATTTGAAGGATTAATCGTCACCGATGCGTTGGTCATGGGAGGAATTACCCAGTTTGCGGCTCCTGATACCGTTGTTGTCCAGGCGATCGCCGCTGGGGCCGATATTCTCCTGATGCCTCCCGATGTGGACGGAGCGATTACGGCCATCGAAACGGCGATCAAAACAGGTCAACTTTCAGAAAGTCGCATCTATGAATCCGTAGAACGAATTTGGCAGGCCAAGCAAAAAATCCTTACGGCAACACCATCAACTTTTCCCCAGGGGATCAGCGGGGATCGCCCGGAAACGAGAAAAACCGTTGCCATGGTGCTGGAAAGAGCGACTAAACATCAAAAATCCCCCGTAAAAATATCAAGTTTTCCTGACAATTTTGCGCGCAACTTAATTGTGGTGGATTCAGTTTTAAAAAGCCCTTTTTTGCGTCCCAATTGTCCGGCGATCGCCATTCCCCAACGCCACGGTTATGCCGCTGAAATTGTCGAATTAAAAACGCTCCCTCGCCTGCAGTTAGAAGCGATCCCTACCCTTATCCAGTGTTTTCTTCGGGGTAATCCCTTTACAGAAAAACTGGCAGATCCCATCGATGTTCTCCAAAAAATTGCCGCCCAAATACCGTTACAGGGCGTTATCTTTTACGGCAGTCCCTACTTCCTCGAAGCTTTACAAACGACTTTGCCAGAAATTCCCTGGTGGTTTAGCTATGGTCAAATGGCGATCGCCCAAGCACAAATCTGTACATCCCTCTGGGAAGAAGCGCCCCAAGCGGATCCCAGCGCCGCCGAATTCATTTAAAAATTTCCCCTGACTTTGGACAACGGATAATCAAACCTTAATGATCTTTGATTACATTACTTAAAGTTTCGCTAAAAACGTTATTGATAAGTATTGAAATATACAGCGTTTTCTGTATAGCAATGCCTTGCATAATCCAATAGAATAGGCATGGAACCAACATCAGTCACCAAGAGGTAAATCCTATGACCACCACGACAATGCCTCCGGCTTCTCCTACCCCAAAACATTTTTCCATTGAAATGCTCAAGGACGAAGCCCGTCAGTTGGTCGAATCAGGAACAGTAGACTGTAGCCAACCCATTTATGTCCTCTGTCAGTTCATTCCAGCTAGGGAATGGGTTTGTGTAGAATGCGAACTCGAACGAAATGGCTTTCTTCTCCGGGATCAAATTGCGGATCTAAATCCAGCCCAATGCTGGTCTGATGACTAAAAAAAATTCACTGTTGTCGGTATCTGGGTGCATTGCCCAACGCCGACCATTCCCTTGGATGACTTTCCATGACTCAATCAGTCTTTGCATTGCGATCGCCTTTCTTTTTTTCATTGGGACAAATTCGCGATGAAGTAAAACAATTAGTCGAACAAAATCGCGTCAGTCGTCAACAGCCCATTTATAGCCTTTGTGAATATATTCCCCCCCGCGAGTGGCACTGCATCGAAGTCGAGCTAGAACGCTGCGGCTTCCTTCTCCGGGACTGCATCGGTGATTTGCTCGGAGCGGAGCGATGGGAGAACGATTGACAATTAGTTGATCCAATCCAAAATTTCTCTTCTTCCAAGAAATAAACAAAAAAAGGGCAGAAATTTTTAACTGCCCCAAGCGGTTGGACTCATATAGGATTTACTGACAGATCCGAACTCGATGCCTAGTTTGGTTCGTTTTCTTGTTTATCCTGACGGAGCGCCGCGAGTTCACTTTTAAGGGTGACAATTTGATCTGTTAAATTCTTGAGTTCGTTTTGCAGATCGCTATCTTTTACTTCCGTCGCCGTGGTCACGATTTCTTGGGTACCGGGTTCCCTGGCGGCTTTGTCTTGCTGGAAGATTTTTTCGAGAAATTTACGGGCTTCTTGCTCGGTCATTTCACCTTTTTCTGACCATTGTTCGGCGCGATTTTGAAGCTCTGTACGAAATTCAGAAATTGTCACTTCCCGTTTGGTGGGATCTTGGATCGTTTCGACTAAGGTGGCAGCGGCCCCAACGGTGACATGGAAGCCCTTTTGAAACAGTTCAAAGAAGTTTGTGGATGTACTCATGGCAACAGTTTTCTCGCTTGAGGGATTGAGATGGGACTAGAAAATTGCATTATTTATGTTTAGCCTAGCGCACCGCCACAAAAATCGCTGTTATCTTTCACACTAATCGGCCTGGGCCAGATAATTCTCTAAATCTTCGATTAAACGGGGTAATTCTGCTTCGCTGGTGAGGCGAATCCGGTCATCCCGGAGGGTGATCAATACCTTGGCGGCGAAGGGACTGGGGTAAATATTCGGATTGCAAAAAATCTCTAAAAAAATGTCCCCGGTGTACTGATAATTCATGGATTCTTGGGGCTGGGGACGGCCTTTGGGGTTACTATTGCCGGCGATCGCCTTCATGCTGTGCATCAGTTGATCGATTTCTGCTTTGAGGGTTTGGGCGGCAGTGCTGGTGAACCGAAAGGTGACAGAACCTTGTAATAAATTGAGAGTAAGGGGCGTTGACATTCTGTTAGTTTAAACTCAAAAAAATAACGATGGTTTCATCATAGGAATTCCTGGGGCGATCGCCAATTTTTTGTGATCTTTTATTGAGCAATGTCGCTGAATGCTAATTTAATTGATTTTGCCGGAGGGCTGTGCCACATCGCTTACAAAATTGAGCATCTTGATCATGAAAAGCTAGACCACATTTTGTGCAGTCGATTTCCTGTTGATTCGCACTTTTGAGAAACTGGCGCACTAAATCCCCCAACTGCCAAGGAATCACCGCAATCCCCGTGAGAATCATCGTTAAAGTCACGACTTTGCCAATGTCTGAAATGGGCGTTTTATCACCGAAACCCACTGTGGTCATCGTCACCACGGCAAAATACAAAGCATCTAAAAAATTGCCAAAAACAGCGGGGTTAATGTCATGTTCGACTTGATAAATTAGGCCAGAATAAACAAAGATAATTGTAAATAAGGTCAGGAGAATTCGGCTGAGAATAATGCTGTCTTCGGCCTTGATCTTGAAAATCGAGATTTCTAGGCGAAAAAATCGGATCAAGCGTAGTAATCGAAACCAGCGGAACAGCCGCACAAAACGAATGTCGAGGAAGCCGAAAAATAACGGGGCGATCGCCAACAGATCAAGATAGGAAAAAAAGCTAAAAATAAACTTCCGAGGTTCTGCGGCCCCCACACAGCGACAGCAATATTCCACGGCAAATAAAATCAAAATACCCGTATCTAAATAATCCAAATATTGTGCCCAAACCGTTGGCAAAGGATAGGTTTGCGCCACAAAAATCCCCGACGAAATAAAAATCAGTCCACACAAAGCTAAATTGAGGAGGCGGCCTGTGCCACTGTCAAAATCATCGAGGTAACGGCCTAGTCTTAATCGCCAAGGCAATTGGCTTTCCATCGGAATTTCTTTCCTAGGCGGGAGTATGGCCTGCTTCGGTAATAATGTTTTTTAAGGCAGTTTCAGAAAGCGTCGTTTGAATCGAAACTACTTTACTAGGAATATCGACGGCAACTTGGGCCTTTTGATCATGATTTTGGATGGCTTTTGTAATGGTTTGACCGCAGACTTCACAGGCGATTGTCGGCACAGTAATTGTAAATTCCATAAATATTAAAAAATAACGGTTTACGGTAAGTATTTAGTCAGTTTTAAAGCCTTTCGTTTGAAATTGATTTCAATGTTAGTTTAGTAACTTACGCCAGGTTTGAGCACCAACAATGCCATCTCCATCTAATTTCAATGCAGCTTGGGCCGCAATGACAGCGATGCGAGTATTCGGGCCAAAAATACCATCGATACGGCCTGTGTAATAGCCCAATGCCTTCAGGCGAGTTTGCAAGAGTTTCACCGAATCCCCTTCCATGCCTTCCTTTAACAGGGGCAGTGTATCTGGATCTGTGCTGGTGGCCGTCTGATTTGTGCTGGAGCTGGGAGCTGCCTCGGCATCAGTTGCTTCCTGGACTGGGGTTGCGGGGGTTTCGTTCTGGGCTGTTGTTGGGCTACTGACTGTTGGAGTTGAGGCTTGTTCCTCAGCAACGGGTAAATTCGCCGCCGAAATCGGAAATAATGTCTCCCAAGTGGTGCGATCCATGACTCCGGTCTGGGGGATTTGGGCCGCCTTTTGAAATTGGTAGACTGCGATCACCGTCGCTTCGTCATAGGTACCCGTGGTTTCGCCGCTGTAGTAGCCCAGCAGTCGCAGGGTGGTTTGCAGCTCCTGAACCACAGTCCCCGTACTACCAATGCGCAATTCTGGTCGGGGAGATTGGGCGCTTACCAGGGGGCTAAGGCCGAGGCTACTTGCTAAAATCAGGGCCGTCGATAGACCTAAATTTAAAACGGTTTGACGCGCAGACATGACGATTTTCTTCATGATGTTTAGGGGGCGATCGCCTTTTACGATAGCTGAAGATCTTCGATCAGGGAAAGGGCCGTTTGGGAGCCCACCACCGACACATAAGGATGTTGAAAATGACGTTGCGCCGCTTGATGGGTTTCCGCCGTTGTGATCTTTTCGACGTGGTGCTGGAAAGCTTGATCAAAGTCGATGCCGAGGCCAATGCTCTCATACCATCCAAAAATTTGTGCCAATTCAGCATTGGTCTGTTTCCCCAGGGCATACTGGCCGAGGAGTTTATTCTTCGCAATTTGCAAATCCGCTTCCGACAGAGGGGCCGCCACCAGCCGTTGGATTTCTTGGTGTAATCCATTCAAGGCGATCGCCGTATTTTGGGGGGCCGTACCAATGTAGGTAATAAATTGGGATTGACTCAAGCGCGTGGGAAAAAACGCCGACACGTCATAGGCAAGCCCTTGTTTTTCTCGCAACTCCACAAATAGTCGACTCGATAAACCATTGCCCAGATAGGTGCTGAGGAGTTTCAGCGCAAAAAAATCATCATCGGCCACCGTTCCCGTCAGATAACCCAAGATAATGATCGCCTGTTGACTCTCTTTTTCCTTTGTCCAAACCCCTCCCTGGGGCTGTAGGGGCGCAATTTCTAAGCTTGGTAGCGGCGTTGTCGGGTTTTGCCAATCTCCTAAAGTCTGTTCCACGATCGCTTCAGCCTGTTCGAGGGTCAGCCGACCGGAGAGGCTAATCACCAAATTGTCTGGCCGGAAATGGGTTTGGTGGGCCTGTTGTAAATCTGCAGCCGTAAATCGCGCCACCGTTTCTGCTGTCCCTAGAATAGATTGGCCGTAGGGATGCCGGGGATACATCTGGCTCCGGAGGAGGTCATAGGCCACATTAAAGGGCTGCTCCATTTGGGAACGGATATTTTGCAGGGTAATTTTGCGCTCTAACTCTACTTCTTCGGAGGGGAAAGTCGGTTCCCGGAGGATTTCTGCTGCTAGCTTGAAAATTGTATAAAAATCCTTTGTGACTGTCTTGAGACTCAGGGCCACATAATCGTTGGACGCACTCGCGCCGAGGCTCGCGCCGATGGATTCAATTTGTTCGGCAATTTCGACGGCACTGTAACGGTTTGTTCCCTTCGTAATTACTGCCGCCAAGAGATGAAATAAGCCCGCTTGGTCGAGGGATTCCCACCGTCCGCCCGCCTGGGGAAAAAATAAGCGCGCTGCCACCAAGTCTGCCACAGGATTTTCCGTCACAATCAGGGTAATCCCATTTTTGAGGACGGTGCGGTGGGTCATTTGGGGAGATGCGGGGCTAGCAACCATGGGCAGATGAAACTTTCCGAAAAAGAACGCTGGCGTTTCACTTTAGCAAATTCCTGGGGTGAGGAACGCTGCAAGGTACGCTATTTGAGAAAAGCGATAAAAATATTTACTGACTGTGTTTCATCCTGACGCGATTCAAGGGGCCTTAAGCGATCTTCTTGCCTGTGAAACGACACTTCCCATCGAAGTTTTCCCGGAGCTTGACTCGACCAATACGCTCCTGTGGCAACGGTATCAAGCACAATACACAATGCCTAGGGTGGCGATCGCCTTAACCCAGACAGCGGGGCGAGGCCAGTGGGGACGCACCTGGATTTCGGCACCAGGGGGACTCTACTTATCAGTTTTGTTGCTCATTGAATTAGAGCCTCAATTAGCCTATGGCTTAACCCTAGCCAGCGTTTGGGGCATTGTCGAAATGTTGCAAGCGCAAGGGCTTCCCGTACAAATTAAATGGCCCAATGATCTTCTTTTACAGGGCAAAAAATTGGGAGGGATTAAGACAGAAACAAAAGTCTCCCAGGGGAAAATTAGTGCGGCCGTGGTCGGGGTCGGCATTAACTACCAAAATCCGGTTCCCCCGACGGGCATTAACCTCGAACAATTCTGGCAAGGGGAGTTGAAAATTAAAGGCGATCACCTTGCTGCGTTGGTTATTGCCGGAATTCTGAAGGGGACGCAAAAACTAGCTCGAAATTCAATTGAAAATATATTGCCGGGCTATTTAGAACATCTCAAAAACCTAGGCGAAATAATCACCTACGAAGGCCATCAAGGAATCATTACCGGGGTCAATCAAAAGGGCGAACTACTGGTTAAACTTAGCGCTCCCGGTGCCAGTAGCATTGTAAAAATTCCCCCTGGTCAAATTTCTCTCGGCTATCTGTAGAGAATCTCGTTTTAAATTTGACTTTCCCAATAGAGCTTGCCACACTGCAAATCGTTGTCTCAAAACAAATATTCAAGAATATGTCAACCTATCTCGTTACTGGCGCAAACCGGGGCATTGGCCTGGAATATTGCCGTCAACTCAACGCCCAAGGCGATCGCGTGATTGCCGTTTGTCGGACGCCTTCTGAGGCACTGCTGCAACTGGGTGTAACGGTAAAAGCGGACGTAGATCTGACGAATCTCGATGCCGTCAAACAGCTTGCCCAAGATCTCCAGGGGGAAACCATTGATGTCTTGATTAACAACGCCGGGATTTTAGAACGGGTCGATTTGGATCAGCTAGATGTTGACAGTATTCGCCGTCAATTTGAAGTGAATGCGATCGCCCCGCTACGTTTCACCCAAGCCCTTTTAGCGAATCTTAAATCTGGTTCAAAAATCATCCTGATGACCAGTCGCATGGGTTCCATCGAAGACAATACCTCCGGCGGTTCCTATGGCTATCGGATGTCAAAAGTCGCCCTTTCCATGGCCGGAAAATCTCTGGCGATCGATCTCAAACCCAGGGGAATTGCGGTGAGTATTTTACACCCAGGCCTCGTCAAAACGCGGATGATTAATTTCCGGGAAGATGGCATTAGCCCCGCTGTGGCAGTCGAAGGATTACTGGCCCGCATTGAAGCACTAAATCTCGATAATACAGGCACGTTTTGGCACGCCAATGGGGAGATTTTGCCCTGGTAAGTGGTGCGTCATTTTTTCTAACTGTAGAGGCTGGCGACGTATTCCCCGTAGCCGTTGTAGGGTAGGGTTTCCTTCATTTCCCAGCTAAATTCTGGGGTATTGCCAATAAATTTTTCGGTGGCCTGAGACCAGCGGGGATGGGGCACATTTGGCTCGACGTTGGCTTCAAATTTGTACTCGTGGCCGTCGATGGTGTTCCAGTAGGTGGCAGGTTGTTCGGCAAGGAATTCAATTTTGACGATGGATTTTGCCCCCTTAAAGCCGTATTTCCAGGGAATGACCATCCGCAGAGGCGCACCATGCTGTTTCGGCAAATCGTGGCCATAGATTCCCAGAGCAAAGAAAGCGAGTTCGTTATTCATTTCTTCGATGCGCAGTCCCTCGGTATAGGGCCAGGGCAAATTCCCCAAGTGAAAACTAGGGCCATAGGTAACATTTTCGTCGTAATAGCTGGTGAAGCGGACAAACTTGGCTTGGGTCTTGGGTTCGACAGCTTTGATTAATTCGCGCATGGGAAAGCCAATCCAGGGCAGCACCATCGACCAGGCTTCGACACAACGGAAGCGGTAGATGCGTTCTTCGAGGGGGAATTTTGTTTTCAGATCGTCGATATCGTAGGTGTGGGGGTTGTTCACGAGGCCGCCCACTTCTACTTGCCAGGGCTTAGTGGGGAGATTTTGGGCGTTTTGCCAGATGCCTTTGGTGCCGCCAAATTCGTAGAAATTATTGTACTGACCCGCAAAGAGTTCTTTGGTGATGGGGCGATCGCCAATTTTCCGGAAGTTGGGATTTTTAATCGCGTCTAGTTTGGGCAAATCTAAAGTTTCACGGAGGGCGCTGTACTGCTGATCCTGGGACTGACAACTCGCCAAGCCAATGCCCACCCCGGCCCCCAGGAGGGTTTTGATGAATTTGCGGCGGTTCCAATAAACCCTTTCGGTGGTGACGAGGTTTTCGGAAAGGGTATAGCTGGGGGGGACTTTAAACAGCACCATGGCGAGTTTTGCAGAAGACGAGTAGGATTGTGTGCTTTAAAAATCTAACGTATTTTGCCAAGGGCCTCCGCCCCCAACTTCGTTAACATCCCTTTACAATTTGGAAAGATATGCCATCCATATCAAGCAATTGTTGGGGAAATTTAGGTGAAGGTTTTTTTGCAACTCCAGCCGGAAATGCGCTGGAATTTGGGGCTACTGTTTTTGGCCGCTCTTGGTTTTTGGTTGAGCATGACCAGTTTATTACCAGTGCTCCCGGCCTATATCCAAGATCTGGGAGCAACGGATCAGCAGGTGGGCTTTGTGATGGGTTGTTTTGCCATCGGTCTGCTTTTGGCCCGCACTCGTCTCGGTAAAATGGTCGATGAGCAGGGTCGCAAACGGGTGATTCTCATTGGGGCAGTGGTGGTGGCGATCGCCCCGTGGGGATATATCTTTTTAAATTCGATTCCCCAGATGATGGTGTGGCGAGCCTTCCATGGCATTAGTATCGCCGCTTTTACGACGGGTTACAGTGCCCTGGTGGTAGATTTGGCCCCAGAACGAAACCGGGGTGAGGTGATCAGTTACATGAGTTTGGCGATTCCGGTAGGGATGTCCATTGGGCCAGTCTTGGGGGGCTATCTCTTGGGCGTCGTCGATTACCCGTGGATCTTTGCGGCGTCGGGTCTGTGTGGGGTGGGGGCTTTGCTCCTGGCTAGTCAAACTAAAGAATCTAATCCCCAGGCGATCGCCATTGATAAAAATTCCCTGACGCCCAACCAAGGGGAAACCAACCGCGATTACCCGGAACTATTTCGCCATAAGGGACTCTACATTCCTTCCTTGATTATGCTCTGCATTGGCTTGGTATTCGGCGTTTTAGTGACGTTTCTCCCCCTGTACATTCGGGAACTGGGCTTAAATTTCAATACCGGACTGTTCTATGGGGCGGCGGCCATTTCCAGTTTTAGCAGTCGTATCCTTGTGGGTCGGGCGTCTGATACCCTGGGGCGGGGTTTGTTTATTAGTGGCAGTCTGCTCTGTTACGCCGCAACGATGCTGATCCTTACCAATGCCAGCGGGACAAATTGGTTTGTCCTGGCAGGGGCAGTGGAGGGCTTGGGGGCGGGAACACTGGTGCCGATGATGATTGCCCTGATGTCGGATCGTTCCTCCAGTGCGGAGCGGGGAAAGGTTTATTCTATTTGTATTGGCGGCTTTGATGTGGGGATTGCCCTGGCGGGTTTGTTGCTCGGCACCGTGACCCAGACCGTCGGTTATCAAGGGATTTTTGCGATCGCCGCTGGGTTGGCTCTGTTTTCTTTCTTTATTTTTCTCACCCAGGGCAATGCCAAAATTGGTACATCCCTCAAATTTGCCTTGGGGCGCACAGGCGATCGCTATGCCCAAAAATTCTAAAGTTTAAGAATATTTCGCACAGTTCAAGATGAAACATCCCGAACCTCTTTCCCTACCTCCCCTTGCCCCCTACGAAGACCGTCTACTCCATGCCCTTGCTTTTTTTCGGACGGGCCGCGCCGTGGAAACCCAAGCTCACCATTGCCTATCCATGTACCTGCGCCAGGGGGAAGCGCGTGTGATGGGAGAAGTGGGCTTCTATGCCAAGTTGCTCAAGATCAGTCCCGATGAATTATTGGAATTGATCTATTGCAATCCAAGCCAAGCCCAAACGCTGTTAGCCGAATTTGGGGCGATCGCCCCCGTCGCAGAGGAAAATCATTCGGCATAATGGAAGAAAACCATTCCGTTGCGATGCATCGATGAGCGCACCCCAAGGGCCCGACACCTATCAAGTTGAAGATATCCAAGCCATTCTCCAATTGGCGATCGCCCGCCGGGATACCGATGGCGAACTGACCCGCAGCCAACTCGAAGAAATTGCTGCTGACCTGGGCATTCCCCAAACCGACCTCGTCGCTGCCGAACAGACTTGGCTCGACCTCAAGGTTGAAACCAGCAAAAAGCAAGAATTCAATTTATATCGCCGTCAACGCCTCAAAAACCGCGCGATCCGTTTTGGTATCGTCAACAGCTTCCTCGTTGGCCTGGATACCCTCGATACCGGACATCCTTCCTGGTCTCTGTATGTGCTGCTGCTGTGGGGGCTGTTTTTTACCCTACGCAGTTGGCGACTGTGGCAAACCAGCGGCACCGATTACGAAACAGAATTTCAGAAATGGGACCGCAAAATGCAACTCAAAGAATCTGTCCAAACCCTCTGGCAAAAAACCCAGGAATTCCTTAAGGGCATTTCTTAGGGCCACATTTAATCCAGTCATCATTGCTAACCCAAGCCCATGACCCAGATCCCTAAACCCATCGCGACTGAATTAGAGGATTTTTTACGTCAGAAAAATATCGAAGCTTCCCCTGCTTGGGAATTTCTGTTTGGGTCTGCAAAACAAAAGCCGATGCCGTCTCTGTTCCACTCCCGTCTCCAGCGCAATTTGGTAAACGCCATTAACCAGCAAACCATCCAGTATGAAGCGATTCAGGAATTGCGTTGTATTGTGCCGCCCCTGTCAACTGTGCCGGATATTGTGGTCGCCAAAACAGAGAGATTAACAGAAGATGGCCCATTACAGGGAGCACCGGACTGGCTAATTGAAATTCGCTCCCTCGACCAGAGCACCCTCGATCTCCAAAACAAAATTCTGCATTGTTTGGGGCAAGGAACAGAATTGGCTTGGTTAATAGATATTCAGCGGGAACGGGTTTGGGTTTGGGAACAGGATGAGCTACCCATTATTTACGCTGGCGATAACGTTTTACCGACTCTAGGGGACATCAAAAATCTGACGGTTGCAACAGTGATCGCCATGACCCAGCAGCGTTAAACCTGAATTTTCCCGTTAATTGTCGAGCCTCGTAATCCACTCTCTAAAGGATGACCGTGCCCCGTTGGTCAATGTCTAAAACATGGGCGATCGCCTTTACACCAATCGCTTCCCAAGCGGTTTGCATCGCCGTTGCGACTTTGGGGGCATTTTCTGGCGAAGCAAGGGCTAATAACGTCGGGCCAGCGCCACTGATCACCATGCCATAGGCCCCAGCGGCGATCGCAGCTTGTTGCACTGGGTCATAGCCTTTAATCAGATTTTTTCGGTAGGGCTGATGAATTTGATCATCCAAAGCCGCTGTTAAATATTCGGGATTATTTTGCGCTAACCCGTGGGGCAACAAACCCAACCGCGACGCATTAAAAATTGCTTGGGCTCGGGCGTACTGTTGGGGCAAAACGGCGCGGGCTTCTTCCGTGGACAGCTCAAAATCAGGGATCGCCACCACAGGCACCACATTTTTATGCCAAACCCAAGGGCAAATCACCCAATCCTGCTGATGTTTTACCGACAGTTGACAGCCCCCCAGTAGGGCAGGCACCACATTATCGGGGTGGCCCTCCATTTCGATGGCGAGGTTCATAATTTCCTGCTGGCTCAGAGGAGATCCGGCCAGGGCATTGGCTCCCACTAAGCCGCCCACAATTGCCGTCGCTGAACTGCCCAACCCACGGGACAAAGGCACTTTGAGATCAATGGCAATATTTACATGGGGAACGGGCTGGCCGAGGCTTGCAAACACTTTCGCAAAGGCACGGTAGAGCAAATTGTCGGCTGTGGCTTCGAGCTTCTGGGTTTCCACATCCGCACCGACGAGTTCGAGGCTGAAAAATGGCTCCCTTTCACCCGCAAGGCGAAATTGGAACTGGTTATGGAGACTAAGGGCAGCGCCTAAGCAGTCAAACCCAGCGCCAATATTGGCAGTGGTAGCAGGGACTTGGACGTGGATAGAGGTCATAAACTTTTTCAAAAAAACAAATCAAAGGCTAATGTCGGCCTTCAGCAGAATGACTTGATCGGCTGGAACGGCGATCGCCCCGAGGCCATTTTGATTGAGACGATTTAACAATTCGGTGATCCGGGCGGAATCTGCGGTGTGGGCCGCCAACAGATAACCGCGTCCCCCATAGGCGACCAGGCCAATATTTTGCCCCATTAAACGCTGCAACTGATTGGCGATCGCCAAATTCCCGCCGTATTCTACCAGCACCCCAAATCCCCCCCGGAGTCCTTGGGGTCGGAAGTTAGCTGGCCCTTGGGTTGCGGGGGGAGGCGTCGATTTTGTTTCTGCCTGGGGCTGGGCTGGGGGCAGAGCAACGTTACGGGTTGGTGTCTCGGTCGTTTCGACCACCAGATCGGGGGCGATCGCCGTTGCCATGGGGGGAATAGTCGGCGCTTGGCTGGTTTCTAGGGCCAAATCACTATCTACTGGGGTGATCACCATCAAGGGCAAACCCACCGCTTCCCCAAAATATTCAGCCCACTGGGTCGCGTTTTCGAGGCTCGTAAAGCCCCCGACCCGACTGAGAACGTTGCCGTCGTATTCACAAACCACTGCCTGTTGGTTTTCCGGGAGGGTTTGACTCACTTGATTGCGCACTTCCGCCTGGAGGGGTTGAGATGGGGTAAATACCAATACCAAAAACTCTGCGCCCCGGGGCGGCTGACATTGGGATAAACCCCGCTGGGCAACACTGGGGGGGACAAAGGCGATCGCCGCGATACTGCCGATATAAGCAGCACGCCCAAGCCTAATCAACGGTTGCCAGAAATTGCCCATCATAAGTTCACACGCCAGAAAGAATAGGGGAGTCTAAGCGGCTAGGGACTTGAGGGGCTCTGGAATTTCCTCAGAGGGAGCCTCAAATTCGCCGACGTAGATATACTCCAACCGTAATTTTAACCAAGTAATAAATTGCTTCTTCGTGGAGATGATCGCCACACAGGGTTTGGGGGTTTTTTCGCTCGCTTCTTTGAGGCTAGGAGCGTTGATAAAGGCCGGATTCTCCACTACCCAAAAATCCCGTTCTTTGCCTTGTTCTTCGTAGTGGCGGATGCGTTCTTTGATTACTTCTTCGAAGGGTTCTTCTTCAAAGAGAAATTTTTGGCTGGCCAGGGCAAAATGATAGGTCGTCATCACTTGTTCAATATAGAAAGATTTATAACTGTTTTTGTTCCAGTAAAGATACCCTACAATTGTCCCCACATGGCAAGCTTCATCTCCCGCACGGCCCGTTCTAGGCCCACCAACACAGCCCGGCTGATGATGGTATGCCCGATGTTTAACTCTTCCATGCCTTCGATACAAGCGACGGGGTAAACATTACGATAGGTTAAGCCATGGCCGGCGTTGACCCGTAACCCCAGGGCGATCGCCTGTTTTGCCCCAGTTTTGAGGGTCGCCAATTCTGCCTGCTGCTGCTCTGAGTCCTGGGCCTCGGCATATTTCCCCGTGTGCAACTCGATAAATTGCGCCCCGGTTTTCTGGGCCGCTTCGATTTGCTCTAGCTCAGCATCGATAAACCAACTGACGGGAATCCCGGCCCCCTGGAGTTGTTCAACCACTTCTTTGAATCGGGCAAAATTACCCACGATGTCGATCCCCCCTTCCGTGGTGATTTCCTCGCGTTTTTCGGGGACGAGGGTCACATAGTCAGGTTTGATGTCTAAGGCGATCGCCACCATTTCCGCCGTGGGGGCCATCTCTAAATTCAGGTGGGACTGCACCGTCTGCCGCAGGATTTTGACATCCCGGTCTTGGATATGGCGACGGTCTTCCCGGAGGTGTACCGTAATCCCGTCGGCTCCCCCTAGTTCTGCTAAGGTTGCCGCCGCCACTGGATCTGGTTCTACCGTGCGTCGCGCTTGGCGAATCGTCGCAACATGGTCAATATTCACACCGAGGGTCAGGCGAGGATTTGGGGAAACCATTAGGGAAAATAAGCTTAGAAGATAAAAAACTAAAAGCCCATTTTATCAGGGTTGCCAAAGGAGATGGAAGGGGCATTACGCAGAATTTGCAGGGGATTACCACGATCCCCCACTGGATCTCTGGGGGCGGCGATCGCCCTTAAATAAACGATTCCCAAATCTTAAAATGACGTCGGTGAAAATCAGACCTATGATGGATTCTGGGGAAAAAATCCCGAAAAAGTTTGAATTGTTACTTTTCGAGATCCCCCCTCCAGTCATACACTTGACACAGAGGTCAAAGGCAGTCGTGAGGTCTTTTTTGTGAAACGAGTCCTAGGAATCATACTTGGCGGCGGCGCAGGTACTCGCCTATATCCGCTAACAAAACTCAGAGCTAAGCCCGCAGTACCTCTAGCAGGCAAATATCGTCTCATTGATATTCCTGTTAGCAATTGCATTAATTCTGAAATTCATAAAATCTACGTTTTAACCCAATTTAATTCAGCATCTTTAAATCGTCACATTAGTCGAACCTACAACTTTACTGGCTTCACCGAAGGCTTTACCGAAGTACTCGCAGCCCAACAAACTAAAGAAAATCCCGATTGGTTCCAAGGCACCGCCGACGCTGTCCGACAGTACAGTTGGCTTCTAGAAGACTGGGATGTCGATGAATACATCATCCTCTCCGGTGATCACCTCTACCGTATGGATTACCGTGAATTTATCCAGCGCCACCGTGACACTGGGGCAGACATCACCCTGTCTGTGGTTCCCGTGGGCGAAAAAGTAGCCCCCGCCTTTGGGTTGATGAAAATTGATGCCAATGGTCGTGTCGTGGACTTTAGTGAAAAGCCCACCGGTGAAACCCTCAAGGCGATGCAGGTGGATACCCAGTCCTTGGGTCTCGATCCAGAGCAGGCGAAAGAAAAGCCCTACATTGCGTCGATGGGGATCTACGTCTTTAAGAAACAAGTACTCCTCGATCTACTCAAAGAAGGCAAAGATAAAACCGATTTCGGGAAAGAAATTATTCCTGATGCGGCCAAGGACTACAACGTTCAGGCCTATCTCTTTGATGATTATTGGGCTGACATTGGGACCATCGAAGCGTTCTATGAAGCAAACCTTGGCTTGACGAAGCAGCCGATCCCACCCTTTAGTTTCTATGACGAAAAGGCACCCATCTACACCCGGGCGCGCTACTTACCGCCGACGAAGGTGCTCAACGCTGACGTGACAGAATCGATGATCAGCGAAGGTTGCATCATTAAAAACTGCCGCATTCACCACTCAGTTCTTGGTATTCGCACCCGTGTCGAAGCGGATTGCACTATCGAAGATACGATGATCATGGGTGCAGATTATTATCAGCCCTATGAAAAGCGCCAGGATTGTCTCCGTCGTGGCAAGCCTCCCATTGGGATTGGTGAAGGGACAACGATTCGTCGGGCGATCGTCGATAAAAATGCACGCATCGGTAAAAACGTGATGATCGTCAATAAGGAAAATGTGGAGGAGTCAAACCGTGAGGAGCTTGGCTACTACATTCGCAGCGGCATTACAGTGGTGCTAAAGAACGCCGTTATTCCCGACGGTACGGTCATTTAAGATCTGTTGCGGCCCTTGTTTTAAAAATTCTTTTTAAATCACATTTTTTGTCTAGGCAATGTGCCCTGTCTCTCGGTGAGATGGGGGTTTTTTTGTGGACAGAGATAACCTTTGGCATTACTAAGTATCGAGAGACCAAGACCAGTGGTTTTGCTGGAGTCGTTGGGCAATGGTCGCTCCCCAGGCTTCTAATTGGACAGTAAATTCGGGCTGATCTAAACCCTTGCGCCACATGATCAGGGCGTCTTCTCCGGTGTCTTGGTAGTACCCTTTACGGCGTCCGGCCAGGGTAAAACCAAATTTTTCGTAAAGGGCGATCGCCCGCTGATTGGATTCTTTGACTTCGAGGGTCGCCCGTTCTAAACCCCGTAACCAAGCATCCCGGAGCAAACCCAACAAAATGAGTTGTCCCAAGCCCTGCCGTTGCACCTCCGGATGAACGGCCATGAGCGTAATGTGAGCTTCTTCGACAATCGCCCAGAGACAACCCAATCCCAATAATTTATTTGGATCATGGGGAGCCGGCACAATCAGCAAGGTACTATTTGGACTTTCTAGTTCCCGTAGATAACCATCCTTAGACCAAAGGCCACCAAAACATAATTGATCTAAAACCAATGCCTGGGGCAGTGTTTGTTCCGTCAAAGGCTGCACCGATAAAGCAACTGCACTCACAAATCTCACCACTCACTCATAAAAATACTTGAAAAGTTTATCAAATGCGAACAGCAGAAAAATTGAAAGACACCAGGTTAGGTCATTAAATTTTCATGTTCATGGTGGCGCCGAAAATAATCATCCATCATCCTCTCTCGGTAGCAAAGACAATTAGTTTATAAAAATTGTTTAACCGTTTTTTATTCATCCGTACAATGGCAGTAGATTTCACGCACAAACGATGCAAAAACAAAACACAACTCTCAAAGCAATCACTTTAAAAAGCATGGCAATTGCAGCTCTATGTGGTGCCTCTCTTGCGGGATTTAGCAATAATGCTGTGGCTCAGGAATTTAACGGTGGCTCTATGACCGTGTCTGAGGGCAGAAATGGCACAGAAATTATCATCAAAACCGATGACGGCAGCACCATTCGTGTTCGCGCCAGTAAAGGCGGTGGTAATAGCGTGAACAATACTTCGAGCAGCGGTGAGAGTACAACTACGGTAACCAATCGAGATGGTGATCAAACGACGGTTACCAATGCCAATGAAAATTTAGACAACAAATAGCTGCCATTTCCATAGCAAGGGTGATTATTTTTTCGGTATCCTTATTTACCTATGATTCTATTGAATCTAGTAAAAGATAACCACAAAGTAATTGCTTATGTTAACCGCAGCCTCCACTGACAATACAGGTCGGCAATATTTGCCCCAAAATCCAGATGGCCTGTCTCCCAACCAAGCGTTAATGCCCCTGACCAGCACCGTAAATGGCCAGGATCACTTAGTGGTGGGAGGCTGCGATGTGACTGAATTGGTCAAGCAATATGGTTCTCCGTTATATATCCTCGATGAATACACCCTGAGAACCACCTGCCGTCAATACCGCGACAGTTTCCAAAAATATTACGGTGGTGAATCCCTCGTGATTTATGCATCTAAGGCCTGGAGCTGCATGGCCATCTGCGCCATTGTTGACAGTGAAGGGTTAGGCTTCGATGTGGTTTCTGGGGGAGAACTCTACACAACCCTCAAAGCTGGAGTCAGCCCGCAAAAAATTTACTTCCATGGCAACAACAAATCCCGCGAGGAACTGAATTTTGCCCTCGACCAAGGGGTGACGATCATTGTTGACAATTTCTTTGAGTTGGAATTGCTCAAGGCACTCACGGGCGATCGCCAAACAACGGCCAAGATTATTTTGCGCCTCACCCCCGGCATCGAGTGCCACACCCACGAATATATCCGGACGGGGCATTTAGATAGTAAATTTGGCTTTGACCCGAACCAAATTGAAGCAGCCTTTGCCCTGGTGAGCCAGGCTGAATTTTTAAACTGTATTGGTCTTCATGCCCACATTGGGTCGCAAATTTTTGAACAACAACCCCACAAAGATCTCGGTGATGTCCTCGCTGGTTGGTACAAAAAAGCCGCTGACTATGGCCTAAACCCAGAAATTCTCAACCTTGGCGGCGGTTTAGGGATTCGTTATACCGAATCCGATGATCCTCCCAGCATTGAAGCCTGGTCGCAAAATGTTGCCCAGTCCCTCGAAGCAGCCTGCCGGAGCCATGGGATTCCGTTACCGAAATTAATCGTAGAGCCGGGTCGTTCTCTCGTCGGTAGTGCCTGTGTTACCGCTTACACCGTTGGGAGTCGTAAGGTTGTACCAGAAATTCGTACCTATGTTTCTGTGGATGGCGGCATGTCTGATAATCCCCGTCCGATTACCTACCAATCTCTGTACCGGGCGGTCATTGCTAATCGCCTGTCGGCCCCCTGCGAGGAAACAGTCACGGTAGCGGGTAAACATTGTGAGTCGGGGGATGTGGTGATCAAGGATGCCCAACTGCCCACGCCCCAACCGGGGGATATCCTCGTGGTGCTGGCGACGGGAGCCTATAACTACAGTATGGCCTCGAATTACAATCGCATCGGTCGCCCGGCAGCCGTACTGGTGAATGAAGGGGATGCCCAACTGATTATCCGTCGGGAAACCTTGGAGGATTTAGTGCGTCAAGATTGTTTACCGGAGCGGCTACGTCAAGGCTGATCTCTTTTCATTGGTTAAACATTTTGGGGAACGGGGTAGATGGGGTAGCCACATTGAGGCGATCGCCGACCCCGTTTTTCTTTGCCCAAGGTTACCCCCGCCATGACATGATAGAGTCTGATGGCAAGTTGTTGGTTGTGCTGGAGTAGCGGTAATAGAGGATGCCAGATTGGCTGTTTGACATTGCGGATATTGCGCTGACATTGTTCTTAGTGTATGTGGCGGTTTTTGCCATTCGAGACCGACGAACCCTCTGGGTGATGCGGGGATTTTTGCTGTTGATGATTGCTGATAAGGCAGCAGAAATATATCAATTTGAATATGCGGCGGCTCTCCTCGATAAATTACTGTTGATCTCTGCGGTGGCGATCGCCCTAGTCTACCAAACCCAACTGAAGCGCCTATTAGAGAAATTAGGCCAAGGTAAAATCATGGAATTGCTCCGGCCCGTCGAGGCGCGGAATACGAACTCCGAAAATACCGTGCTCGACCGGATTGTTGAATCGGTTAAAGAACTCTCCCAATCCCGTACCGGAGCGCTAATTCTCATTGAAACCACTGCCATTCCCATCGATAAAAAAGGCATTGCCCAGCCCGGAGTCCCCATCGATGCAGAGGTCTCTAAGGAACTGCTCCAATCGATTTTCTACGACAAAAATCCCCTCCACGATGGCGCGATCTTGATCCGCGACTCCCGGGTGGTGGCCGCAAAGGTCTTCTTCCATTTGTCCGAAAAATCCGGCTTCCGTCAGTTAGGCACCCGTCACCTGGCCGCCCGCAGCATCACAGAACAAGCTGAAAACTGTGTCTGTGTGGTGGTTTCCGAAGAAACGGGTTCCATTTCCCTCGCAGACCGGGGGAACCTGAATCGCCCCCTCACCAGCAATGAACTCAAAGAACTGCTCTCGGAATATTTCACCACCGGCGATCGCGAATCTGTAACGCCGTCCCTAGGTGACCTGGGTCGTCGGCTAAAATCTCAAGGGGAAGATTTACTCAAGTTTCTTCGGCAACTGAATCTCCCTTTCACCCACAAAGATTAACCTTTGACTGTAACTATGGTTCATCCTTTGCCCGCTGACCTCGATCCCCAAAAGCTTCCCAAACACATCGCTGTCATCATGGATGGGAATGGTCGTTGGGGCCAACAGCGCGGTTTACCTAGAATTATGGGTCACCAAAAAGGGGTAGACACAATCCGCAATATGCTCACCTACTGCCAGGACTGGGGCATCCATGCCCTCACGGTCTATGCGTTCTCCACCGAAAACTGGCGGCGTCCCCCCACCGAGGTGGAATTTTTGATGACCTTGTTTGAAAAGGTGCTGCGGCGAGAAATTAAAATTTGGGCGGCCAAAGGGATTCAAATTCGCTTTGTGGGGGATCTGACCTCCTTACCCTATTCCCTCCAGGCGGAAATTCAACGCTCCGTCATTCAAACCCAGCACAATAATGGCATTCAATTTACCGTTGCCACCAACTACGGCGGCCGCCAAGAATTAGTCCAAGCCTGTCGGGCGATCGCCACCAAAGTTGCTGCCGGGGAACTGCGACCCAGCGATATCAACGAAACCCTGATCAACGATCACCTTTATACCCACGGCATCCCTGATCCCGATCTCTTGATCCGCACCAGCGGTGAAATGCGCCTGAGTAATTTTTTGTTGTGGCAAATGGCCTATAGCGAAATTTATGTCACCCCTACCCTCTGGCCCGATTTTGACAAAACCGAACTCCACCGCGCCCTCTTGGCTTTTCAACAACGGGAACGTCGCTTCGGTAAAGCCACCGTTTAATCCCCTGAACAATGTCATAAAATCGTCATGCAGTTATCTAAGGCTGGGCTTCGGGTATTGTTTAAAAAAATTGCGCCAAGGAGTTGACATATACAATTTCTGACTTTATATTATTAAAAGTGACCTAAACCACTTGGGACTGTAGTTCAGCTGGTTAGAATGCCTGCCTGTCACGCAGGAGGTCGCGGGTTCGAGTCCCGTCAGTCCCGTACAGTAAAGAAGAATATAATCCGTCCTTGGGTGTGGATGCAGATATTGCAACACAATGCGGTAAATAGCTCTAGCCAGGAATAGTGATGTACTGGTAGGCTGATATCAGAATTTCAAAGGCAGTGAACTAGGATGGCATGGCGTCGGCGTGATTTTTTACAAGCTTTGGGGTTGACCTGTGGTGCCCTGGGGTTTTCTTCGTTTTTACGGCCATCTGATCTCAAACAATCTGCCCAGGCTCTCAGTCAATTTCGGGGTCGCAAGATCGCGTTGCTCATCGGCATCGATCAATATGGTCAAGGGCCTAATTTGGGGGGGTGTCAGCAGGATCTAAAAATCCAGAAACATTTGCTGGAATCACGTTTTGGTTTTGCGGCGACGGACATCGTCACTCTCCGTAATGATCAAGCCAGTGGCAGCGGTATTTTTACAACGTTTCAAACAGACCTGAAGACAAAAGTGAAACCGGAGGATCTGGTTTTTGTGCATTTCAGCGGCTATGGTACTCGCTTAGTCACAGACCCAACGGATCCAGAACCAATACCAGCCCTGGTGCTCCCGGGGAAATCTGGCCCTGAGGCGATCGCCCTGAGCACCTTCCAAGCCTTAATCCAAGATCTCAATCCGGCCCAAGGAATTCTCGTCTTGGATACCAGTTTTGATCCTGGCTCCCGACCTCCGGCCCCCTATTGGCGACCCCGCACTTATCCGGATGAAACGGCGATCGCCCCCGTTGTTGCCCCCGAAACCACCACTGTCAAATCAAATTCTAGTTTTGCGTTGGGGCGATCAGCTTTGATTCAACTGTGGGCTGCCACCGAGGGCATTACCCCAGAAGTGCAAATTAATGGTGTGATGACGGGACTATTTACGGCGGCCCTTGGGCAATATCTCTCCGCCTATGACCCGATGGTCACCGTCACTACGGCCCAGACGAACCTTACTGTGCGTTTACCCAAGGATGAGACGCAACCGGCAACAATGACCTTTTTGGGTACTAAGACCGCGCCCCTCTATGGCACCCTCCCCAGCGATACGCTGCCAGCGACGGGTCAGATTTTTAGCCAAAATCCCACGGGGTTAGAAGTCTATTTGGGGGGCTTTGAACCGGAAATTTTGCAGGCGATCGCCCCCGGTAGTGAATTGACAATTCGTACCGAAACAGCGCCGATTCTCCAACTCAGCGGCAAAGCAGGGGTTTTCGGCCAAGGGAAATCTTCTACGCCGAATGTCACCGTTGGCACAGCAATCCAAGAAACGAAACGCCATCTGCCCCGCAACCTCGCTTTAAAAATTGCCCTGGCTGAGGATCTCAGTCGCATCGAACGGGTGGATGCCACCAGTGCTTTTGCAAGTCTGACCAACATCGCCAGCGTCAGTAACCCCCAAGATTGGGTAGATTATGTTTTTGATGAAGCCTATCAATTGACCACTGTCCCTGGCAAAATTGTCCCCGGTGTGGTGCCAGCCAGCGATACCAACGAAGCGATCAAATCTTCAGTCAATCGACTTCTACCCCGCCTAGAACAATTATTAGCCTTAAAATGGCTCCGGTTGTTGGTCAATGAAACCAGCACCCAACTACCTTTGAAAGTAACGGTCCAGCGTTTGGATCGTTTTTCGACCCTGCTGACGGCAAAAACAACACCCTTTAGCCTGGGGCAGTCGAAGAGCAATCCTAATCCTCAACCGACGTTTACGGTGGGAGAAAAGGGGCAATATCAGTTGGAAAATACGGGGACACAACCTCTATTTTGTCTAGGTTTTGCCCAAAGCCCGAAACAAGAATTACTGCTCCTGACCGCCAAAGAAGGTCTCAAGATCCCCCCAGAAACCGCAACCAGTCCCCTAGAATTGACGGCGCTACGTCCCTTGGGAGTGTGGACAATTTATTGGGTCATTGGCGATCGCCCCTTTGAAAATTTCCAAGACCAGGCCACCCAACTTTTTGGGGATTTAGAGACCATTCCCCAGAAGCTAGAAAAATCCCTGCCCCTTATCCAAGGCCTCCTCAGCGATTTGCAAGCGGTTCCCCCAGAAGGCACAGAACCCAATAAAGAAAATTATGTTTTTTCCACGACCCAGTGGGCGGGTTTGCGCTTTACCTACACCGTTGTGGAAACGGAGGCGTCATCCTAATCTTAGCGCTTGGCATAATTAAAAAAATCAAATCAAACAATAAAAAACCCCAAGACAAAACCCTGGGGTCAAAAATTATTGTTTTTTAAGTTGAAGGATTGGGTCTTGGTGTGAGTATTTTCCGCAGCCCAAACTCACCAGATGAATGATTTTTATTTTGAATTAAAGGCCGGGGAGGTTGAGGCCACTGGTTAGCTCTTCCATCCGGGTGCGCATGGTTTCGGTGGATTTGGTATAGGCATCGGTCAGTGCTTCAGAAACGGCAGCCGAAAGTTCCTCTGCGCCCTTGGCGATCGCCTCTGGGGAAATTTCTACGCCCCGCGGTTCCTGGTTGCCGCTGAGAATCACTTTTACAGAACCGTCGGCATTGGTACCTTCAATGTCCATCGCTTCGAGTTCTTCTTGGAGTTTTTTCGCCCCTTCCTGTACCTTTTGGGCTTGCTGGAATGCGGCGGCCAGCTCTTTCATTTTCCCGAGTCCAAATCCTTGTGGCATAGTCTTTACAAAATAATAATGTTCGTGATTGTCTCGTCTAGATTAGACCCCTAGGGCATCTAATCCGTAACCTATCTTAATATCTCCCGGCACCATTTGACGTTTTCAGGGGAGTTTCTGCCGGGGCCTAGGAAAAATCCCCCAGAATTTTCACTTCGGGTTTGAGTAAAACCTGCCAGCTCTGCTCCACCTGGGCTTGGACGTGTTGAATTAGCTGAAAAATGTCCATGGCCTTCGCCCCACCACAATTGACAATAAAATTAGCATGGCGTTCGGCCACCTGGGCTCCGCCAATTTGATACCCTTTCAATCCTGTTTGTTCAATTAAATGGCCCGCCGCTTGGGGATAGGGATTGCGGAAAACACTGCCACAACTGGGTAAATGGTAAGGCTGGGTGGATTTGCGCATCCGAAGATTCCGATTGGTTTCCGCCCGTACCGCTGCTTTATCAAAACCGGGTTCTAGTTGAAAAGCCGCTTCGAGCACCAGGCGATCGCTCCCTTGGAGATTAGACGTGCGGTAACGGTAATCGAGATCCGTCGGTTGGAGTTGATGGATTGTCCCGTCGGGATCAAGCACCTTGAGCCACAACAACTGATCGGCAACACAACCCTGGTGAGCGCCGGCATTCATCACCACACTCCCACCAACACTCCCCGGAATGCCCACGGCCCACTCCAAACCTTTCCAACCCCGTTTCGCTGCATTCCAAGCAAGGCGAGCAATGGGTTCCCCCGCACTGGCTACGAGAATACCGTCGTCTTCTTGGGCATGGTAATAGCGCAATTTTTTTGTGTTGATGGTGAGGCCAGGAATGCCTTTATCACTAATCAAAAGGTTAGAACCGGCCCCCAGAATAGTGAGGGGAAATCCCGATAAATGCTTGAGATACCATTCAAAACAAGCTTCTGTTTCTGTCAGATTGCTGGGTTCTGCATAAAATTCTGCCTGTCCCCCAACCCGAAAGGAGGTGTAGTGAGCCAAGGGAACTTGGGCTTGAATCAGGCTAGTGCCGTCACCTAGGGTTGTCGCAGGAGCAGCAATCTGGGAACGGGAGGGGGAGCAAACCATAGCGTATTTCCGGGTCTAGGGGGCAAAGGTCAAAAGCGCTTAGTCTGGGGCAGAACATTGGGTCAACGGCGCTTGGGGCAGCGCAGGGTCGCCATTGGCAGACAGTTGAGCCAAGAGGCTTGGGATAGTTTGGTTGAGATTCCCGGCTCCCAGAAACAGTACCAGATCCCCCGTTTGCAGTTGCGGTGCTAACCATGTGGGTAGGCTTTGGAGGTCTGGGTAATAGGCAACGTCACCATCTTGTTGATGGGCGATCGCCTGCTGTAGGGCTTCACCTGTAAGGTTATCTACATTTTTCTCCCCTGCGCTATAAATATCAGTAATTATGGTCACATCTGCGTTTTTGAAAGCTTTTGCAAATTCATCAAAGAAAGCTTGGGTACGGCTGTACCGATGGGGTTGAAAGATTGCCACAACGCGCCGCCCTTGACCAGCCCGGAGCCGAGCAGCCTGGAGAGTCACTTCAATTTCACTGGGGTGGTGGGCGTAGTCATCAATGAGGGTAATGCCCTGGTATTGACCGCGAATTTCAAACCGTCGCTTTGCCCCTTGAAAGGAAGCTAAAGCCTCGGCAATGGGCTCAAAGGGCACACCACAGCACCGGGCGGCGGCGATCGCCCCCAGGGCATTGCTCAGGTTGTGGGCACCCAGTAGGGCTAGATTAATTTCTCCGAGGCGATCGCCCCGTTCCCAAATGGTTGCCCGGGTCGAAGTGGCACCGTAGTGAATATCCGTCGCCCAATAATCAGCTTGTTCAAGATTCTGTAACCCATAGCCCACCTGATAGGGCACGACCCCCGTGGCGATGGTGGGACAGTCCACGCAGGCAATCAGGCGATCGCACTGCTGGGCAAAGGTTTGAAAAATTTCTACCACCTGATCCAGCGATTGATAATGATCCGGGTGATCCAATTCAATATTTGTGACAACCCCTAACTGGGGACGGAGCTTTACCAAGGTACCGTCCGATTCATCTGCCTCAGCTACCAAATAATTGCCCTGGCCGAGGCGAGCATTGCCATCCCAAGCATCCACTTCGCCCCCGACAATGATAGTCGGGTCAACGCCGGCCACCAGGAAAATATAGCCGATTAAACTACTGGTTGTTGTTTTGCCGTGGGTTCCCCCTACCGCCACACTGTCATATTCGGCGACGAGGGCAGACAAAACATCAGACCGATGAAAAATATGACAGCCTAGGGACTGTGCCGCTTGAAATTCTGGATTTTCTTGACCAATGGCCGTTGAGCAAATGACCTGGGGTAAACCGTTGTGATGTTCAATGGCATCGGACTCCCCCCCAAAGGCCTGTAAATTTTCTTTGACTTGCTGACTGAAAATATGGGCACCCACTGCCGCCAAGCGTTCTGTAATGTGACTGGTGCGTTGGTCAGAGCCAGAGACGGGTAATTTTTTTTGGGCCAAGACGTAGGCAAGGGCAGACATCCCAATCCCGCCAATGCCAATGAAATGGAATGGCTTTCCGTTTAGATCTACTGCTTTCAAAGATCCCTCCCCTCACACGTTCTATCGCTGGTATGGGTAACGATAGATAACAGAACACATTTAAGTATGCAATATTACCGGACATTTACAAGTAAATCATTCCGCAGAAACATCCCTTGGGGCGATCGCCTTTTGGGGTCTAGCCAATCGATCTAGAGGCGTAGCACCGAAGTCTTAATTCCCAAATCAATTCGGCAGTTTCCCGAAATTCGGGGATCGAATTGTGCAGTCTTTGATATGATTGGGGTCATCAAATGAAAACTTTTATTGCAATTTAATCTTTAATAGAGGGCAAGACGCGGTGATTAGAGTAGCGATTAATGGATTTGGACGTATTGGACGCAACTTCTTGAGATGTTGGGCTGGTCGCGAAAACAGCCAACTCCAAGTCGTTGGGATCAATGCGACCACCGATACCAAAAGTAATGCCCACATGCTTCGTTATGACACGATGCTGGGTAAATTTGATGGCGAAATCGATTATGACGCCAACTCTCTGACTGTCAACGGCAACGTAATCAAATGCTGTTCCGACAGAAACCCCCTCAACCTCCCTTGGAAAGAGTGGGGCGTCGATTTGGTGATCGAATCTACCGGTGTATTCAACACCGAAGAAGGATCTTCTAAGCACATTACAGCTGGTGCACAAAAAGTATTGATCACAGCCCCTGGTAAAGGCGGCCATATCGGCACCTATGTAGTTGGTGTAAACGCCGATCAGTATGGCCACGACAAACAAAATGTCATCAGTAATGCCAGCTGTACAACCAACTGCCTCGCCCCCATTGTTAAAGTACTCAATGATCGTTTTGGGATCGTCAAAGGGACGATGACCACCGTCCACAGTTACACTGGCGACCAACGTATTCTCGACAATAGCCACCGGGATCTCCGTCGGGCGCGGGCAGCCGCAGAAAATATTGTGCCGACTTCTACTGGCGCAGCTAAAGCCGTTGCCTTAGTTATTCCCGAAATGAAGGGTAAGCTCAACGGCATCGCCATGCGGGTACCGACCCCCAACGTCTCCGTAGTTGACCTGGTTGCCCAAGTAGCGAAGCCCACCATTGCTGAGGAAGTTAACCAAGTTCTGAAAGAAGCTTCTGAAACCTACATGAAAGGGATTTTGGCTTACACCGAAGAACCCCTCGTCTCCTGTGACTTCCGGGGAACTGATGTTTCTTCCACCATTGACGGTAGCCTCACCCTCGCCATGGACGGTGACCTAATTAAAGTTGTGGCTTGGTACGACAACGAGTGGGGTTATTCTCAACGGGTTGTTGACCTCGCAGAAATCGTTGCTCAAAACTGGCAAGGGTAATTTTCCAAAACGATATGCGCCATGTCTGATCTGACATTGATGTTGAACTGGGATTTGATATTTAGTCAGGTAGGGCAAGTTACAAGTCAATAGGAAAAAAGGTGGTACGCAACCACCTCTTTTTTTGCTAACTAAACTTCGAATAAGTTTTCAAATTCATGGCGTAGGGCCTGAAGATTGGCAATGCGGGCCACCACCAGATAGGGTTCTTGGGGAGTATCGGGTAATTCCTGTTCACAACGGCGTACCACCGCTTCTTGTTTGAGCCAAAAGTGAACCATGGTTTCGACGACCTCGTCCCAATTCCAATGGGGCTTTTTGGGAATGGTGTCTAGGGCCTGGATAAAGCTATCTAAAGTACAACGATGGGCAGCGAGATAGGCTTTGGGACGCTGGGGGTCTAGTTCGTATTGCTGTTGGTAGTTAAAAAAAGTAAGCAGGGGGGTCACCCCAAGCAGATCGAAAGCGTAAGTCATTTTTTTGCACACTCCAAACGCGTAACCAGGGGAAAAGTCAGTCCACAGCATCCTCAGGCTAGGACTGTCCCGTACATTAGAGGCGATCGCCACAGGATAGGACAGTGGGAGGGAGAGCGCTCGTCCCTATGGTTGAGGTATAGGGACTGTTACTGATCTAGTTTAAGGAAAATCCCCCCTAAAAGGGTTATCTGCAAACTTTTTGCAATATTTAGCAGTTTCTAGAGGAGAGTGCTAATTGTGGACTGATTTACAAGTATTTGTTGAGCAATAAAGCCAGTTTCTCCTTGGTGCTAGCTGGGACTTGGTCGAGGGGAGTGAGAATCGCATATTTAAGGGCATCATGGGCAGGGGATTGAGGAGGATTTGCCGCTAGTTTTTCGACGACAGCCCGGATCACTTTTTGGGCATTGGTGGCATTTTTGTGGAGATTGCCAATGACCATTTCAACGGTGACACTGTCATGGTCGGGGTGCCAACAGTCGTAATCGGTCACGAGGGCGAGGGTTGCATAGGCGATTTCTGCTTCCCGGGCCAGTTTTGCTTCCTGGAGGTTGGTCATGCCAATGATGCTGGCGTCCCAACCGCGGTAAAGATTGGATTCGGCTTTGGTAGAAAAGGCCGGGCCTTCCATGCAAACATAGGTGCCGCCCTGATGGAGATCAACGCCTTCTAAGTTTAAGGATGCCACTGCATCACCGAGAATCTTCGCCAACTGAGGACAAATAGGATCACCAAAGGCAATGTGGGCGACGATCCCGTCTCCAAAAAAGGTGTCAGTGCGGTGACGGGTGCGGTCAATAAATTGATCGGGAATGACCATGTCCACGGGTTTGATATGACCCTGGAGAGAACCCACAGCCGAGGCAGAAATAATGTATGCAACGCCGAGGGATTTGAGGGCGTAGATATTCGCTTGAAATGGAAGCTCTGTGGGGAGGAGATGGTGATGGCGGCCATGGCGGGGGAGGAAGACAACAGGGGTGCCGTCGAGGGTGCCGCTGATGAGGCGATCGCTAGGGGCACCAAAGGGGGTTTCAACGGTAATTTCTTCGATGTCTTGGAGGGCGTCCATTTTGTAGAGACCGCTACCGCCGATGATGCCAATTTTAATGTCTGCCATGGTGACTCGCTGTTAGATTTGCCTTGATTTGCTACAACATTATCTTGTATCAAAACCAGCTTGAAATTCCATGTTGCAATTTTTTCGGACGATTCTCATTACTGTGGTGGCGATCGCCTTTATGTGGTTCCCCGGTGAGGCGGCGATCGCCCTGGGTGGCCCCCAACCCGAACTTAACCAGCTCGCCCCCGAATTCACGCTTTTGGGCAATGACGGCGAGGGGGAAATTCAAGAATTCTCCCTCCAAGACTACCGGGGCCAATGGGTCGTACTTTACTTCTATCCTCAGGATTTCACTCCTGGCTGTACCCTCGAAGCTCGCCGTTTCCAACAGGATCTCCCTAAATACCTAGAACGTAATGTGCAGGTGCTGGGGGTCAGTGTTGACGATGTCGATTCCCACGAAGCTTTTTGTGATGCCGAAGGCTTAAAGTTTCCCCTCCTGGCCGATAGTACCGGGGATGTGAGCAAGCAGTACGGTTCCTACTTGACAGGCTATTCCCTGCGCCATACCTACCTCATTGATCCAGAAGGGATTTTGCGCAAAATTTATCTGGGAGTAAATCCCGCGATCCATAGCCAAGAAGTCCTCACAGACCTTGATTCCTTGATGGCAAATTCCTCAGCCCAGCTTCCCCCAATGGGTTAAAATCGACAACGATTGTAAAGTTTGTCCACACCGTTGTTTTAAAAGAAGATTCCTCCATGATTCACGATATTTTCATGCCCGCCCTCAGTTCTACGATGACCGAAGGTAAAATCGTCTCTTGGACTAAGTCCCCGGGAGATAAAGTCGCTAAAGGTGAAACCGTTGTCGTGGTGGAATCTGACAAAGCCGATATGGACGTTGAGTCTTTTAATGAAGGGTTTCTCGCAGCGATTATCGTTGATGCGGGGGAAGAAGCACCAGTGGGTTCGGCGATCGCCCTCATCGCTGAAACCGAAGTAGAAATTCCAGAGGCCAAACAAAAAGCCGCGACTCTGAAAGGGGGGAGTAGTGCTCCTGCCGCTAATCCTGCGCCTGCATCCGCCCCTGCGGCACCTAGTCCAGAACCGGCTCCCGTTGTGGCAGCCCCGGCGCCTACACCTGCAACCCCGACCCCCGCACCAGTGGTCAACGATGGCAGAATTATTGCTTCTCCGAGGGCGAAAAAACTCGCCAAAGAATTTGGTGTTGATCTTAAAACAGTGCCTGGTTCTGGCCCCCACGGTCGAATTGTCGCCGAAGATGTCGAAAAAGCCGCTGGTAAAGCACCTACTATTGCCCCTGCTGCCGTATCAACTCCAGCGCCGACAACCAGTAAGCCTGCCGCCCCAGCGCCAGCTCCCGTCGCTGTTACTCCTGGTGAAGTTGTCCCGCTGAATACGTTGCAACAGGCGGTTGTGCGGAATATGAATGCCAGCCTGAATGTGCCCACCTTCCATGTGTCCTATGACATCACGACCGACGCCCTAGATGCCCTCTACAAGCAAATTAAGAGTAAGGGCGTCACCATGACAGGTCTATTGGCGAAGGCCGTGGCTGTGACCCTCCAGAAACATCCAGTAGTTAATGCCAGCTTTGGGGATAATGCGATCCAATACAGCAGTGGTATTAATGTGGCGGTGGCCGTTGCGATGCCCGATGGCGGCCTAATTACCCCTGTGCTGCAAAATGCCGATCAAATGGATATCTATTCCCTTTCCCGCAAGTGGAAAGATTTGGTAGACCGGGCGCGCCTCAAGCAACTGCAGCCCGATGAGTACAGCACTGGCACCTTTACCCTCTCTAACCTAGGGATGTTTGGGGTCAGCAGTTTTGATGCGATTTTGCCCCCTGGTCAAGGTTCTATTTTGGCGATTGGGGGTGCTCAACCTAAAGTCGTTGCGACGCCCGATGGTTTGTTTGGTGTGAAAAAACAAATGACCGTCAATATCACTTGCGACCACCGCATTATTTATGGTGCCGATGCAGCGGCATTCCTTAAGGATCTAGCCGACTTGATTGAAAATAACACGCACAGTCTGACCCTTTAGGTTCATCTCGTTGCTCCTTGGGATTTTCCTCAAATACGCAATAAAACATGATCTATGGCTCCCCGGTCTGGGGAGTTTTTTTATTGCAAAAGTCAATGACCGCTTTTAGAGGACAATAAAAAAGACAACCATAATGAGGTTGTCTTCGGTACTTCATTTTGCGAATTTTAGATAAAAAAGACGATTTAAATAAAGTCGATCAATCGTGTTTTAGTTAACGGTTTTACCACCACCCCAAGCAACACCACGCACCTGGGCTTGAACGAGGACATAACCGGAAACATTTTGCAGATCCTCTTCGTTGAGGTTACGCATGCTACTCCAGATATCGGCACGGACGGTATTGGGGTGTAACTGAGATAGGTCTAATTCACCATCGTAGGAGGTGGGATTTTTGAGATAGTCCACCATGGCCAGGATATTATCGCGGCGGGGTTCTGCCCCTTCTAGATCGACTAGAGAAAGGGTTACGTTGGGGTTGCTCTTTGTCCGGCCGCTGTTGTGGCAGGTGGAACAGGTGTTGATAAAGATCCGCTCTCCTTTGGCAACCTGCTGGTCACTGAGGACGACCGTTTCGGTTTCATTGAGGTTGACGGTGCGGTCTACTTCCCGGAGGGCGGTGGCATTGGCAGCGCCGACATTGAGTTGCCAAAATAGTAAAACGAATGCGCTAATCCCGAAAATAAATTTTTTGAGTGGGTCGATCCCCAGAATTTTATTCATGTTTTTCCTCAATACAGCAATAACGTAAATAAATCTATCTCCACCTATTTAACTGTGAAGGCAGACCTACAGGCAAGAATTTATCAAGGCTGTAAGTAAATGTGCTTATCTTTGTTTATTTAAATTTGCGTTGCCAACGGCACCAGTCAGCCAGGGCAACTAACCATACATATCATGCCATTGGGGTGAATTTTTCTTATAAATCCGTAAAGAACAGCAATATTTCGCGCTGTGTTTTGTCGCTTTTTCAGGATCCACTCTGGAGAATTTGGGCGATCGCCGCTGCACATTGGGGATCGGTACCAAAGGGTTGACCAAGCTGAATTGTCATGGTGGGGTTGGCCTGGGCGAAGGTTTTCATCTGGGCGGCGATCGCCTTTGGGATTTTGCCAGAAAAAAGAAAATAGGGAACCAAGTGAATCGTTGTTGCGGTCGTCTTTTGGAGCTGTGCAAGTTTTTGGTCTAAAGAGGGTTCTGTGGCCCAGTAGGCGGTACTGGCGTTGAGGGCCTGGGCGAGCTTTTCGATTTCGGGATTCGCGCCGGTGCGACGGCTACCATGGGCAATCAAAATACGTTGGGCCGTAGAATTTTCGGCAAACTGTCGCTCTAGGAACGGGGCAAGGCGGGCATCTTTACCGAGGTAATCGAGTTGTTGAAACTTTACTTGGAGAAATTGGGCCTGCAGTTGGGCGATCGCCTCTGGGAGATCTTCCCGGACATGGACACCGGGCAAGAGAAATAGAGGCAGAATTTGCACTTCAGCGGGTTCTGGGACGTGATCCCGGAGGAACTGGGCGATCGCCGTCGTTAGGGGCACCTCGCTACATTCTAAATAGGCCCCAAGCACCGGATGATCTACCTGGGCTTTCACCTGGGTCATCAGAGTTTGAAATTCCTGCTGGTAACTGTCACTAAAACTGCCATGGACGACCACCACCGATAACCGCTGCATGAATTTTTTGTCCCGTCTATTGTTTCTGTTTGGTGATTATAGAAAAGTTAGCGCCAAATTTCTGGGCCGTAGTTGTGGCGGGATTGGCTTCGGCGTAGGATAAAACGAGGAAAAACTGTGGGAGTCATTAAACTGTGCAATGTCCTAAATGTCGCGATGTTGAGCTTGGGAATCAGCTTCTATCTGGGGAGCTGACCAGTTGCCATTGTGAAAAATGTGAAGGAGATTGGCTCCCTGGCGATCGCTACCAAACCTGGCAAAATAGCCAACGAAAACCACAGCGCCTCAATACCCAACTGTCCCTCCCAGAAACCGTGATCCCCGGTGAAACAGACAATAAAGCAGCCCTCTGTCCCGAATGCCGCCGCTATTTATCGCGGGTAAAAATCCCCGTTGATCAACCTTTTTATTTAGAGCGTTGCCCCGAATGTAATGGCTTCTGGTGCGATCGCCAAGAATGGGAAATTTTAGAAAAACTCCAACTCCACACTAGCCTCGAATATATTTTTACCGCCGAATGGCAACACAAAGTCCGGGAACAACAGCACAATATTAGCGAACGACAGGCCTTGATCCAGAAACTTGGGCCGACCCTCGCCACCGACGTTTTCGACCTGGGCGAAAAACTAGCGGCCCACAACAATGGCGATTTTGCCGTGGCTTACCTGGCCCGTCAAGTTACCGAAAATCAGACTAATCAAAGTCAATCACGCTAATTGCTAAATGTCACAGCCCCATCGCATCCTTGCAATTCGTTAAGGCTGCCCGGAAGAACGGAAAGGCGATCGCTATGATTTAAAGAGAAAGCCAAGCTTACCCAAGGCTTTTGGAGACTCCACAGCGGCAAAATATTTCCATTTATATGTCTTATCCCCTCTACATCGCGTTTATTTGGCATCAGCATCAACCCCTCTACAAAGCACCGGACGGTCAATATCATCTCCCCTGGGTGCGGCTCCACGGCACTAAAGATTACCTAGATTTGATTTTGCTGCTCGAAAAATATCCGCGCCTCCACCAAACTGTGAATTTGGTACCTTCCTTGATGATGCAGTTGGAAGATTATGCCGAAGGCAAGGCCCTTGACCCCTATCTAAAGCTGGCCCTCACCCCCGTCACAGACCTCAATAGTGACCAAAAATGGTACATCCTGGAGCATTTCTTTGATGGCAACCACCGCACCTTAGTCGATCCCCATCCCCGCTACCGGGAGCTGTATACCGAGCGCCAGGACAAAGGCAAAGCCTGGTGTCTGGAAAATTGGGACGAACAAAAATTTAGTGATCTCTTGGCTTGGCATAATTTAGCCTGGATTGATCCCCTCTTTTGGGATGATCCGGAGATCGCTGCCTGGCTCGAAAAGGATCGCGGCTTTACTTTAGGCGATCGCCAGCGCATTTATTCCAAACAACGGGAAATTATTAAGCGGATTATCCCCAAACACAAACAAATGCAGGACAACGGGCAACTGGAGGTGACCACCACCCCCTACACCCACCCGATTTTGCCCCTGCTCGCAGATACCAATTCTGGCCGCGTCGCCGTCCCCAAGATGGAACTGCCCCAGGAGCGCTTCCAGTGGTCAGAAGATATTCCCCGCCACCTCAACCGCGCCAAGGAAATGTACCGGGAACGTTTTGGCCGGGAAGTACGGGGTCTGTGGCCATCGGAGCAATCTGTCAGCCCGGAAGTGCTTAACCCCATCGCCGCCGCTGGCTTTAAGTGGATCTGTTCCGACGAAGCGGTGTTGGGTTGGAGCCTGAAACATTTCTTCCACCGGGACGAAGTGGGCAATGTCTACGAACCCGAAAAAATGTACCGCCCCTATCGCCTCGAAACAGACCATGGAGATCTCGCCATTGTCTTCCGGGATCACCGTCTGTCGGATCTCGTCGGCTTCACCTACAGCGGTATGGACTCAGAACAGGCCGCCTGCGATCTGGTCGGTCACCTAGAGGCGATCGCCCGGAGTTTGCGACACCACCAAAAAGAAGGCCAAACCGCCCTCCAAGAACCACACCTCGTAACCATCGCCCTCGACGGTGAAAACTGCTGGGAATTCTACGAAAAAGACGGCATTCCTTTCCTGACCTCCCTCTACGAAAAACTGAGTGCCAATCGCCAACTCGAACTCGTCACGGTCTCCGAATTTATCGAGCAATTTCCCCCCACCGAAACCATTCCCAGCCACAAACTCCATAGTGGTTCCTGGGTTGATGGGAGCTTTACCACCTGGATTGGGGACCCCGCCAAAAATCGCGCCTGGGATATGCTCACCAAAGCCCGCCACCTGCTCGCCGCCCACCCCGAAGCGACAGAAATTACCAACCCCGAAGCCTGGGAATCCCTCTATGCGGCCGAGGGCTCAGACTGGTTCTGGTGGTTTGGGGAAGGTCACTCCTCTAACCAAGACGCCATGTTTGACCAACTCTTTCGGGAACACGTCGCTGGGATCTACAAAGCCCTAAACGAACCGATTCCGCCGGAAGTGCTCCAACCCATTGAAGACCACACCCGCCACCGGGAGCACCTCCCCGAAAGCTTTATTCACCCGATCATTGATGGTATCGGCGACGAACAGGATTGGGATAAAGCCGGTTGCATCGAAATTGGTGGTGCCCGGGGTACTATGCACCAAAGCAGCGCCCTACAACGACTCTTTTACGGTTGGGATCATCTTAATTTTTATTTGCGCTTTGACCTCAAGCGGGGCATCAAATGGGGCGAGGAACTCCCGGCAGAACTCCATCTCCTTTGGTTCTATCCAGGGGTAAACTGCGCCATTAGCCCGGCTCCCATCGCCAGTATGCCCGACCAGGCTCCCCTAAATTATCTCTTCCGGCACCACATCGGCATTAATCTCTTAACCCAATCTATCTGGTTTGAAGAAGCCAGTGACTATGGCCAGTGGCGGCCCCGGGGTGCCCATGCCAAAATGGCTTACCGAGAATGTTTAGAACTGTCTGTGCCGTGGGATGTACTGCAGATTAAACCGGACTATACGCTCAATTTGGTGGCAATTTTGGCCGATGATGGTGAGTACCATAGTTTTGTGCCGGAAAATCGCTTTGTTACCCTCCAAGTGCCTTAAGCCATTTTCTCAGGATAAAACTTAGCTCGTCGATAACCGTTGCACCGCTGCTCCTCCCAATAAATTATCGGCTTCCTGGAGGTACTGGAGAATTTGATTGCGGTGGGGACTGAGACGTAATACGTTGCGCAGATCTACCTCCGTTAAGCGGTCGGCTTTTTGGCCGGGAAACCAGTGGCCGCCGTTGCCCATCAGGTTGTAGCGGGCTTTGCCGTATTCAATCATGTCGTAGGCGATCGCCAAATTTCTGAGCCAAAGAATGACGGGGATATTAATCTGGTGCGGGGTTTGGTCGTAGGTGGGCAGGCCCACTTGCCAGGTCTTGGCCCAATCTTCTCCCAGGGAGGCGATCGCCTGATTTTCCAGTCGCGCGAGAATATCTGGCAAAATTTCATCGGCCCGCCCCAGCAGAGGGAGGGTTTCTAGATGCTGATCAAAATCCGAGGGACGCGCCGCCCCCACGCTCAAAGTATGGATCTGGGGATGGGACAAACAAAATAAATCGTTAAACACCATGGGATGCAACGGCCTGCAGAGATCGACTAGCTTTTGGGGTGGATTGTAAAGATGTCCCCCCTTATCCGACGGGCTAATGATAAATACCCCCATATCCTGCTGCGTTGCTGCTTCGATGGCCCGCCAATTGTCCTGATTAATCCAATACCAGTGCAGATTCACATAATCCATCGCCCCCGTTTCGATGGTTTTCACAATCAAATCCGTCGAACCATGGGTCGAAAAACCAATGTGACGAATCCGTCCCGCCCGCTGCAATTCCTGGGCGACTTCTAGACAACCCCGTTCAAAGGTGAACTTAAATATTTCCTCGTTATTAATGCCGTGGATACCAAATAAATCCACATAATCCAGTTGCAAATAATTAAGGGATTTTTCAATTTCGCGCCGAAATACCTGGGGATCAGCCTTTGGGGAAACCTTTGTTTGGATAATGAGATCTTCTCGTTTAAATTGCGATAAGACCCACCCAAGTTGCATTTCTGACGTGCCGTACCCCCGTGCCGTTTCGATGTGGTTAATGCCCAGATCAAGCGATCGCCGAATCGTTGCCGCTAGATTTTTTTGGTTGTCAGCAGGAATTTTCGCGGGGTCTTGATCCTGCCACTTAAACTGATAGCGCATCCCGCCACAGGAAAAAACAGGCATTTGCAGTTCGGTGCGACCAAAGCGACGATATTGCATAGATCTCAAGCGTATTTCTTAACTTCTATTGGGAGGTATTCAGAAAAAACATTATAACGAAGAAAAAATCTCGTCCCTAAGCGGCAAAGGCTGTTCTGCCTCTGACAAAACAAAACGCGCCTATTTAAACTCAACTGATCAAAGCAACAAACCATCGGTTCTTAAGACATCGCCCCCAGTCTTGTTGGTCTTTGTTATACTATTGCTGCTGTTTAAGCATTATGGGGGGAGTAGCGGCAAAAATTATGCAGAGGTCTTATCTCTAAGACTCATTTACACTCTGCTGAAATAATGAATATAATGCTTGCGAGATTGTTTTAAACAGCTTCTACAAATATTTTTTCGAGTTTATGACGACACAAACGCCTACTTCTATTTATGATTTTTCGGCCACGGCCATCGATGGCACATCGGTCGATCTTAGTACCTATAAAGATCAGGTTTTATTGATTGTCAATACAGCCAGCCAATGCGGATTCACCCCCCAATACAAAGGTTTGCAGGCGCTCCATGAACAATATGGCGGCAAAGGTTTAGTCGTCCTCGGCTTCCCCTGTAACCAGTTTGGCCAACAAGAACCCGGCAACGAATCGCAAATTCAATCATTTTGTGAAACTACGTTTGGGGTTTCTTTTCCGATGTTTCAAAAAATTGATGTTAATGGCAGCAATGCCCACCCGTTATATCAATATTTAACCAAGGAAGCGCCCGGTATTTTGGGGACAAAAAATGTGAAATGGAACTTCACAAAATTCCTTATTAACCGTCAGGGTCAAGTGGTAAAACGCTATGCACCCACGGCAACACCGGAGGCGATCGCCAAAGATATCCAAGAATTGCTTTAAAAACTATCTGCTTCAGAAAACATTCTATTTTTTGACACTAATTTAACCCCCAGGCTTACATAAAACTTGGGGGCTTTTTTCTTTATAAGAACAATCAATTAATCAATTTCAATGGTTGTGGGGGCACCATCTTCAGTCTTAGTTTCACGATTGCCCCCTGTTTCTTGGCGGAACTCGCGATAAAGGCGGTCGCGCCACTCAAAAAACGGCGCATATTCCGCATTATCCCCCAGACCCGGAATGCCCTTACCTTTGAGGTAGTCAGGGATATCAAAATAGTTCCCCTCAGGAAATTTCAGCAAAATACTCAGGGCGGCCACGGAGAAATCCGCTAAGGTGGGCTGGTCGCCGATTAAATAAGGTTGTTGCTGGACAAGCAAGGTTAACGCTTCGAGATCCTGCCTGAGACCCCGCTGGGCTTCTTTTACCGCGTCACCACCAAGACCAACGCCCGCCCCAAAGAAATCTAAAACATCCCCCGGCACAGCCCCCAGAAGATTTTTAAAGAGATCAGGCACCTGCTTCGGCACAATGGAGGTGCGGAAGTTAGGGTTTTGGTTGAGGGCACCAATGAAGGCCTTGCGACCTTTCAAGCCAATGGACTCATCGGCCCATTCTTCCATGATCAAACATTGGGCCCGTTGCACCGGAGCGGTAGGAATAATCGGTTTTTCGGGATATTTGCGGTCAAGGTAAAAAGCAATTTCTGTGGAGTCACTGATTACCGTATCGCCATCTTTGAGGACAGGCACTTGACGCTGACCCGACATTTTATATACATCCAGTTGACCGATACCGGGGGTCACTTCAATTTTTTTGTACTCTAAACCCTTGTAATCGAGGATTAAGCGGACTTTTTCCGAAAACTGGGATAGTTCAAATTGGTATAACGCCAACATAGGGGTTCGCCTTGATGATTGAGTAGGTAAATCACTCACACCTTACAAAACTTCACAACAAATTGCCATGGGAACTTGTGGCACAATAAAGCAGAACAGTTGTATGGAAAGTCAACGATGACCATTAACCTCGTAAATCTTGTGGGCCGGGCCGGTGGGGATCCGGAAGTGCGCTATTTCGAGTCGGGTAGTGTGCTGTGTAATTTGACTTTAGCGGTAAATCGTCCCACCAGCCGGACGGATCAGCCGGATTGGTTTAATTTAGAGATTTGGGGAAAAACAGCAGAAATCGCCGCTAATTATGTAAAAAAAGGCAGTCTGCTCGGCATCCAAGGCACTTTAAAGATTGAGACTTTCACGAATCGCAATGGCCACGAATCGTCTAAGCCAGTAATTCGGGTTAATCGTCTAGATTTGCTGGGTTCTAAGCGGGATGTGGATCCCAATGCGGTAGATAGTTATAACAACTACGGGTAAACACCCTCCGCCTGCGGCACTTTCCTTGAGGGACGCCCCTCTAACTCTCCTTAAGGGAGGCCCCTCTAACTCTCCTTAAGGGAGGCCCCCCTCTAACTCCCCTCAAGGGGAGAATTAAACCCTCCGCCAGCGGTACCTCCCTCCAGGGAGGATGTTTTTTAGAGGCCTTGGGGGATCGCGGCGATGAGTTGTTTGGTGTAGTCCTGTTGGGGATTGCGGTAAATTTGGTCAGCGGTACCCACTTCCTCGATTTTGCCTTTGTTCATCACGATGATGCGATCGCCCATAAATTTCACAACGCTGAGATCGTGGGAAATAAAAATATAGGTCAGTTGAAATTCCGCTTGTAATTCCTTCAGCAGATTTAACACTTGGGCCTGGACGGATACATCCAGGGCCGATACGGATTCATCGCAGATAATAAATTGGGGTTCAATGGCCAAGGCCCGCGCAATACAAACCCGTTGCCGCTGGCCACCTGATAGTTCGTGGGGATAGCGGTTTACCCATTGAGGATTGAGACCTACCCGCTCTAACAGATATTGCACCCGTTCGAGGCGTTTTTTCTTGTCCCGCTTGATATTGTGAATGATTAACGGTTCGGCGATCGCCCGGCCAATGGTCATGCGGGGATTGAGGGAATTGTAAGGATTTTGGAAGACAATTTGCATCTCCCGGCGCAGTTGTCGGAGGCGTTTACTCCGGGCTGGGAGTTGGGCAATATTTTCGCCCCGAAACCAAATGTCGCCACTGAGGGGTTGAATCAGTCGCAAAATGGCCCGGGCCAGGGTGGATTTGCCGCACCCGGATTCGCCTACTAGACCGAGGGTTTCCCCCGGATAGAGATCAAAGGAAACATTATTAACGGCCATGAAATACCGTTGTCCCGTCAAAAGAAAATTGCGACTGGGATAACCCACCTGGAGCTTTTGCACAGATAGGAGCGGTTTTTGTTTAATCAGGTCTTCAAGACGTTTTTTATCGGCCTCTAGGGAGACTTCTGCCAGTAAATTCAAATCCGGCTGTCGCTCTTGGATCACGACGGTTTGGGTGTCGGGATCGGTTTCAACACTCATGTAATCAGCAACGGTCGGCAGCAGGACTAATTTTTGATCAAGGCGGGGCCGACAGGCCAGTAATCCTTTGGTATAGGGATGTTGAGGCGCTTTAAAAATCCGTTCGATGGGGCCTTGCTCAACAATTTTCCCCCGGTACATCACCGCCACTTCGTCAACAAGTTCCGCAATTACCCCCAAATCGTGGGTAATGAAAATTAGAGACATTTGCCGGGCCTGACAAAGATCCCGCAACAGCTGCAAAATCGTCGCTTGCACAGTCACATCGAGGGCAGTGGTGGGTTCGTCCGCAATTAATAGCGTCGGATTAGAGGCGATCGCCATGGCAATCATCACCCGTTGCAGTTGGCCCCCGGACAATTCGTGGGGGTAGCGTTTCATCACCTCGGCGGGCAGTTGCACTTCCTGGAGTCGGGCGATCGCCTGTTGGCGGGCCTGGGCTGGAGTGACATTTTGGTGCAATAAAATCGCTTCGGTAAGCTGAAATTCCACGTTATAAACGGGATTAAGGGAACTCATCGGTTCCTGGAAAATCATCGCAATCTCGCCGCCGCGATAGGTACGCCGCTCCCATTCCGGCAAACTTTGGAGATCGAGGGGTTCTGTGTCTGGGGTCGCCTTAAAGAAAATTTCGCCCCCGGTGACGCGGCCTGGCTTTTGGATCAGCCCCATCAGCGCAAGGGATGTGACCGATTTGCCGGAGCCGGATTCCCCCACGATACCGAGGGTCTGGCCCCGTTTAAGCTGAAAGCTAATTTGATCAACCGCGAGATTGGTTTGATTTTCGCTGGTGAAGGCCACCTGCAGTTGACGGACATCGAGAACCAGATCACTCATGGGGGCAGTTTTTTTACTAGACTCAGGCAGAGAAATTTATGTTGATTGTAGCGTTAGGGGGTTTTTGGGTGGCGATCGCCGAGGGCTTTGCGGGCTTCCTCCCGGTCATCGAAGTGAATTTTTTCGGTGCCCAAAATTTGATAGTCTTCATGGCCTTTGCCAGCGATGAGAACCCCGTCCCCCGGTTGGGCCTCTAAAATTGCACGTTGGATTGCCGTGGCCCGGTCTGCTTCCACGAGAAACTGAATATTTTCGGGAATCCCTTCCACCACATCGGCCAAAATTTGCTTGGGATCTTCCGTGCGCGGATTATCGGAGGTGACCACAGCCCAATCTGATTGCGTCGCAGCAATTTTCCCCATCAGGGGTCTTTTGGTGCGATCGCGATCGCCACCGCAACCAAACACACAGATCATTTTTTTTGCGATAAAAGGCCGGGAGGCTTTCAGGAGATTTTCTAAACTGTCGGGGGTGTGGGCATAGTCAACGATGACGCTAATGTCTTGATCCTCAGCCACGACCACCCGTTCCATGCGCCCCGGCACCCCTTGGAATTGCGGCAAACAGGTAATCATCTGGTTTAAATCCAGACCCAAGGCCAGACCTGCACCGATGGCGGCCATCACATTTTCGAGATTAAACTGACCGACTAGGGGGGACGTGAATTCTACCGTGCCCATGGGCGTTTTTAGGCGACCTTGAACTCCCGTCGCGGTGTAGATCAGGCGATCCATGTAAAGATCCGCTGCGGCATCTTGGAGGCTATAACCCCAGGCTTTTTCACCGAGTTTGTGGGCGAGGCGATCGCCATAGGGATTATCCAAATTCACCACTGCCCTGCCGTGGCAATATTCCTCGTTAAAAAGTAGGGCTTTCGCCTGGAAATAGTCCTCCATCGTCGGATGGTAATCCAGGTGATCCTGGGTGAGATTGGTGAAAACGGCCACATCAAATTGACAACCCTTAACGCGATTTTGGTGCAGCGCATGGGAACTCACTTCCATAACGGCGTGGGTATTGCCTGCTTCGAGGGCTGCCGCAAAGTTTTTCTGGAGATCGATGGCGAAGGGAGTCGTGTGGGTGGCAATTTTTTCGTAGCCGGGCCAGCGGGTGTAGAGGGTACCGATCAGGGCCGTGGGCTGTTGGGCGGCTTGGAGGAAATATTCAATGAGGTGGCTGGTGGTGGTTTTGCCGTTTGTCCCAGTCACTCCTACCAGTTTTAAACTTGCAGTGGGTTTGTTGTAAAAGAGGTTGGCAATTTCAGCACAGGCAATTACGGGGTCAGCAACGGGAATGACGCATTCGCCCTTGGTCGCGGGAAATTTTTCGAGGGCCTCTGGACTGACCACAGCGGCGATCGCCCCAGCTTCGATAGCCCCTTGCCAAAACTCGCCCCCATCGACGCGGGTACCGGGCAAACCAATGAACAGATCCCCAGGCATCACGGCTTGGGAGTTGCTCGCCAATCCTTTGACGACCTGCTGGAGCATCGGGTGATCCGGCAGGGATTCAATGGCCGATACCTGTTTTAAAAGTGCGCCTAGCTGCATCATTTGCCTCCAAATCCTGGGATTTTCCCGATTTTAGTCTGTGCTCAGGGAAATTTTGTCATCTCAGTAGCAGTTTAGCTCAATTTTTCGTTGGACTAACGCGGTATTTAGTGGGTCAAAAAAGGTTTAGCGAGATAGTAACTGGCAATGGTTTTGGCATCGAGGCGATCGCCATTATGGATTTTCGCTTCCAACTCCTCTGGACTCAGCAAGAGCACCTCAATGTCCTCGTCGGCATCCTGGGCTGGGGGGGTGGCTAATTTTTCTAAATCCGTCGCCAAAAAAGCATAGATCCATTCGTCAGAATAGCCTGGACAAAGGGGGAATTTCCCCAGCGATCGCCAATTTTTTGCGGCGTAACCCGCTTCCTCTGGTAGTTCCCGTTGCACCGTGCTGAGGGGGTCTTCCTCGGTTTCAATCGTCCCCGCCGGAAATTCGATAATCCGCCCTTGGAGGGCAAAGCGATATTGCCGCACCACTACTAACTGACCTTCATTGGTTACGGGTACCACCAACGCGCCCCCCGGATGACGGATCGCCCCATAATCACCGACGGCCCCATTGGGTAACCGCAGACGATTCACTTCGTAGGCAAATTTCGAGCCACTGTACATCAAGAGAGGTTTAATCACCTCAGGCAGTTCATTGTGGGAAACCATGGAAAAAATTACAGAGTAAAGGGTAAGAAAAGGGGGTCGGAATCGGGGCGATCGCCTGAAAAATTGGTATGATTAAATATTCTGAGTTTTGATGTTGGCGTTTATATCATAATTTTTTGAAGCAAAACAGACCGCTTGTACTAAAGCTTAGTGAGTCCCCCCGTCATTATCCAGTCTTTTCCCCTGATTCAAGCAGAGTCCCTATGAAACTCCCCATTATTGCCGTGATCGGTCGTCCCAACGTGGGCAAATCTACCCTCGTCAACCGCATTGCTGGCGATCAACAGGCGATCGTCCATGACCAGCCCGGTATTACCCGCGATCGCACCTATCGGCCTGGTTTTTGGCAAGACCGCAATTTTCAGATTGTCGATACGGGCGGGATTGTTTTCGACGACCACGAAGAATTTTTACCTTTAATCCGTGAACAAGCGGCGATCGCCCTCGCCGAAGCAGCCGTTGCCCTTTTTGTAGTGGATGGCCAAGCCGGATTAAATGCTGCCGACCAAGAAATTGCCGACTGGTTGCGCCAACAAAATGTCCCCGTTGTCCTGGCCGTGAACAAATGCGAATCCCTCGAACAAGGCTATACCCAAGCGGCTGAATTTTGGGAGCTGGGCATGGAAGAACCTTTTCCTATCTCGGCGATCCATGGCAGTGGCACCGGCGATCTTTTAGACAAAGTCATTGAGTACCTCCCCACGATCACCGACGTGGAAGAAGATACCACCATTAATGTCGCAATCATTGGCCGCCCCAACGTCGGTAAATCAAGTCTGCTCAATGCCCTCACCGGAGAACAACGGGCGATCGTCAGTCCGATTTCTGGGACAACCCGCGACGCCATTGACACAATCATCGAGCGCAACGGCCAACAGTATCGTCTCATTGATACGGCTGGTATCCGCCGGAAAAAAAATGTCGATTATGGGGCCGAATTTTTTAGCATTAACCGTGCCTTTAAAGCGATTCGTCGGGCGGATGTGGTGCTCTTTGTAATTGATGTTTTAGATGGGGTGACCGAACAGGATCTCAAACTAGCGGGTCGGATCATTGACGAAGGCCGAGCGGTGATCATCGTTGCCAACAAGTGGGATGCCGTCGAGAAGGATACCTACACGATCAACCAATACCGCAAAGAGTTGCAAGCGCGTCTATTTTTCATGGAATGGGCCGAAATGCTCTTCATTAGCGCCCAGACTGGTCAGCGGGTGAATAAAATCCTGGATTTAGTCGATCAAGCCGCCGAATCTCACCGTCGCCGCGTTTCTACCGCCGTAATTAATGAGGTGATCCAAGAAGCGGTTTCCTGGCATTCTCCCCCCACCAGTCGCCAAGGGAAACAGGGTCGGATTTACTATGGCACCCAGGTACGGAGTCAGCCGCCGACGATTTCTCTGTTTGTTAATGACCCCAAACGATTTAACGATAGCTACCGCCGCTATATCGAGAAGCAATTTCGTCAGGATCTCGGTTTTGCGGGCACGCCGATCCGTTTGGTTTGGCGCGGTAAACGGGTGCGGGATGCAGAACGGGGCACCCCCAACCGAGCTACAAAGGTTTAGCGCAGACGATACACTGAAGGGCATCTTTGTCTGGGACACTAGGCTCTATGTCTTCTGAGAAAATGTCGTCGTTGCCCCCCTATGATCTGATTATGGTGGGGGCCACTGGTTTTGTGGGCCAAATTATTTGCCGCTATCTTTGTGACCATGCCGAACGTGAATCGTTTACTTGGGCGATCGCCGGCCGTTCAGCCGAAAAATTAGACCAACTCAAAGCATCCCTGGGTGTCCCAGGGGAAACCTTACCAACCTACGTCGTTGATGTGTTTGATCAAGGGGCAGTGACGGCCCTCTGCGAGCAAACGAAGGTGATCCTCACAACGGTCGGCCCCTACAGTCTTTATGGAGAAACGCTGGTGCAGGCCTGTGCCACAACGGGAACCGATTATTGCGATCTGACCGGGGAAGTCCAGTGGGTCAAAAAGATGGTGACTAAATATGAGGCGATCGCCCAACAATCGGGAGCGCGGATCGTTCATTGTTGCGGCTTTGATTCGGTGCCGTCTGACCTTGGGGTGTATTTTTTGCAACAGCGAGCTTTAGAACGATTCGGAAAACCCTGTCGCCAAATTAAGATGCGCGTTAAGGCGGCCCAGGGAGGTATTTCCGGGGGGACAGCGGCCAGCGGCGTGAATCTGATCAAAGAGGCGATCGCCGACCCAGAGATCAAAGCGCTGTTGGCTAATCCCTATGCCCTCTGTCCCAAAGCTCCCAATCCCCAGCACCCAGCTCCCCTAATCCCGGTGCAAATCGATCACATTTTTGGCGAATGGGTGACGCCCTTTATCATGGCAGCGGTGAATACCCCCATCGTGCTGCGCTCCAATGCCCTACAAAATTGGGCCTATGGAGAGCAGTTCCAGTACGACGAAGGGCTGCTTACGGGGGTCAGTGTCGGGGGTTGGCTCAAAGCCCAGGGTCTAAGCCTATTACTTAAAATCCTAGGAGGAACAGCGGCGATCGCCCCTAGCATCGTCGAAAAAATTGTCCCGGCCCCCGGCGAAGGGCCTTCCCCCAGCCAACAGCAAGCCGGTTTTTATGATCTGCGCTTTTGGGGAACTACTGCCTCCGGCGAAACGCTCATCGCCCAAGTCACTGGCGATCGCGATCCGGGCTATGGTTCCACCGCAAAAATTATCGCCCAAGCGGGACTCTGTCTAGCCAAAGATCATTTATCCCGATCCGGTGGCTTCTGGACGCCAGCCACAGCCATGGGTGAACATCTTATCGATCGCCTTACCGCTTACAGTGGCTTAACCTTCAGCATCCTTTGAGTTGATCTTGGCCCTCACGATTCAAAACATAGAAAAGGAGCGACCTGAGTCACTCCCTTTATTTCCCTAATTATTTTTATTTTGGCAATCGGTGGATTAAGCCCGATTTCCTAGCGCAGCACAGGATTTTTCATGGATTCTTCCATCGCCATTTGAGGAAGTCCTTGGGATTTCGTGTAGTGGGTCGAGTACAGCAGCGCACCGATGAAGATACCACCACCAATAATGTTCCCAATCGTCACAGGTAGGAAATCCCAGAAGACCATATCCATACCAGAGATCGGCGCACCGAGAACCATACCAGTCAAGATAAAGAACATATTGACCACGATGTGCTCCAGGCCGAGGGTGACGAACGCGAAGATCGGGAACCAGCAGCCCATAAATTTACCTGGGACGGACTTACTCACCATGCCCATCATCACAGCCAAACAAACTAGGAAGTTACAGAAAATACCACGGACAATGAAGAGGAAAAAGCCATTGGTGCCCATTTCTTTCACTGCCACGGTCTTGGAGAGGGCGATTTCGATGATTTTTTCACCCACGGGGCTGGGGTCAGCAGTTCCTCCATTGGTAAGGGAGAACCCCATCAACAGGGCCACAAACAAACAACCTAAAAAATTACCCAGATAAACCCAAAGCCAATTATTAATAACTCTGCCAAACCTCACTCGTCTCGCCAACATTGCCGATGTCATCAGCGCAAAGTTGCCAGTGACCAGTTCCATCCCAAAGAGCACGATGGAGGCAAATCCCCAAGGGAAGAGAAGTGCTCCGAGGAATGGCAGACCACTTTGTACAGCGACGGTAACAGCGAGGGTGGTGGCAACGCCAAGGGCCAGACCGGAGTAGAAGCCACGGATGAGCAGATCTTTGACGGAAAGACGTGCTTTTGTTTCGCCTGCTTTGATACTGGCATCTACTAGTTCTTTGGGGATTACGTAGTCCATTATTTTCTCCTAATTTAAAACCGATGGGGAAACAAAAGGGTCATTGGTTTTTCTAAAGTCAATGCGCTTTGAGATTAACTTTTAAACCACAGATAAATTGTTCATGAAGAACTTAATTTTACTTTTTTGGAATTTAATTCCAAAAGTTTAGATCTGAATTTTTGTTCTGCTGTGATATTCAGCCAAGAAAGTTTCTTGATCTAAGTCAAAACCAAGCACCACAATATTTTTGAGGAATTCTCCCGAAGAAAAATACTTTTAAATAAAACCAGTCTCCAGTCACAATTGAAGCTTTATTTTCTGACCAACTGCAAAAAATATAGAGGATTCAAATTGTTTGGAAGAAAGTAATCTTTAGTTGGTTTTGCTAAGAAAATAATAATCCTTAGCAAAGTAGAGAATGAGCTACAAAAAATCTTTTTAAAAGAGATTTTGCGCGTTCAATAGGTCATAAGTTAAACAAGGAAACCCTGAAAATGTGTAACCAAAGCTACGATTTTTGAGGGCACTTGAGTTCTATGCATGAATTGAATTACGTTTTTACATGAAAAACACCCAGGCAAGAATGATCGCGGCCATGGGTGTGTTGCAATGGGTTTGTTAGGGCTGACTCGGGTCAGGTTGAAATGATTTGACCTTCTGAATCTAGCGGGGGATAGGGTAATTGGCGATCGCGGTAATGGGCGACAAGTTCAGGGTAGCCCCACTCAAAGACCTTCTGACGGTAGAACTCTGGATCTAGGCGTGGTTGGTCATAAAATCCAGCCTGGAGGCGTTGGCGTTGTGCCTCAAAGAGAATCACCGCTGCGGCCACGGAAACATTGAGGGACTGCACCATCCCTAACATCGGAATGATAATGTGACCATCTACAAGCTCTGCGGCTGTGTCGCTGACCCCCCACCGTTCGGCCCCCATCAAAATTGCCGTGGGTTGCGTATAGTCAATGGTGCGATAATCAACGGCGCGATCGCTTAAATGGGCCGCATAGATTTTAAAGTTTTGCTGGTGGAGCTGATCGATGGCTACGGTAACGTCAGGGTGACGATTTAAATCAACCCATTTCTCACTGCCTTGGGCCACCTGGGAGTAAGTATCGAGGACATCACCATCTGCGACCTGATTCATTGCATGGACAGCCATCACTCCCACCGCATCACAGGTGCGAATAATCGCGGAAATATTGTGGGGTTTGTGGACATCCTCCATGAGGACAGTGAGGTCAGGTTGACGACGATCTAAGGTTTGGCAAATGCGTTGATATCTTCTCGACAGCACAATCTTATTTTTTAGCTAACAGCACAGGATCCAGATTTTAGGTGATTTGGGAGAGATTGTCTTCCCAATTTTCCCCATCAAAAAATATAATCTCAAAGACATCTAATAGATTTTCATCTAAACAGCGCAGATTCACATCGATACTATCGGGATGGGAACGGGGTAGATAAAAAGAATGGACGCCACAACGCCGACAAAAAAGGTGGGTTGCTTGGTGGGTATTAAACTGGTAGGCCGTTAGCAGATCTTGTCCTTGGAGTAAATGGAAATCTGCCTGGGGGACAATGATATGGAGAAATCCTTTTTTGCGACAAATAGAACAGTTACAGTCAAGGGCTTGAAAGTTTCTCAGGACGACTTGGAAGCGAACACCACCACAATGACAACCACCACTATAATGTTTCGGTGCAGAAAAATTAGACATTGTAAAAACTTCAAATAACAAAACTTGTGGCTTCTCCCTGGGCTGCTTTCCAACTGCGGGCGTCGTAATACAAATCAGCAAGGGTAATGTTATAAAGGGCTTCTTGGAGTTTTTGGTGGAGCCGCTGCCAGAGACTAAAGGTAACCCAATCTTCGGCTTGGTCGGGGTGGGGTTCATGGTGGGGGAGCGGTTCAATGGTTTCACCGATGGCCTGGAGAATTTGACCTAGGGAAATATCTTCGGGTTTCGATAGTAATTGATATCCCCCTTGGGCACCACGGACTGAACGAAGAATTCCGGCTCGACGCATCTCAATCAACAGCTTCTCAAGGTATGGGGCAGGGAGGTTTTGGCGTTTGGCGATCGCCTTTACGGAGGTGGGGCCATAACCGGGTTGCAAACTAATATCGAGTAAAGCTTTAACGCTGTAATGACCTCTGGTGGTTAGCTTCATGGCTACCTTTTTTGAAAAAATTTTGGCATGTTAGGAAAGAATGCGATTATTTTTGCCAAAAAAAATCGTCTTAACCTCTATTTTAAGAGAGAATAATGTAAGATAAACGTGAGAAACAGCTAATTTAAAAGTTTAAGGTGCGCAGCGAAGTAAAAAAAGAATTCGCAGGCTTCATCCCATAACTCTCATTTATCGTCATTCATTCGTAATAAGTAAATGGCTACAAAGAAAAAGATTGAAACATTGACCGGTGATGCACTGCTCGCAAAAGTTAAGGAGCTTGAGAACCACAGTAAAGAAGAAAAAGCAAGAGCTTGCGGCTATTACACGATCACCAAGAATGGGGTTGAACGTGTCAATATGATGAAGTTCTATAATGCTCTCATCGAAGCAGAAGGGGTGCAGTTAGATAGCAATACAAATGCCCAAGGTCGGGGTGGTCGTGCTGCCACCTATCGTATTAGTGTACAGTCCAATGGGAATCTTTTGATTGGGTCTGCCTATACCAAAAAAATGGGACTCCAGCCCGGTGATGAATTTGAAATTTCTTTAGGTCGCAAACATATTCACCTCAAACAACTGGGTGCCGATGGTGATGATTAAATTTTCCTAGGAATTAATCTGCACAAATCGAGATAGCGATCGCCATGGTGGGGGTCGTTTTTTTGTAGAAATTACCATTGACTAGGGTGATGTTGTTGGAGGCGGTGGCTAAGTTCCGGCCATTCTTGTTTTGCGAGCATCGTGGGAGGAAAGAGATCACTTGAAAGGCCAACGGCGATCGCCCCGGCTTCGATCAATGCGGGGCCATTGGTGAGGCTAACGCCCCCAGTGGGAATGAGAGGGATTTGAGGTAGAGGGGCTTGGAGACAACGAATAAAACTAGCGCCACCAACGGCTTTAATGGGAAATACCTTGACGCCGTCACTACCCCAATGCCAGGCCTGGTAGATTTCGCTTGGGGTTAAGGCGCCTAGCACCACGGGAATATCCTGGTGATGGGCAATCTGGATTAACTCCCGGTCACTGTGGGGGCTGAAAGCGAAGGTAGCGCCGCAGGCGATCGCCTCTTTTAAATCTGTGGGCGTGAGGATCGTGCCCGTGCCGATGATTGCCTGGGGAAATTTTTCCCGCAGGGTCGCAATGATGTGGCCAGCTTGATCACTATTCCAGGTGATTTCAATGAGCTTTAATCCCCCGTTAATCGCGGTTTCAGCCATTTTTATCCCCAGTTGCCAGTCCGTGGCCCGAATAACGGCGATCGCCCGGTGTTCTCGGAGTTGTGCAAACCAGCGTTGTTGGAGGGGGGTCATTGCAAATTTGGACAAATGGTCGATGGGGGCTGGGGCTGATCGGAAAAATCTTGCCAACCAGACAGAATACCCTGTAATTCCCCCTTTAGGATCGTCAGGGCGGCCATTTGCTGATTAATTTCTTGGAGTTGCGCTTCTAATAACTCCCGAATTACCCCACAGGGCAAGGTTCCTTGGTCGCGCACCGTCAGGATCTTGCCAATGTCTTCGAGGCTTAAACCGAGGGACTGGGCCCGTTTAATAAATGCCAACCGAGCAAAGACCGCCGCCGAAAAGAGTCGATAACCCTTTGGCGATCGCCCCATCACTGTGGTCAACAACCCCAGATCCGCATAGTAGCGAATCGTTTTGACCGGTAAACCACTCTGTTGGGCCACTGTCCCAATTTTGAGACCATAATCTGCCGTTACCATTAGCGTTGTCTTTCGTTCATCAACTGGGGCAGCGGCACATTCACTTCCGTGGGGGGTAAATAACGGCGCGGTAAAACCCGATTGAGATCCCGTTGATCGCGGCGGATACGAGACCAGCGAATGGCGATCGCCCCTAATACAAATCCCAAACCGATGGTAAATAAACCCCAATGCTCATCGACGCCCCCAATCACCACTTCGATTAAACCCATCACAATCAAGAAGCTAGACACTGGCTCCTTGCGATATAAACGCTTAACAGTTCGTCGATTGAAACGGGCCATAGAATTTTCCAGGGAAATTTTCCACAGGGGCTGAAAAATAATGAATAACGATCACCTTTAGCTTAACAAATTGGCGCTTCTCCTTGGTTTAGGAGCGGCCCCCAAATCACCGTCTATGTCGGGCAACCTTAGATTTTTGCCTTAAGATACATTTTGACTCTGCGCCCCGGTATTCCCCATGAAACTTTCAACCAAGTTCCTGACGCCATATCTTTTTCTGTTGCCAGCCCTTGCCATTTTGGGCCTAGCGGTAGCTCTCCCGGCCCTCCAAGCGTTTTACCTTAGTTTCACCGAGTACCAATATGATCTGACCCAAACGCCCCGTTGGATCGGCTTTAAAAATTTTGCCCTGCTGCTTCAGGACGATCTATTTTGGAAAACCTTGGGTAATACGGTGTTGTATCTGATTGGGGTCGTACCGATACTAGTGAGTTTTTCCTTAGCCTTGGCCATTTTGGTGAACCAGAGTCTCCGGGGAATTACTTGGTTTCGGGCGGCTTTTTATACCCCAGTGATCGTTTCTCTGGTGGTGGCGGGGATTGCCTGGCGCGCTCTGTATGCCTCCAACGGTTTTTTTAATCAACTTCTGAAGCAAGTTGGTTTAGGGGACGGAATTCCTTGGCTCACAGATCCCAAACTCGCCCTCTGGAGTGTGATGTTGGTGACCATTTGGAAAGGGTTAGGCTATTACATGGTGATCTATCTAGCGGGGTTGCAGGCGATTTCTCCGGAACTGTATGAAGCAGCTTCCCTAGACGGTTCGGACGGTTGGCGTAAACACCTAGACATTACAGTGCCCTTGATGCGTCCTTACATTTTGCTGGTGTCGGTGATTTCAGCGATTTCGGCGACAAAAGTCTTTGAAGAAATCTATGTGATGACCCAGGGAGGCCCTTTGAACGCTTCAAAAACGGTGGTCTATTACCTCTATGAGCAGGCGTTTCAAAATTTAGAGATCAGCTATGCTTGCACCATTGGCCTGGTGTTGTTCCTGGTAATTTTTGTTCTCTCCATTTTTAATCTTTATCTGTCTCGCCAAACAAACCAAGGCTTTTAGCTTCCCTTAACGGCGCTTGAGCTTACCTTTGATACGTTGCCAAAAAATTTCTAGTTCTGGTAGTTTCAACAAACTCGCGAGGCCAAAGAAAACGGCTAAGGAAAAGGCGATCGCCACAAATAATTCCAAGCCCTGCACATAGAGGTTTTGGCCGAAACTCAAGGATTCTACCCCCAGCGAAATTCCCCAGCTTACAAATCCAGCGGCGATCGCTGCCCCCGTTAAGCCCAGCAAATTCAAGCCCCATTCTCCCAACGGCAATCCGCCGAGGCGACGATTTAAGATCCCAAGCATCATGACGATAGAAAAGACATTGACCCCAATCGTGGCAAAGACTAAACCCGGTGTCTGGAATTGGTTTACTAAAATAAAATCTAAAAACGCGTTCAAAAAGATATTAAAAACACTAATCCGCGACGGCGTGACCCCATCCCCCAAGCCATAGAAAACCCGCACCAACACATCCCGTCCCAGGTAGAAAAACATCCCTATCCCATAGGCCATCAAGACTGGAGCAACGATGGCCGTCGCTTCCGCCGCAAAGGCATTGTATTCGTAGATAATCCGGATAATCGTCCGCGCCTGGGAGACAAAAATTGCACTCAGGGGCAACATCGAAAGGGCCGTGAGCAACAAACCCTGACGAATGCGAATCTTTAAATCATCCCAATTTTCTGGGGCCGCCAACCGCGAAAACACAGGCAACAACGGTACCAAAATCATGTTGGAAATAATCCCTAGGGGCGTGAGGACGATGAAATTGGCATAGCGCATCGCCGCCGCCGCACTCTCAATGTAGGAGGCAAAATACATATCCGTATAAACATTGATATGCAGCATCCCCGAAGACAAGGTGGCGGGCAACATCACCCGCATCACATCCTTCACCCCTGGAATATTCAGATCCAATCGAGGCCGCAGAGTCCCCAAACCCGATTTCCACTGAGCAAACACCTGGGCGAGCCACTGCCAAACCGCACCAACGAGGGTCGTTCCAGCGAGGACAATACAGCCCAACTGCATATATTCGGGGGCGCTGGCCTGTTCCCCCAAAATCCAGATCAAGCTGCCGACCCCGATCACCACACTGAGGCTCGAAAACAACGGGCTAATCCCCGGTAGCCAATATTGATCCGAGGCATTTAACACCCCGAAACCAATGCCAATCAGACCCGCAAAGACCGCCAACGGAGCCATAATCTGCAACTGCAAAATCGCCAACTCCCGCACCGTTCCCTCTAAGCCTGGGGCTACCAAGTCAATGAAAAATCCCGCAAAGACCACCAGCAAAACGGTGATCAACAGGAGTCCCCCCGTCACCAGGGTAGAAACCGTTTCTACGAGGGGCGCAGCATCTTTTTGATCTCGCTTGGCCAAGATACTCACGAGGGCACTGTGGAACGGCCCATTGATTCCCCCCAACAGAATGAGCAAAAAGCCCGGAATAATGTAGGCATAGGCATAGGCATCGACCACTGGCCCCACCCCAAATGCCCGGGCGATCGCCTGCTCTCGCACCAAGCCGAATACCTTACTAATCAGGGTGGCGATCGCCACAACCCCCGCAATACCAGCCAGCGAACGAGACTTTCGAGGAGAATCAGTCACAATCTTTTAGGAATTTAAAAAACACAATAAAAAGCGAAAAGCTTTCCCATTCTCACCGAGAATGCCTTCTTTGAGAATCACTTGCGGCCCCATCTACCAGAGAAGGTCAATTTTCTGGTAGCTTACTATAAACAATGAAAACTTTAGGATTTTCAAAACCCTATTTGGCATCCTAAGCCCATAAACCCCATTTGCTTGCTGTCTTGGGAGAATTTTAAAAAATGACTATTTTATTCCAACTTGCCCTTGCTGCCCTCGTGGCCCTTTCGTTCCTGATGGTAATTGGTGTTCCTGTTGCCTATGCTTCCCCCACCAACTGGGAACAGTCCAAATCCTTGATTTTTGTCGGTTCCATTGCTTGGACTGTTCTGGTCATTGCCGTCGGTGTCCTGAATTTTTTCGTGATCTAACCACGCACATTCCTATGTTTGGCGATCAGGACGGCCCTGATCTCCCCCAAGGTGCAATCTTCTGCGTTGGCAACCTCAACGTGATTGCACCTTAATTTTTTTATTAATTTCCCCCTTTACACCTTTTCTCTACAAATCCATTATGGCTACCTTTGAAGGAACCTATAACGACAACACCCAAGCGCTTAAATTGGCGATCGTCATTGGTCGTTTCAATGACCTGGTAACAAGCAAGCTCCTCGCAGGCTGCCAAGACTGTCTCCGTCGTCATGGAGTCAATACCGATCCAGAAGGAGCGCAAATCGATTACATTTGGGTGCCCGGCTGTTTTGAAATTTCCCTAGTCGCCAAAAAACTGGCCGATTCTGGTAAATACGATGCCATCATTTGTCTTGGGGCGGTGATTCGGGGCGATACTCCCCACTTTGATTACGTTGCGGCTGAAGTTTCCAAGGGAGTTGCGGCGGCGGCATTCCAAACAGGCGTACCGGTTATTTTTGGCGTCCTGACCACAGATACCATGCAGCAGGCCCTCGAACGGGCCGGGATTAAGAATAACCTCGGTTGGGGCTACGCTCTCAGTGCTTTAGAAATGGCGAGTCTGATGGGAAAGATTTAAGCGTTGGGGCGATCGCCAACGGGATCTCAAAAAAAATCAACGAGACCCTTGACATCTTCGTTTTTTCTTGGCATAGTTGTATACGTGCTCAGCACGCAAGCGGGTATAGCTCAGCGGTAGAGCGTCACCTTGCCAAGGTGAATGTCGCGCGTTCGAATCGCGTTACCCGCTTAACTAAAAAACTAATCAAACAATAAAATAACCTCATCATTGGCCTGGTACAATCGTTGCGATTTGCTATAGACTGTCTGGAATATTCGAGCACATTTGTTAAACTGGCTCCGAATCAAAGATTGCGATGAGCCATATCGCTTAATTCGAGCCATGCTTAGAGGATTTCGGCGTGTTTAATTTTGTCAGAAAGTCAGTGTCTCAACCCCTAGAAGACAACACCAATCAATTGCAGAGTGGGTCACAACCTGGGGCTAGCTCTGACCATGACTTACAAGGTGCTGAAAGGGTAGCCATGGACGGGGGAGAATTACCACAAACCATTACAGATAACGGCGCATCACCCCAAAAGCCACAGCGAAAATCAAAAAGACGACGTTGGCGGCTTTGGCTATTGGCGGGACTTGTGCTTGGGGTTGGCAGTGGCAGTTTTCTCATCTACCGGGGCTGGCAGGAACTAGAGGCACTGGTGCCGGAAAATGTCGATGAAATCTTAATTTATACACGTCCTGGAACCCTCACCATTCAAGCAGCCGATGGCAGTGTCATTGAAGAGGTGGGGCCTGTTTCCCATGACCGGGTCAAAATCTGGGCTGTACCAACGACCTTAACCGAGGCATTTATTGCCAGTGAAGACCGACGCTTCTATGAACATTTTGGGGTGGATTTACAGGGGGTCGCACGGGCCGCCTACATGAACTTTCGGGCAGGCAGAGTCGTAGAAGGGGGCAGTAGCATTACGCAGCAGGTGGCGCGTATTGTCTTTTTGAACCAGGAAATGACCCTAGCGCGTAAGGTCAAGGAAATGCGCTTGGCAACAAAATTAGAAGAACAGTTCTCCAAGGAGCAGATCCTAGAAAGTTATCTAAATTTAGTTTATCTAGGCTCCGGGGCCTATGGTGTCTCGGATGCGGCTTGGGTTTATTTTGGTAAAAATTTAGAAGAGTTGACCCTAGGGGAAACGGCGATGATTGCGGGTTTAGCGCCAGCCCCCAGTTTATATTCACCGTTTGTTAATCTCCAGGCGGCGACGGTACGGCGGGATCAGGTGCTAGAGCGGATGTGGGAAGAGGGTTATATTTCCCAGGCCGAGTATGAAACGGCGATCGCCACCCCCATTGAAACGAATCGGCAAACGCCCCAACGTTTACTGCGCAAATACCCCTATTTTGCAGATTATGTGAAGGCAGAACTGAAACGGTACCTTTCCCCAGAGCAATTGGAAACGGGCAGTTTTGTCATTGAAACGACCTTAAATCCTCAATGGCAGGAGTGGTCAGAGGCGGTTGTAGCGGAAGGAATTACGAACTACGGACGTTATCAACGCTTTGAACAGGCGGCGATGGTGAGCATCGATCCCCGCAGTGGCCAGATTAAAACGATGGTTGGGGGTTTAGATTTTGAAAATAATCAATATAACCGCGTCACCCAAGCCCAACGGCAACCGGGTTCGACCTTCAAGATGTTTGTCTATGCAGCGGCGATCGCCTCTGGGATGTCTCCCAATGCAACCTACGTTGACCAAGAATTTGCCATTGATGGCTACCGTCCGAAGAACTATTCCGGTACCGTCAGCAATCAAGCTGTTTCCCTCACAGAAGCCCTGACAAAATCGATCAACACCATCGCCTTGAGTGTGATGCTTGATGTGGGTTGGGACCCGATCATTAATCTCGCCCACCGCATGGGCGTTGAATCGGAGATGAAGCCCACCTATTCCCTAGCTCTAGGTGCCTGGGAAGTAAATTTACTAGAGCTAACCGCCGCCTATGGCACCCTCGCAAATGGTGGCGCTTATCAGCCTGTGTATGGCATTAGTCGAATCCTTGATCGCAATGGCAAGGTCGTTTACCAAGCGAACCGCAAACCGATCCAAGCTATTGATTCTGATAGTGCCGCCATCATGACCTATATGCTGCGAAATGTCGTGAGTAGCGGTACCGGCAGCCAAGCAAATATTGGTCGTCCAGTGGCCGGGAAAACAGGCACCTCCGATCAGGCGCGAGACCTGTGGTTTATTGGTTACATCCCCCAAATGGTAACAGGGGTTTGGCTCGGCAATGACGATAATAAACCCACCTGGGGAGCCAGTAGTACAGCGGCGCGCCTTTGGGGTGATGCAATGCGTCAAATTGCAGCGGCCATGACGGTGGAAGACTTTCCCAAATTACCAAATTTGAATAATCGCGTCGGTTCTATTGCCGCAGAACCAATCCAAGGGGGCGCGAAAAAAACGAAGGTCGTTGCCACAGATACAGAAGAAAAAACCAGCACCACAAATTCAGAAGCACAAGAGACCACGGAAGCATCCTCTGATGAGCGCCCAACCCCAGAGGCAGCGGCGACAACACCGACGAACAATAATAATAAAGCTGTGGTCGACAATGAAATTAAGCCCCCAGCACCGGCCTTTGACTTCACTGATCCGGCGGATACTGTGCCTCCCCTTGCCCCCGTACCGAGTAATAATCGACCTGCATCCACCGCAACGCCACCGAGTCCGCCTGCGGCTCCCAGACCAGCTCCTACGAATGTTGATGTGCCGGCTCCCCCTGTCATTCAAAAGAAGGAAACAGCTCCCTAGGTATTCTGCTCGCCAAAGTAATATCCTTTTCCGTAAATGGTGTGGATTAGAGGGCGATCGCCTTTTGCTTCTACCTTGCGTCGTAGCAAGCGTACCAGAGCCGCCAGCACATTACTGCTAGGAGATTCATCGCCATCTTGCCAGAGGTGTTGATAAATTTGCTCGTGGGTCAGAAGTTGAGCTGGGTGCTCCATAAAATAGCTCAGGAGTTGCAACTCCCGATCCGAGAGGCGAATGGCCCGGCCAGCACGGTAGGCCATTTGGTTGGCGATATCTAATTCGAGATCGGCAATCTTTAAACGATTAGGTGGCTCTCCCCCCGGCGATCGCCTTAATAACGCCCGCACCCGGGCCAGCAGTTCCCGCAACTCAAAGGGCTTGACTAAATAATCATCAGCACCAGCATCCAGACCAGAAACCCGGTCGTCCACCGTATCCTTGGCCGTTAAAAATAAAATAGGCGTTGTACGACCCAGCGATCGCACCCGTTGGCAGATTTCAACCCCTGAATATTGCGGCAACATCCAATCCAAAATCAGTAGATCATACTCTTGATCGCAGGCCAGTTCTAACCCCTGCTGGCCAGTTTCTGCCAATGCTACGGTATGCCCTTCCCGTTGGAGCACTTGGCTAAGGGCGCCCCGTAATTCCCGTTCATCGTCTACCAACAAAATGCGCATGGTCACTTCCAAAACACCTTGATTCCCATTATTCCCGAAGAAGGAAACCTGACCCAAGGCGATCGCCGACCATTTTCCCAATAAAAAAGGAAGCAGCTTCCATCCACTTCCAACGAGTATTCATTATTCTTACTGTTACGACTACTGGGGAGATTTACCTTGTTCTCTCACCAGAGTCAGAAAGAGTTTAAATCAAAATCACAACTTACACCGAGGATAAAGCATTAGATTCCTGTTGCAGCAGGGTAATCAGTTGTTCGTCCCCCTGGGCTTGGGCCGTGCGGATCCGCCGTTCTAAGCTACGACGCATATTTTCTAGGTGCACACGCCGGGCGTCTTGACCCATTAATTTAGAGAGCTGTGGGACTCGTACCGGACAAGCTGCAGCGGCCGCTTCCTGTTGCTGTTGGGCCGTCGCCTTAACCACAGGTTGCTGAATCGCGTAGGTGCCACCCCGATAGTGGAGGAGTACTGATTCAACATCCGGACGATCAACTGTTTGCGTTACACAGTGTCGCCGCACCGTTTGTCCACGATAACGACCTAAGATATCCCCTTCTGTCACTTCTAAGGTTGCGGGAAGAGAATCATAGGAAACACCACGATATGTCAATTTCATAGAGATTTCCTCACTGTGCCTCAAAGCTTTTTTCTGTAACTATTGTTACATTAATCCCTAAATTTTCTCGAAAAAATCAGAAAAACTTAAGGATTCTACTTAGATTGCGTATAACCAAACCACAAAAAAGGAGCCCGAAAGCTCCTCTTGGCATCTTAGGTTTTAATTAACGTTAGAGTTATCGACAGGCTATAGATTGGTCACAGTTAACCAGGTTACTTGGCTAATTCCAAAGGTTTTGCCGCTTTACTGACGGCCACTTTACCTTCTTCATTGATGTCAACGATCGCCGTATCACCAGAACCAACGCGGCCAGAAAGAATTTCCTCAGCGAGGACATCCTCTAACAGACGCATAATCGCGCGACGTAACGGACGGGCACCATAGGATGGGTTGTAGCCTTCTTCCACGAGTCGCTCTTTAAATTTTTCGGTAACTTGCAACTCAATTTCCTGTTCAGTAAGGCGCTTAAAGACATCCTTAAGGAGGATTTCGGAGATTTCTTTAACCTCTTCTTTGTTGAGTTGACGGAAGACAATAATTTCATCGAGACGGTTGAGGAACTCTGGACGGAAGTATTGCTTGAGTTCTTCGTTGACCAGGGAGCGGATCCGGTTGTACTGAGATTCTGCCGCATCTTCGCCAAATTCAAAGCCGAGGCCACCACCACCTTTTTCAATAACCTTGGAGCCAATGTTGGAGGTCAAGATAATCAAGGTGTTCTTGAAGTCGACGGTGCGCCCCTTCGCGTCGGTTAAGCGTCCATCTTCAAGGATTTGCAGCAGCATGTTGAAGATGTCGGGATGTGCCTTCTCGATTTCGTCAAAGAGAATAACGGTGTAAGGACGACGACGAACGGCTTCGGTTAACTGGCCGCCTTCGTTATAACCGACGTATCCGGGAGGGGAACCAATTAGTTTAGAAACGGTGTGCCGCTCCATGAACTCAGACATGTCGAGGCGAATCATCGCATCTTCAGAACCGAAGAAGTAGGCAGCTAAAGCCTTAGTCAACTCGGTTTTACCAACCCCAGTGGGGCCAGAGAAGACGAAGCTAGCAATGGGACGGTTGGGGTTTTTCAAGCCAACGCGGGCGCGACGAATGGCACGGGACACTGCTTTGACGGCATCCTCTTGACCAATCAGCCGCTGGTGCAGGGTATCCTCCATGTTGAGAAGCTTGGTGGATTCGCTCTCGGTAAGTTTGTTGAGGGGAACCCCTGTCCAAGAGGCGACGATGTGGGCGATTTCTTCGGCATCAACCACGGCATCGATGTCGCTATTTTTCTCTTTTTGGCTGGCGGCGATCGCCCGAATCTCGGTTTTGATTTCCATTTCGCGATCGCGCAATTCACCCGCTTTATCAAAGTCTTGGGAGCGTACCGCTTCATCCTTCTGCTTCAGGACATCGCGCAATTCTTTATCGAGTTCTTTCGCTTCGGGAGGCAGTTGGGAATTAATCAACCGAACACGGGAACCCGCTTCATCGATCAAGTCAATGGCTTTGTCGGGCAAGAAGCGATCGCTGATGTAACGGTCGGCTAATTTTGCCGCTGCATCAAGGGCTTCATCTAAAATTTTAAGCTTGTGGTGCTGTTCATAGCGTTCCCGCAGACCAAAGAGAATCTCAATGGTTTCTTCGACGGAAGGTTCACCGACCATTACGGGCTGGAAACGCCGCTCAAGGGCCGCATCCCGCTCAATGTGTTTACGATATTCATCAAGGGTGGTGGCACCGATACATTGCAGTTCACCACGGGCGAGGGCAGGCTTGAGGATATTGGCGGCATCAATCGCCCCTTCCGCAGCACCCGCACCGATTAGGGTATGAACTTCGTCAATCACCAGGATCACATTCCCGGCTTGGCGAATTTCGTCCATGATTTTTTTGAGGCGTTCTTCAAATTCACCCCGGTATTTCGTGCCCGCAACCAGCAAACCAATATCGAGGGTGACAACGCGCTTTTCTTCGAGGATGTCAGGCACATCCCCATTGGAAATTCTTTGGGCCAGACCTTCGGCGATCGCCGTTTTCCCGACCCCTGGTTCGCCAATCAGTACCGGATTATTTTTCGTGCGGCGACCAAGGATTTGAATTACCCGTTCAATTTCATTTTGACGACCAACGACGGGATCAAGCTTACTGTCTTTGGCCAGTTGGGTCAGATTCGAGCCAAACTCATCTAGGGTCGGTGTCTTATTACTCCGGGAAGAACCGCCACCCGCTGCGACTTCTGCGGTCTCACCGAGCATCCGGATTACCTGGGTACGTACCTTGGAGAGGTCAACCCCTAAATTTTCGAGGACTCTGGCAGCAACTCCTTCCCCTTCACGGATTAAGCCTAGTAACAAATGCTCCGTACCAATATAGTTGTGACCCAATTGGCGAGCTTCTTCGAGGGAGAGTTCTAAAACCCGTTTTGCCCTGGGCGTGAACGGAATTTCAACGGCCACAAAGCCAGAACCCCGCCCAATAATTTTCTCTACCTCAATGCGGGCATCCTTGAGATTAACCCCCATAGACCGGAGTACCTTAGCGGCAACGCCAGTCCCCTCACCAATGAGACCGAGGAGGATTTGCTCCGTACCAACGAAGTTGTGACCAAGGCGACGCGCTTCCTCTTGGGCGAGCATAATCACCTTAATAGCTTTTTCTGTGAAGCGTTCAAACATGACCTGTTTTTTACCTGCTGCTAGTCCCTATGTAGAGTTGATTCTAGCACAGGGGAAATTTTTGGTTGATGCCTAGAACAATTGATTCTGATACGGTTTCTCCCCCTTGGCAAGCTCTGGTAACATTCGCTACGAACCGACGTTAACGGCGGAAACAGTGAGGCCATACAGCAGCCCAATTTTGAAGACATGCATCAGTTGAAATAAGAGCCGGCTCTGGGGCGCAGTGGGGTTTGTGGCCGCTTTTTGGGCAATGGTTTGGCGATCGCCTTGTCTGTAGTAGAGAAAATTACTCACTTCAGCCAAAAAAATGATCCCAATGGCAACTATCGGATCCCAAGCCATGGCTTGGCCGATAGCCGGCGGAAAAACCGTCGCAACAAAGTTTCCAAAAAGGAGAAAAATGGCGAGCAAGGCCATCTTGCGCCATGGATTTTGAAAAAAACTGGTAAATTGCCCAAGGGTTTCCCCCAGGAGGAGATTGAGTCGGGTGCGTTGCATAGGTCACATCGGGAACGGTGAGGACATTATTTATTCAATCGATCGAGGAGCCAGAGGGCAATGACAATCCCGGTGAAATGGGAGGCGATCGTGTGGGTATTCGCCAGGATGATAAATAGATCTTTCGGTTGAATGAGCTGGGATGTATTGGAAAAGACGGCCCCCTGGGGAATGGTCAAAGATTTCCCGAGGACGAGCCCCACAAAGGCTTCGGCACCAATGATCGCAAACATCATGCCCAGGAGGTTAGCCAAGAGACCAAATTTAATGGTTTGAATGGTGTAGGATTTCTTGGGCCGGAGGGAGCTATCACCCGCGAGCATCAGTCGGGCAATGGTTTTGTAGCGGAAGAAGAAAAAGATACTCACGATGAGGGCAATGAGACCGCCGGCGGCACAGAATAGCCCAAAGCTGCTTCCCTGGCTAAAGCGAATATCTTGGTTGGCGTTGGTGGCATCACTGCCGACTAGGCTCGCACTGGCAAAGAGGAGAATTAGCGCTGCGACAACACCGAGGATAATCTGTACCCAGAAGCCAATATTACCGGCGAGTTTGAGGGTGGCCGAGGCTCTGAGGATGGCGGCGGGGATCGATGCGCCCGCTAAAGCACCGTAGGAATCACGTTTCATAGGAGTTTGTGGTGATGGGGTTATGTCTGCAGGGTCAGAATTTGCTTTTGCTCCATTCTCTTATATCAACTGTTGGGTTGCCAAAAGGGAAAAGGCGATCGCCCCTAACTCTGACCAACACTCCCTTGTCTAGCATTTGATGCCTATCACCAAGATCAATCGTGACCAAGCAGTCGGAAACAAACAATGGGAGTCAAGTGAACTAAGGGTTACAGCATCCTCAGCGAAGGGGGACAAGCTATGATGGTCATCAGGTTTTTCAGAGAGTTTGCGCGTTAATGCACCCGATTCGCCTCACCTTATTTTTCATTGGCCTGAGTATTATTCTGGGGCTGATGTTGTGGTTGGTGAATTCCCTCTATCGTCTCTATCTCCAGGTGTCCTTTACGGCGCCATTTCTGGCAAATCTGCTGATTTTGGTGCTTATTGCTTTAATTGGTTTAATTCTCTGGACGTTTTGGCGCTATTTCAACCTCTTTGGTCGCAAACGCAAACCGCGATCGCCCCGAAAAGTTGTCAATTATCAGCCCCAACTACCCACGGAAAAAACAGAAGTGGCGGCGGCAAATCTACGCACCATTCAACAGCAAGTCAACCAAATCCAAGATAAAGTGGCCCAGAAAGTCCTCCTGAACCGTTCCCAGGAAATTCAGGCGAATTTTGAGCGACAAGAGCTCCAGGTGGCTGTTTTTGGTACGGGATCGGCGGGGAAAACATCTTTGGTGAATGCGCTGATTGGGCAAATGGTGGGCAACGTCGAAGCGACCATGGGCACTACCCAGACCGGCCAGACCTATCGCCTAAAACTAAAAGGGGTGAATCGGCAGATTTTGATCACGGATACGCCGGGGATTTTAGAAGCGGGGGAAGCGGGCATTCAACGCGATCGCCTGGCGCGGGAGTTGGCAACCAATGCGGATCTGCTGATTTTCGTGGTGGATAACGATCTGCGGCAATCGGAATATGATCCCCTCTGTGAGCTGGCTGAAATTGGCAAGCGATCGCTGTTGGTGTTTAACAAAATCGATGTTTACGCAGATGCTGATCAACAATTGATTGGCGATCGCCTCAAGGAAAAAGTACAACACTTGATCACTCCCCAGGACGTGGTTTTAGTCTGTGCCAATCCCCAACCCGTAGAACTAGAGGATGGCGAAATTTTTACCCCAGAGCCGGACGTGATGCCCTTAGTAAAACGTTTAGCGGTGGTGCTGCGGGCCGAAGGGGATGATTTGTTAGCAGATAATCTCCTCCTACAATCCCAACGCCTGGGGGAAGAAGCCCGCAAAATCATTGAACACCAACGGAAAAAACAGGCCGAACAGGTGATTGAACGCTACCAGTGGATTGGCGCTGGAGTAATTGCTGTGACGCCCTTACCTGTGGTGGATATGTTGGCAACGGCAGCGGTGAATGCCCAGATGGTGATGGAAATTGGTCGGGTGTATGGCTGCGAAATCGATGGCGATCGCGGTAAAGAATTAGCCGTCTCCCTCGGGAAAACCCTGGTCAGTTTAGGGGTTGTTAAAGGGGCGGTGGAAATTCTTGCAAAAATTCTCCAAACGAACATTGCCACTTACCTCGTGGGCAAAGCAATCCAGGGGGTGACAGCCGCCTACCTCACGCGCATCGCGGGCAAAAGTTTCATTGAATATTTCCGTCATGACCAGGATTGGGGCGATGGTGGGATCACGGAAGTAGTGCAGGAACAGTTTAAGCTCAGTAAAAAAGATGAGTTTGTCAAAGATTTTGTCGGCGATGCCATTCTAAAAGTTGTCAATCCCTTTAAGGAAGTGTGGCAAATTGAACTGGAAGAAGATCCAGAGTTGGCGGAGTTGGAATGGACGGCACCCCAACGGCGACGGCGGGATGAATGGTAGATTTTGCACGGAAGCTTGAGGCATGATTATGGCACCACAGCGACAGATTAACTGGCAGAAATTAGCGGAAATTTACGAACTCAAGGAATTTTTTGCGGCGGATTTTGCTGGTTTCCAAGCCGAAATTGAACAGCAATTGCAAGATCTGGATCGTTTCCCTGCGGCAACTCTAGATAAACTAGCAAAACTACGTGCCCTAGAAGTGACCAACGGCATCACCCAATGGGCCTATCGGCGCGGGGCAGAACAAGCGCTCCCCATCGAGCAGACCCGGCAATGTATGAACATGGTGATGGGCTTTATGAAAAATGTGGAATTGTCGTTTCCCAGCATCGGCACCGTTGAATTTAGCGATTGGGAAACCGACTATGTGCGTCGGGTGCGAGGACTCTACATTGATGCGTTTAAAAATAATGTGCCTGGGGCAGAATCGCAGTTCCATGCCATTTCTACGGCGCAGTTTATCGCCTGTGGTCATCACCGTTTAAATGAGGCGATCGCCCTCGTAGAAGCAGACTATGGGGAACTGTTTTCGGCCTATTTCATCGAGCGGATGGAAAAATATATCGGCGCTTACCTGGATAGTTTTAGCGAAAGCCCCTAAGATCCAAGACTGCGCATCCGTGGCATCGGCATTGGGGAGAATTGAGCAGCAATGAAAATTCAGGCAGTAGACTACACAACCTTGGTGGCCCTGGTCACGGAATTGCAGCGGGACTGGGTTCCGGCGCGCCTCGAACAAGTTTATCAATACGACAAACAAACCCTCTGTTTAGCCCTGCGCACCCTCGAAAAACGGGAATGGCTCTGGTTATCTTGGCACCCCCAGGCCGCCAGAATGCATTTAGGCGATCGCCCCCCCAGGGATCCCGATACCTTTACCTTTAGCGACCAACTGCGCCACTTGATTAAAGGTTCAGCCTTGCTGGGAATTGAACTGATTCAACCCTGGGAACGGGTCGTGGATTTTCAGTTTGGTCGCCGCCCTGGAGAAGTCCCCCAATGGCATTTGTACGTCGAAATTATGGGGAAACATAGCAACGTAATCCTCGCCAATGCCGATCAGCAAATTGTCACCACAGCCCAACAAATTAGTGGCGATCGCTCCACCGTCCGCCCCGTCCAAACCGGCCAACCCTACGAATTTCCCCCGGCCCTGACAAAAACAGCACCCAGTCCCACAGAGTCCTTTGAACGCTGGCAAGAAAGAATCGCCCTATTACCCAAATCCCTGAAAAAACAAATCCTCGAAAATTACCGGGGCGTGAGTCCTATTCTCCTAGCAGGGATGATTGGCGCGGCCCAACTAACCCCTGAACAAACGACGGATACCCTCACCGCTAACGATTGGAAAAATCTTTTTCAGCAGTGGCAACGGTGGCTCACTTGCTTAGAACAGCGGCAGTTTTGCCTGACGCTCCAGGGCAACCAATACCAAGTGGTAACCTGGCAGCCGGATGAATCTTGTTTGCCCCTACAGCCAACTCTCAATCACTATTATCAAAGCCGCCTTAATCAACAACAATTCCAACAACTGCACCACCAACTCAACCAGAAAGTTAGTCTCCTGTTGGCAAAATTGCAGCAAAAAGCCCAACTTTTTCGAACGCGCCTGACGGAATCCACCGAAGCGGATCAATACCGTCAATACGGCGATTTACTCATGGCCTATTTGCATGAGTGGCAACCGGGTTTAACCGAAATTGCCCTAACGGATTTTGCCTCAGGCGATCGCGTTAAAATTCCCCTCCAACCGGATAAAAATGCTGTCCAAAATGCCCAGGCTTTTTATAAACAACACCAAAAACTAAAGCGGGCAAATCACATTGTGCAACCGCTTTTAAAGGAAGTAGAAACAGAAATTCATTACCTCGAACACATTGAAGCCAGTTTGGGACAAATCGCGAATTACGAAGATGCCACTGACTTGGAAGCTTTACAGGAAATTCAGGCAGAACTGATCCACGGGGGTTACCTTAAAACTAACCGAGAACCCACTGCTAAACAAGCGGTTTCTAAACCCCACATTTACAGCACCCCAGGAGGATCAGAACTCTGGATCGGGCGCAATAACCAACAAAATGATCATCTAACGTTTCGGGTAGCCAATGATTATGATCTTTGGTTCCATAGCCAAGAAATCCCCGGTAGCCATGTTTTATTACGACTAGAACCTGGTGCAGTTCCCGATGAGGCGGAATTGCAGTGGGCGGCGGATTTTGCGGCCTATTACAGTCGGGCCAGCCAGAGTGATCAGGTACCCATCGTCTACACCAAACCCAAGCACGTCTATAAACCCAAGGGAGCGAAACCAGGGATGTGCATTTATAAACAAGAAACGATTCTCTGGGGTCAACCCCAACGGGCCAAGGCGGCGATCGCCAAATTAACCCAATCCACAGATCAGTCCGAGAAAAAGTAGGGGGTAGGGTTTCGGTTCATTGGGGGGAAAGGTATGAGATCCCTCACTTGATTTTTTAAAGAAAATATGTAGCCACAAAAGACAAATTGCTTGAAAAGCCTTTTTTCAAAAGCTTTTGGCCCGTTTGCATCGCCGAAACCAGAAAACATTAGCAGTCGCCCCCTAGGAGTGCTAAATTTGCTAGTGACGTAAAACTTTATAACGCAAACTCCTATGGCTAAGATTGTCTCTTTCAAGGATGACTCTAGACGCTCCCTCGAAGCAGGGATTAATGCCCTTGCCGATGCGGTAAAAATCACCCTCGGCCCCAAGGGTCGGAATGTACTCCTCGAAAAGCAGTATGGTGCGCCTCAAATTGTGAATGATGGGATCACCGTTGCGAAGGATATTGAACTCAGTGATCCGCTCCAAAATACGGGGGCGCGGTTAATCCGGGAAGTGGCAGCGAAAACCAATGACAGTGCTGGGGATGGCACGACCACTGCCACCGTTATGGCCCAAGCGTTGATCCGCGAAGGTTTGAAAAATGTGACGGCTGGAGCAAATCCCGTGGCTCTGCGCCGGGGTATCGATGCGGCAGTGAAGTTCCTCGTGAAGGAAGTTGCCGCGATCGCCAAGCCCGTTGAAGGAGAGGCGATCGCCCAGGTGGCCGCTGTGTCTGCTGGGAATGACGAAGAAGTAGGCCGGATGATCTCTGAAGCCATGGCCAAAGTTACCAAAGATGGTGTCATCACCGTTGAAGAGTCCAAGTCCCTCGCCACCGAACTGGATGTAGTTGAAGGAATGCAACTGGATCGCGGTTACATCTCCCCCTATTTCGTCACCGATCAGGAACGGCAAATCGTTGAATTTGAAAATCCCTACATTTTGCTCACCGACAAGAAAATTTCGGCGATCGCCGACCTCGTGCCCGCCCTCGAACAGGTAGCCCGTTCCGGTCGTCCCCTGTTAATCATCGCTGAAGATCTGGAAGGGGAAGCCCTGGCGACCCTCGTTGTGAACAAAGCCCGTGGTGTCCTCAATGCCGCTGCAATCAAGGCTCCCAGCTTTGGCGATCGCCGTAAGCAAATGCTCCAGGACATCGCTGTCCTCACCGGCGGTCGGGTCATTTCCGAAGAAGTGGGCCTCAGCCTCGAAGCCATTGACCTTGATATGCTCGGTAACGCCGAAAAAATCACCATCAGCAAGGAAGAAACCACCATTGTTTCCGGTGGCGGTAGCAAAGCTGACATTGACGCCCGCGTTAGCCAAATCCGTAAGCAACTGGCTGAAACCGACTCCGAATATGACATGGAAAAACTCCAGGAGCGGATCGCCAAGCTTGCTGGTGGTGTCGCTGTGATCAAAGTTGGTGCAGCTACCGAAACTGAACTCAAAGACCGCAAACTCCGCATCGAAGATGCCCTCAATGCCACCAAAGCCGCTGTCGATGAAGGGATTGTTCCCGGTGGTGGCACGACCCTAATTCACCTCGCTGAAAAGGTCGCTGAAGTGAAGGCAAGCCTCAGTAGCGACGAAGAGAAGCTCGGTGTCGATATCGTTTCCCGCGCCCTAGAAGCGCCCCTCCGCCAATTGGCTGATAACGCGGGTGCCGAAGGTTCTGTGGTTGTGGAACGGGTTCGTACCAGTGACTTCAACGTTGGCTACAATGCGGCCACTGGCGAATACGTTGATATGATTGCCGCTGGCATCATTGACCCGGCGAAGGTTGTCCGTTCTGTTCTGCAAAATGCAGCCTCCATCGCTGGAATGGTGATCACAACCGAAGCCCTCGTCGTTGAGAAGCCCGAACCCGAAGCGCCAGCCCCTGACATGGGTGGTGGTATGCCCGGTATGGGTGGCATGGGCGGCATGGGAATGCCTGGCATGGGAATGATGTAATTTTTCCTGAACCCTTTTAAAGATTCATTATCTGCATTGGGCACCCTCCGGGGTGCTTTTTTGTTTTCTGGGCGCAAAATCAAATTAGCCCGTCGGGGACTGTTCCTGTAACCAGTGATTGAGAGTTTCTCGGAGGGTTTGGGGATTGAGGGGTTTACTGAGGTAGTCATTCATGCCTGCTGCCAAATACTGCTCTTGGTTGGCTTCTCCCAGGGTGGTGGTGAGCGCAATGATCGGTATCTGCCGGTGGCGATCGCCGCCGCCACCTCGGCGAATATGTTGGCTCGTCTGAAAGCCATTCATCTTGGGCATGAGGCAATCCATCAAAATTAAACGATAGGGTTGATTTTCAGGGGTTGCTTGGAGCATTTGTAGGGCTTCTGTGCCCCCTGGGGCGACATCGACGGAAAAACCAAACTGTTGGCAGAGGCCCCGAATAATAATTTGATTGACGGGGTTATCTTCCACGAGGAGGAGGCGGGCCGAGATTTTTTGGCCCTGTTTGCTTGCACTAGGTTGGGAGCCAGAATCTGGGGGTCTAGCGTTTGGCTGGGCGAAATTTTCACAGAAACGCCGACAAGCCTGCCACAGGGGACGGGATAAAATCGGCTTGACGAGGTGGTGGGTTGCCGTGAGTTGGGGGAAGCTTTGGGGATCGGTGGGACTGTAGGGAAACGTGGTGAGCAGCAGTAACTGGCAGGTTTTTTGGGGGTAAAGCTGTTGGAGATTTTGGGCGAGGGTCAGGGCATCGATCTCCCTCAGGGAATGATCCAAGATCAGGAGGGGCGTTGCGGTGGTGGGGGGCTGGGTTTGCCAAAGGGCGATCGCCTCTTGGCCATTGGCTGCGGCTTGGACAGTGGCGCCCCAGGCTTGGAGCTCATCGCGCAAAATTTCCCGTTGGGTTTGTTGTTCTTCGACGATGAGGATCTCTAGCCCCTGCAAGCTATCGGCGGTCATCCGCGACAGTTGAGAACGCCCCGCCCCATACCCTAGGGTGAAGGTAAAACAGCTCCCCTCCCCTGGGGTACTAACCACTTCAATGGTGCCCCCCATCACTTGACAAAGACGCTGGGTAATCGCCAAACCGAGACCCGTGCCACCATAACGCCGGGTGGTTCCTGCTTCTAACTGGGTAAAAGGCTCGAAAAGATCGTTCAGTTTTTCAGCGGCGATGCCAATGCCAGTATCCGTCACTGAGCAGGTAAAATCGAGGCGATCGCCAACCCGCTCCGTTTGACAGCGAATCATCACCTCCCCTTGGTTGGTAAATTTAATGGCATTGCTTACCAGATTCGTCAGGATTTGTCGTAAACGCCCAGGATCTCCTTGGATAGAACCGTGCCGCAAACCCCGTAAATCAAAAATGAGATTGAGACCTTTCTCCTGGGCCGCAAACGTCATCAACTTGGCAAAATTTTCAAAAAATTGATGGAGATCAAAATCCACCGTTTCTAGTTGCAGCTTACCGGCTTCCATCTTCGAGAAGTCCAAAATATCGTTCAGCAAGATCAGTAAAGATTCGGCGCTAGAAAGGGCGATGCGGGCGTGTTCTTGCTGTTCTGTGGTGAGCTCTTCGCTATAGAGCAGTAAATTGAGCATTCCGATAATGCCATTCATGGGCGTCCGAATTTCGTGGCTCATGGTGGCTAAAAACATACTTTTGGCATGGGCGGCCGCTTCTGCTGCTTCTTTGGCATCAATCAACGCCTGCTCCGCCTGTTTGCGATCGCCAATGTCACTGTGGGTACCAATAATCCGCAGGGGTTCCCCTGACGGTGTCCATTCGATCACCTTGCCCCGGTCTAAAATCCACTTGTAGGAACCATCTTTGCACCGCACCCGATGTTCACTGCGATAGGTTTCTGTCTGGCCATCAAGGTGAGCCTGGATGGCTTGATAAGTCATTGCCAAATCATCTGGGTGGACACGACTTTCCCATTCCATCAGGGTGTCACCAATTTCTGCCTCGCCGTAGCCCAACATCGCTTTCCACTGCCGCGAAAAAAAGACATGATTTGTTTGGGCATTCCAATCCCAGACCCCATCCCCAGAACCCTCTAGGGCAAATTGCCAACGGAGTTCACTTTCCCGGAGAGCCTGTTCTGCCAGGACTCGCTCCGTAATATCGAGGGCAGTCCCAAAAAAACGGATGGTTTTGCCAGAGGCATCTTTTTGACTACTCCCCCTCGCCTCATGGTAGAAAATTTGGCCATTGGTCAGTTGGGCACGGTATTGCACCACATAGCTTTCGCCCGTGCGCATCGCTGTTTCAACGCAGCGTTTGAGGCGTTCCTGGTCATCGGGGTGGATTAAAGCCCAGTGTTCATCGTAGGTGGGCGGCCCCTGGGCCATATTTAAGCCAAACATCCGCAACAATTCCGGTGACCAGGAGAGATGACCAGTGGCTAGATCGACTTCCCAGCTACCAATGTGGGCGAGACGTTGGGCTTCCTGGAGGGAGGCTTCACTGCGTTTGAGGCGTTCTTCAAAGCGTTTGTAGGGAGTCAGATCAATGTGGGAGCCAATGATACGCAGCGGCTGACCTTGTGCATCCCATTCGATGACCTTACCAGAACAAAGCACCCAGACAGTGGAGCCATCTCGGTGACGATAACGGACTTCGTTGCAGAAGGGAATTTCGCCGTGGCTAGCAATGTGCTGTTGCAGGTTGTGGTTAACTTTCTGGAGATCTTCGGGAAAAATCAGTTTTTGCCAGGATTCTGGGCGGTTAGGCAGTTCGTGATCTGCATAGCCAAACATCCGCTTAAAACTGGGGCTGAGATACTCGATATTGTTGATACAATCCCAGTCCCAATAGCCAGCAAAGGCATTTTCAAGAATTTCTTCAAAAAATTTCAGTTCATGGTGACTGTATTCTGGTGCTGCGGCTGGTTCTGGGTCGAGGTGTTGGCGTAATTCGGCGAGGCGATCGCCAGGCAAGATTCCCACTGGTTTCCCTTGCTCATCCACAAGGGTCAGCCAAGCAAGCTGCTGCTCGGCGAAGTATTGACATAATGATTCAATTTGGTCGAGGGCGGCCACGGGATAGGTCGGGGCGGGCCGTTGCATAATCTCTGCGGCGGTGGCCGTTTGGGGATTTTCCCCCTGGGCGATCGCCCGTAAAATGTCCCCAGGAGAAACGGTGCCAAGGAGCTGTTCGTTAGCCATAACCAGCACACCAACAAGCTGAGGATCGGCACAAAGGCGATCGCTCAATGCGATGAGAGATAGATCAGGCGAAACAATAACCGGTTGATGCAGCAAACTGGCGATAATTTCAGGTGTTAAAAACCGAAGCGGACGTGCTGCTGACATGGCACACAGGCGAAACAATAGCGGCGATGGTGAGCCACAAAAACAAACTTTTGTGTGTTAATTCTTTGGGGGCTACCTTTTATAATATCAAGCGATGTTTCTTATGGCTTCGTTTATGAAGGGAAAAGAAACAAATATTTTTTGATTTGAAATTAAAAAAAATAACTTCACAATGTAAAAAAGACGCCCCCAGTTTCTGTGGTAATTGATAATAACTCTCAACTCAGTTACAGTCTAAAAATGTCAACCAGTAGATCTAGATAGCATTAAATTGCTATGAATTTTTTCCATCTTGAAATGCATTAATTATTTTTTAAGTTTCAGTTAGATTATCAGTGCTGAAATTGCGGACTATTGAACAATCAAATAACCGTCACGATACCAAGTTTCAAGCTGTGCGGGGGAAATGCCGCTGGCGATCGCCTCTTTTTGGGTAAACCCTTCAGGATATTCACTGAGCAAAGTTTGCAGTGCGGGAATGGTTTGGTGTTTGGCGAGAAAATCGTGGTAAATGCCCCCTTCCCAGAGGTAACACCACGACGGTAAACGGTAATTGGTTTCCTCCGTGATGGGCGTATAACGATAGGCGAGGGGGTCACGGCATTTCGCGTTTAAAATCGCTTGGGCATAGCCTTCTAATTGACCTTGCACACCGTAATTTTCGTGGAGATAGGCGAGGGTTTTGGGAGAAGTTTTGCGTTTTTCTATAATAATTTGCGCGGCGATCGCTGCCGCTGTTTCTGCATCCCCAAAATGGACTTTATCAATTAAATGATCCGGCAATAATTCCCGATGGGTCGAGACACGGGACACAATCGCTGGTGTGCCACAACCCAAGGATTCATAGGGAGAATTACCAAAGGATTCAACAAAATTACCCAAGCCCAAGGTGACAGAACCCAAACTGTAATATTGCGGCATTAACGACTGGGGAATCCATTCATGAAAAATGAAATTTTGTGTTAAATTGCGGGTTTTAATTTCCGTTTCCATCTCCCGATAAAAAGCTGCCACCTCCGGCGAAATGCCCACCTCTAACCAGCGGGGAACCAACACTTTTAAATTTTTAATGCCGTATTTGTGGACGAGTAAATCCGCGACGGCGATTGTTTGAGGTAAACCCTTGCTGGGTTCAGGGCGGTGGGGATGAATCACAATCGCATCTTTTACCGGATCAACAGGCACAATCGTCAAAATTTCTTGGGGCATAGTGGGTTTAAAAATATCCCAATCAATGCCCGTTGAAACGACTAATAGCCGCTCATTTAATTCCGGCAAAAATCGCCCCATCGTCTCTGCATAAAAACGCCGTGAATATTCTGACACCGCAATCAGGCGATCGCCCTGAAACAAAAATCCCCCAAGGATCGTTTCCGGATAGACGTTATCCCGCAGTGCCACCACCGTCGGAATGTGCTGATAGGCATAGGGAAACAGAAATTCCCCGTCGTGCATATAAAAGCGATCTGCGCCGTCGAGGTGGGCTGCCACATCCTGCATCATGTTCGCAATGTCGTAGGCGGGGATGGCGTAGGGCTGCGGAAACGGCTGATGGAACCGCAAAATTGGTTTGACCAGCACATTGTCGTGCCAACGAAATTCAACGCAACTATCAGCACAACGGGTCGAAAGAATCACCACCTCATGCCCCATTTCCCCCAGATACACCGAGATATTTTTAATTTGTTTCGGTGCGCCCCCCAGCACGCGATCGCCAAACAGGGGATTAATCGAGAACATGACAATTTTCATCGGTGGCAACCCAAACGCGACGGCAAAAAAACATCTCCAATCAAAGTAAACCCAGATCAAGCCTAGTTTAAGATTTGACTAGGAATCGTTTTAGGCAAACTCAATCCGTAAGCGTCCATCCCGAACAACCCCGCCCGCTTTCGTCACGCCGCCATAGGTTTTAATGTGGGTGATCAAAGCTTCCCGCAGCAGCAATTCCGTATCTTTGCTGGGCAAGACATCAAGATTAAACAGGGCAATATCCAGATGCTTTTGGGTAAATTTAGCTTCCCAGTGGCAGGCAGGTTGCCGGATAAAACTATGGGTCACAAAGGTAAAAGTATGCGCCAGTTGATCTTTTAACGGGATGCCCAGCACCACAATATCCATTGCCTGAGCCGCGACGCGATTTTCACCGAGCCGAATCTGGTAACGAATTTGCCCGCTAAATTGCACAAAACCCCGTTCTAGGTGGGCTTCACCGTAGCGATTTGCCCGCCGTGCATTGTCCTGCAACAGATCCCAAAGTTGTGCCCCTGTAATCTGGAAAAACCGTAACGTATCGGCATGGGGCATCACCGCAAACCAATCGCCATAGACCAACGTCGCTGGGGGTAAACCTGCGCACAACACCGCCGCATCGGTCAGGGCAAAATCTACTTCGTAACCGTTTTTTTGTGCCTGTGCCACCATGCCCGCTGTGATGAAATTGGCAAAGGCGGATTCATGGCTGGCAAAATCATTTAAAACGACATCGGTTTCTAAATCGGGGTGATCGGCGACCATACCCAAGGGGTGATTTAGTTTTTGGTGTAGGGAGGTAATGATCGGGGCAATCTGGGTTTGCTCAAAGGTTGGATCGACGGGTAGATCGGCGGTCACAGACAGTTTGGCATTGGTCACCGTGGCGGGCTGCTGCTCATCTCTCAGGGTAATGGTCACTTCCCCTAAAAAACGCCCTAAAGTTCCCGCCTGAACAATGGGAATGCCGTTGACGATATTTTCTTGATTCAGACAGGTTTCATTCAAAATGTGGTGGGTGTGTCCGCCGATAATCAAATCCACTGCACCAGAGGGTAAATGTTCCGCCAGTTGGCGATCGCCGTAATCTTCCACCGTGGCACTGGTCGAATGGAGGTCATAGCCCAAATGACTGAGGATAATCAGCACGTGGCAATAGGGACGCAAAACAGGTAAAAGATTTTTGACAACTTGCACCGGATCGACAAAGGTTAAATGGCGCGCATCGGAACCCTTCATTTGCGCCGAGGTGGTTAAGCCGATAATGCCGACCCGTACCCCCTTCACATCCAGTAATGCCGCCGGATAAACGACCTTTTTTAGCTGGGCTGGCGGTAACAGATTCGCCGACAACACCGGAAAATCCCCCGACCGTTGAATCATTTTGGCGAGGGCATGGGTTCCTAAATCGAGATCGTGATTCCCCAAAGCGGCGGCATCAACCCCCAAGGTTTGATACAGATCGTAGGCATGGTTGCATTCAGAAACCAGCGCATCAAAGGGGGTTCCCACCATGTCATCCCCCGCCGAAAGGAGTAACACCCCAGCTTGGGGATTGTTGGCATACTTGCGTTGTTGCTGGTGGTAACGGGAGACAAGCCGCGAAAAAACGGGAATATTTCCCTCTGGGGCAAGGTGGGCGATCCGTCCATGCAGGTCATTAAAATGTAAAATTTTTAGCCGGAAGGGGGTCACCACGGGCAGGTCAGCGGCACGGGGAATTTGGTAGCGACTGGAAATATTCGGATCAACGTCAATCGCGGTAATGGGCTGGATGGCATCGCCAATAAACAAAAACCGCGATCGCCCCTGATTTTTCGCCAGATAGGGAGCGGCGACCAAACGTAGCGGATTGGGGATAAACGCAGATTCTGATCGGGCAGAAGGCTTTGGGACTGGAAGGTTTGGCTGGCTGTTCACAGGACTTCCCAAAAGGATGACGGCACAGGGAGAGGCGATCTGGCTACATTTAGGTTCTATGGAAAGCGTGGCACAGTTGTTTAATCGGCGCGTTAAGGTTCCGTTAGTGGGCTGTAAAGTTCTGCCAAAGTGACCGAAAAAAAGACATGGCCGCAACCATGTCTAGAGTAATTACGTTTTTAAGGGCATTTAGTCGTTTTTCATCGAATCAAGCCAATGTCTGACCTGTTCTGCGGCGATATCTTTACCACCCAGACCAAAGGCAATGGCGATCGCCACAGCAATCCCACCGACCAGCAGTCCAAAGGCCAAATTCACGATATTTGTCGCAATGCCCATTTGTTCCAGCGCCATCGCGCCCACGAGGACGAGAATGATAATCCGCGCCGCTTGACCGAGGATCTTCGACTGCCTAGAGCCAGAGGCAGCCAGGGCTTTGTAGGAAATGTTGGAGAAATACAAACCCAACGCAAAGATCAAAAGGGCGACTAACACCTGTCCGGCGATCGCCAAAATGACCCCCACAACGCTGGTGAGAGCTTCAATTTGCAGCACATCAACGGCAGTCAGCGCCGCCACCAACATAATGACCACCAGGGAAATCGTCCCCATCACCTGGGAAGGGGTTTTACCCGGTTTCGCGGTTTCGCCCTCGCCTTCCCTCGGAGCAGCACTAACCATCCCGTCTAGGCCGAGCCAAGTTAAGACATTATCAAAGCCAAAACCCGTCAGCACATTGCTCACAAACTCAGACACATATTCACCCACCACATAGGCAAAGGTGAGAATGATCGCAGCGGCGAGAATCTTGGGCAAGAGCATCAACACTTGATCCAACATGGCGATCGCCGGGAGCGAAATCGCCTCAATCTGGGCCACCTCTAGGGCAGAAATCGCCACAGGGATCAAGATCAAAATATAAGCAATGGTACCGAGCACCCAAGACAAAGACTGTCGCCCAGCACTACTAGACAGACCAAATTTTTCACCAATTTGATCTACGCCCGTTGCCTTCAGGAGGTTGGTCACCAAACGGCGCACCACCTGGGCAATGAACCAACCCACAACCCCAATCAGGGCCGCCGCAAAGAGATCCGGCAGGATTAGCAATACTTCATCCACCACATCCCGTAGGGGCGCGAGGGTGTTTTCTAGGCCCAGGGTTTCGAGGATCGGCGTAAGGAAAAAGAAGAAAATAAACCAATACAGCGCATTGCCGATGGTTTCACTAATATTCGTGGTCTGGGATTGCGGTGCCGTTTCTGCTTCTGTCGCCTCGGTCTCAGCGTCGGTGTCCGCCGGATTAAGGCGCTCATCTAGGCGAAAGGTATTTAGGCCTTTGACCACAATTAATTTGGCAATGGTGGCCACCAACCAAGCAACCCCTAACCACAAACCCGCCGCAAACAGTTGGGGCAAGAAGTTTGTGACTTGACTAAGCAGTTCATTTAGTGGTGTGTAAACCCCGTCAAGCTGGAGGGTTTCTAAAACAGCCACCACCGTAAAGAGAATGACGAACCAGTAGACGATATTCGCCGCCCAAATTTCAATGGGCAGATCACTTTTGCCGTCGTGACCGGTGATCCAAGCGGCAATTTTATTATCGACATCGGTTTTATTCAGCAACCCTTTGACGATGGCTTTCACCACCAGGGCAACGATCCAACCGATGATTAAGATGGCGATCGCCTTAATGATATTGGCGACATCTTCCCCGACGAGGGTTTGGAGAGACTCCGGTAATTGGAGTGCTAAAACAGCATAGGGGTCACCCACAGGAGGCCCCAAGGTATTGATTAAAGGTGACATTGTTTCAGAATTAAAATTAAATAACTACATCGCTAATCACGGCCATAATGGGCGTTTTTGCGCTAATTTACGGCAAGACGTTGCCTCTTCCACCCTACAAAGATCCTCCGGATTTTTCACCCGCAAAAAGGATAAATTCGCTATATTTCTTTTCATAACTTTGGGAAAATCCACCTTTAGATAGAATTTTGATGGAAATTTTTGAGCAATCAATTCAAGTGCGGGCCAGTGCCACCTGTGTTGAGCAGTGTTTTACGGATCTAGAAACCATGCACCGCTGGTTAAATCCCCTGCTGCGGTGTGAACCCCTCGGCGATCGCTGGAGCACAGCCCTCGAAAGTCAAAGTCGCTTTTGGTTAAAAATTCCCTTGGTTAACCTGGTGTTGAATAATCGCGTTGTGGAACGGGAACCGGGGTTAATTGTCTGGCAATTCACGGGCTTTTTCCGGGGGCGAGACCGTTGGGAATGTATCCCCAATGCCACAGGAACCCAGTTGGTAAACCGCTTTCAGTTTGAAATTCCCAATCCTTTGGTGCGTTGGGGCTTTAAAACCTTTGCCGCCCGCTGGACAAAGAAAGATATGCAGGCCCAACTGCGACGGATCAAGGCGATCGCCGAAGCCACCCAACCGTGATCTCCCAAACCGTTTAAGATAAATAACAGGAAAAATAACCCGTAAACCTGCATGTATAGTCTGGATTTGACCCTCAAATATAGCCCGATCCCCGTTTCTGTCCAACGTAAAGAAGCCGATACTGCCCAAGCACTCTATCAATCTGTCCTTGAGGCGATGAAAGGCGACCACGCCACCCTCCTCGAACTCACCTGCGAAAAGGATGAGGATAAAAAAATCGCCCTCCTCAGTGATCAAATTAGTGCCGTTGTCCTCAACAAGAAAAGTGGTGCAGCTGCTGGCGGACGGGTACCAGGCTTTTTTGCGACCCAAGCGGCAGAATAACAAAGGTCTCTGGCCTCAACCCACGGGGGGCGATCGCTGCCCTCTTTTTTGTTACGTTTACTGTGTCGTTGTGATTATGGCCCCCAGTGACCACTCCCAAAGCCATGTCTAGTTCTGCCATTGCCGTCGAAAACCTAAATTTCAGTTGGCAACCGGACAAAAAAATCCTCAGTCACTGCAATTTAGCCGTCCCCCAGGGAGAATTTTGGATGCTCTTGGGCACCAATGGCAGTGGCAAATCGACTCTGTTACGGATTCTGGCGGGACTCCTAACGGCCGATTCGGGTACCGTTGAATTGATCCAACCCGTTGGCTTTGTCTTTCAAAACCCAGATCATCAGTTGGTTATGCCTACCGTGGGCGCAGATGTCGCCTTTGGCCTGGTTTCTGAACGCTTACCAACCCCCAGCATCCAACAGCGGGTGGCCGAAGCCTTGGGAGCAGTGGGTTTAGGTAATTTGGCTCGTCGGCCGATCTATGCCCTCAGTGGTGGCCAAAAACAACGGGTCGCCATTGCCGGGGCGATCGCCAGACATTGTGAAGTGCTGCTCCTCGATGAACCCACGGCCCTCTTGGATGGTGATACCCAACTCGATCTCGTCAAACAAGTGCAACATTTAGTTAAAAGTCGGGGGATGACGGCCCTCTGGGTGACCCATCGCCTCGATGAATTAGACTTTTGTGATGGGGCCTTCCTCTTGGAAAATGGCCGAGTCGTTGACCAAGGCGATCCCCAAACCCTCAAACATCGTTTACAAACCACCACCGTCTAGCTTTCTATGCACCTCCGCCTCCTCAAGCTCCACCCCAACGCGATTATTCCTAAATATCAACATGATGGGGATTCTGGTGTTGACCTCCATGCCATTGAACCCGTGGCGATCGCCCCCCACAAAACAGCCTTGATTAAAACGGGCCTCGCGGCGGAAATTCCCATTGGCACCGAACTTCAAATTCGCCCCCGCAGCGGTTTGGCCCTCAAACAAAGTGTCACCGTTCTCAACAGTCCTGGCACCATCGACGCCAACTATCGCGGTGAAATCGGCGTGATCTTAATCAACCATAGCGATACAGTCTTTGAGGTCAAAGCCGGGATGCGCATTGCCCAAATGGTGATGGTTCCCGTGATGCATTTAGATATTACGGTGGTTGACAAAGTCAGCGACACAAGCCGAGGTACGGGCGGGTTCGGCTCTACGGGCACTTAAATCCAAAGTGCCTTACGCTAAATTGGAAGAAAGGTAACTACGGTAGGCAATATTTGCAGCTATGGACTTTTCTTTTTTTTGGGGCTTAGGGTTAGGGGGAATTGGCCTGTTTTTTACGATGCGCACCGTCCAAAAGCAGGAAATTTTAAAGCTCAAAAAAAACTTTGCCACCCAACAGGAAGCCTACGAATCCCAGCTCCAGCTCCAGGCGGAAAATTACAGTTTAGAAATGGCGAATCAGGCCCAGGATTTTCAACAGGCGATCGCCGACCTCGAACAACGCATTGCCAGCCAAACTCAAATTAAAGAACGCCTTGAACAAAAGCTACAGCGGGAAAAAGAATTAAGCCTCGCTAGCCAAAAAAAACTCCGCGAAAACAACCGCGACATTGACGAAATTCTTGAATCTTTAGAACAATCACAACAGGATGTCCTGCACCACAAAGAAGCAGAAATCAGCCAACTGAAAGCCCAATTACAAGAATATGCAGTTAACTTAGAACAGCAAAGAGTTGATTTATTTAATCTCCAACAGCAGTCAGCTTCCCAGCAAAAGACCCAAGGCGATCGCCTCAACGCAGAACAAATACAAACCCTTGTGGGTACTCTATTACCAGAAATTACCCTTCTGCGGGACTCCCTGAATGTATTGGTAGACCAGCCCGAAAACCTCGCCGCCCTCATCAAAGCCCTGAAAGATATTCTCGAAGGCCAAGCCTACGCCGCCAAAAAAGTCCGCGCCACCGATAACAAATGGACAGAATGCCGGGTGCCCCATATCAACTTGATGCGCCTGTATTATCAAAAATGTAAAAAAACATCAGGCTATCAAGTATTAATTTCACCCAAGAAAAATCAAAAAAGCCAAGATCAAGATTACGAATGGCTAAAAAATCAAAGTAGTTGTTAATGATTGACCAAAAATATATTTTTTCAACTGCGATTGCGATACCAACAATCCGAAATTTTCCCAAAAAAAAGCAAGCAAAAACCCCCACCATCTCTGGTAGGGGCTCTCGCCAATCATTACTTATTCAGTTTTACTGTCAAAGCAATCATCTTTTCTCAACTAAGCCCGAAGACTCAAACAGTTATTAACCGTTGATTGCAGGTGCTTGCAGAGCCACAGGTGCTTGCTCGCCAGCTGCTAAGTCTAAGGGGAAGTTGTGAGCGTTACGCTCGTGCATTACTTCAAAACCGAGGTTCGCACGGTTCAGAATGTCCGCCCAGGTGTTGATTACACGACCTTGAGAGTCAAGGATGGACTGGTTGAAGTTGAAACCGTTCAGGTTGAATGCCATGGTAGATACACCAAGAGCAGTGAACCAGATACCGACTACAGGCCATGCACCCAAGAAGAAGTGCAAGGAACGGCTGTTGTTGAAAGATGCATATTGGAAGATCAAACGACCGAAGTAGCCGTGGGCTGCAACGATGTTGTAAGTTTCTTCCTCTTGACCGAACTTGTAACCGTAGTTCTGAGATTCGGTTTCAGTGGTCTCACGTACCAAAGAAGAGGTTACGAGAGAACCGTGCATTGCGGAGAACAAAGAACCACCGAATACACCAGCCACACCAAGCATATGGAAGGGGTGCATCAGGATGTTGTGCTCTGCCTGGAATACGATCATGAAGTTGAACGTACCAGAGATACCCAAAGGCATACCATCAGAGAAGGAACCTTGACCGATGGGGTAGATGAGGAATACTGCAGTTGCTGCTGCTACGGGAGCAGAGAACGCAACACAGATCCAGGGACGCATACCAAGGCGGTAAGAAAGTTCCCACTCACGGCCCATGTAGCAGAAAACACCAATGAGGAAGTGGAAAATTACCAACTGGTAAGGGCCACCGTTGTACAACCACTCATCTAAGGAAGCAGCTTCCCAGATGGGGTAGAAGTGGAGACCAATTGCGTTGGAAGAAGGTACAACTGCGCCAGAGACGATGTTGTTACCGTAAAGAAGAGAACCTGCGACGGGCTCACGAATACCGTCGATGTCAACGGGGGGAGCTGCGATGAACGCAATGATGAAGCAGGTAGTAGCAGTGAGAAGGGTAGGAATCATCAGGACGCCGAACCAACCGACATAGATGCGGTTCTCGGTGCTGGTGATCCACTGACAGAACTTCTCCCACAAGGAAGCGCTTCCGCGCTGTTGTAGTGTAGTAGTCATATCGTTATGATTGCTATGAAATTATCAAGGTGCGCTCTGGAAAAACCAGAACTGTTTTATATGTATGTGTCCATACTAGCAACAAAATGAAGTTTTGTAAAGGGTTTTGGGGGGATCTTTACATTTGCTTTAGGTTTATGCATTACAATACAATTCGCACGAGCAGCCAAGGAAGTTGCTACAAAGAGTCTAGCTTGGCTTGAAGTTCAGGATTATAAAGGCGTTCGTAGTTCCAATAGTTTGCAAAGACAGTTTCGACGTAGTTTTTCGTTTCATTAAACGGGATCTGCTCGATGAAGGTGTCAGGATCGTTAAGGCCATAGCGTTGGAGCCACTGGGCAACGTTACCAGGGCCAGCATTGTAACTGGCGATCGCCAACATGGAATTATCATCATATTCCTGGTGAGTGTAGCGCAGATACCAGGTACCGAGTTTAATATTGTCCTCTGGTTCATCGAGGGCATAGGCGTTCCCGGTTGTCTGTTGGGCAATCCATTCGGCGGTACTGGGCATCACTTGCATCAGTCCCTTTGCTCCCACGGGGGACTCAATATTTTTCTCAAAGCGAGATTCTTGACGCATTAAAGAAACGACCAGCAGGGGATTAAGGTCATTTTCGGCGGCCCACCGCTGGATCGGTTCAGCATAGGGGAACGGGAAAAGGGCGTGCCAATAGGTTTCGTTTTCCCGGAGTGCTAACCACGCTTGGCGATCGCCGGGTTCGTCCCGTTGGCTGAGATTCCAAATGGTATTAATCCCCTGGAGATAGCGACCTTGGGCCAGTTTTAACAGACCTTGGGTAAAGGCTTCGGGGACAGTGAGTTCTGTTTTACTGGCGAGTTCGAGTTGGAGGGTATTCCAGGCGTCAAAATCCTGGCCGAGGCGATAAAGCTCCTGAAATGTTTCGGAACCCGCCGGGGGCACAGGGCGAGTTTCTGGGATCGTTAATTCCGGTTGGAGACTGCGTACCGACGTGAAATCCCCGACATCCCAGCCGAGTTGTACCGCCGATCGCCAAGCGTAATAGGATTCGGGGTAGTCGCGGAGGACTTGTTGATAGGCTTGTTTTGCTGCTTGGGTTTGGCCAAGCTGTTGTTGCCATTTTCCTGTCCAAAAAATAGATTCAGGGGCAAGGGAATGATCCGGGGTCAAGGAGGCGATCGCCTTGGCCCATTCAATGGCCTGGGTGTAATTTCCTTCTGCGGCGTAGCGTTCGGCCTGTTGCCAGCGGTATTCTGTGGTGGCGGTGCCGTCTTTATAGGTATTGAGGGCTTTTTCGCGGGTTTGGTTGGCGGAACTATTGCTACCGAGCTTTTCTAAAAGGTTGGCTTTGGTAAAGAGAGCTTCGGGGGCTTCCTCTGGAAACTTTTCGACGGCTTGATCTAAATAGGTCAGCGCCGTGGTGTCATTAACTAAACTGGCGAGGCGACGTAAACCAAGGCCTGTTTCTGGGGCGTCGGGGAAAGTCTTGATCAAGGCTTCATAGGCAGGTCGGGCTTGCTCCGGTTGGTCACTGACCTGGAAGCTGCGGGCGAGACGGTATAAATTTTGAGGAGTTTCGGGGGCTTTTTGGTAGGCGGTGGCGGCGGCGGCATATTGCCATTGATCCCAAAAACTATCGGCGATCGCCTGCCAGGTTTCTGGGGATAGCTGATCGGCGAAATTATCAATTAAAGCTTGACGGACTGTGGCAATATCTGGGGCGTCGGCGTCATGTTTGAGGCGTAGTTCCAGAAGATCCCGTTGCTCTGGATTTTCTGCAAGGCGTTGCTGAATCAAGCTTTGGGTGCGGGGATGGGCGGGATATTCAGCGATCGCCTGGTCGGCATATTTCGGGTCGTAGGCACTAAGGCGAAAGAGGGCTTCGGCAGCGGCGGCATCCTCTGGGTAATTTTGCACCACATCAAACCAAATCACCTGGGCCTGTTCGGGATTGTTCGTTAATTCGTAGGCGCGGCCCCGCTTAATCAAAATATGGGGCATCAACACCGGATAATCTTGCTCTAGGTTCTCGAAGGCGGCCAGGGCAGCGGCACCATCCTGTTCAACGAGATAGTCCATCCCTAATAGGTAACGGGCGCGACTGCGGTCAAGGTTATTTTTTTCCCGTTGGCGATCGCCTCAAGTCGTTCCCGCCGTTCCTCTGGTGTTTGTTCTACCAAGGCCAGCACCTTAGAATCGCTTGTTTCAGAGGATTCCACCTGGCCAGCGCTCTGGGACAATAAGGGTATCTGTTGCCGGGCGGCGATCGCCCCCAGACCCAAGATCCCCGTTAAACCAAGGCCAATCCAAAAGGTTGGCGAACTGTATTTGACCCGAACCCGCTTCATGGTGGTGCTGTCGTAAATTCAACGGTTTCGATCATAGGCGATCTCTCAAAAATCCGGTGCTTTCCCCAGGCGATCGCCGCAAAAAAACCTAACTTCCAGGGGAAATTAGGATCAATAAAAAAGATTGCAGTTGAGAATAATAGCGTTACTTTTTCGGCTGGTAGTACAGGTTAGACCCTTGATCCGCGATGTAATGGCAGGCTTTTTGGGATCTAAAGAAACTGCGCCAAATCGGAGCATGACTCACCCGGTAATAATCTCCCAGGAGAGGCTTGATCGCTTCGGTCGCATCCTTGAGATAGTAATGGGGAATCGTATGGAAAATGTGGTGGGCGACGTGGGTGCCGATATTGTGGTGAATTTCGTTAAAAATGCCATAATCCCGGTCAATGGTGGAAAGGGCACCCTTGAGGTAATACCAATCATCACCCCGGTACCAGGGAATATCCGCCTCAGTATGGTGCAGATAAGTGACTAGATCGAGCCAAATCACGAAGATGACGTAGGGCACAAAATAGAATTTCACAAAGGCAAGAAGCCCGAACTGCACTGTAAACCACGCGAGAAAACCGACCATGGCAATAATCGCGGCGGTACTGACGATGATATCGTTGCGCTCAGCAGGCTTAAACAGGGGGCTTTTGGGCGAAAAATGAGAACCAGGCCCCCGACCCGGCGATCGCTTAAACAAATAAACCGGATAAGCAATCAGGGGCGCATAGAAACGGACAAGTTTCTCCGCAAAACCCATCTGGTCGTATTTTGACTCTGGGATTGGGTACCAACTCTCATCGGTATCAATGTTGCCCGTGTTGGAGTGGTGGGTGCGATGGGAAATACGCCAACCATGGAAAGGCACCAAAATCGGCGTGTGGCTCAAATGCCCAATCAAGTTATTGAGCCATTTGGACTTAGAAAAAGATCCGTGGCCGCAATCATGGCCGACCACAAACAAAGCCCAAAACATGGTGCCCTGGGCAAACCAAAAAATGGGATAGAAAAACCAAGAATCTAAATAAGCGGCGATCGCATAGAGGCCAGCGATGATCCCAATATCAAGAAAAAAATAGGCGAGGGAACGGAAGACAGAAGGCTGAAAACAGTAGTCTGGGATGGCTGCTTTCACATCCTTGAGGGTGAAGGGCAGATCTTGCCGTAGAGACTCGCGACTCCCTGGGGAGCGGACTGTACTTTGCATTCAGTTTCAAAAAGAGATTAACAAATGTTTACAATTCTACTGCCTTTTGTCAGGATGCAGGGGAAATCGCCGCAAAATTCCTGAATTTCGTTTAATTTTTCCCATTGTTTGGCCCTGGCGATCGCCACAGAACTTCTTCAAGACTTCTCTGTAGAATAGGAGCTAG
>NZ_CAWLTV010000070.1:0-161521 GCF_963864045.1 Picosynechococcus sp. NKBG042902 | reverse complement strand
CAATAAATTTAGCCCTGACTATCAAGTCAATAAAACCAATATTCTGTTTAATCCAGCCCGGTTACATTACGTCGTTCCCGAAGGCGATCCCAAGCAGCTCCTGCCTGGCATTGATCGGCAAATGAGTCGCCTCTTACAAGATCGTGATTCTGTCTATTATCAGGCGATCGCCCAATGGTTAGAGCCGCCCGAAAAATTTAATTGGATCAGCTTACAAAATTTTTTCTTTAGCCTGATTGTCTATCTACCATTCCTCTTTTTAGGATGGTTTATTCTCCGTAACTATAGCCTGAAAAAGGAAATTAAACGACGCAATCAAATTGAGACCAATCTCCTTGAAAGTCAACAGCGATATGCCAACCTCGCTAATACTGTTCCCATTGGGATTTTTCGCACTAATTTGCGCCATGAATGTATTTATGTCAACGATTACTATTGTAAACTGCTGGCAATTCAACCCGAAGAGGCTCTCCATAAAGGCTGGTTAGAAAAAGTCTATCCCGACGACATTGACTACGTTCGAGAACAATGGCTAAAATCCATCACTAATCAAGAACTATTTACCCTAGAATATCGATTTCAGCGTTCTGACGGTTCGATACTTTGGGTATATGGCCAGGGCACCGCTGAGCTTGATAGTAAGGGTGAACCCCAAGGCTATGTTGCGACCATTACCGACATCAGTACCCGGATCAAAATGGAGCAACAACTCAAACATGACGCCCTCCATGATCGTCTTACTGGCCTCGCCAATCGTAATCTACTAATTGAACGGCTCAATCTAGCCCTAAAACGTTATAAGCGATATCCCATCCATGAATTTGCAGCCCTGTTTTTAGACCTAGATAATTTCAAAGTAGTCAATGATAGTCTGGGCCATGTTGTTGGGGACGAATTACTTATTGAAGTCGCCCATTTACTCAAATCTTTTATTCGCGATACAGATTTAGCCGCCCGCCTAGGGGGAGATGAATTTGTCATTCTCCTAGAGGAAATTCACGGGGTAGAAGATGCTGTGCATATTGCCGATCGCATCCTCAATACATTGAATATGCCTTTCCAGATTTCTAACTACGGCGTTTTTATCACGACGAGTATTGGGATTATCATCGGTGACTCTCGCCATGAATCAGCCCAGGATCTGCTCCGGGATGCCGATATTGCCATGTACCGGGCCAAACAAAATGGTAAGTCACAGTACGCAATTTTTGATCCCCAGATGCACCTACAGGCGATGAAGCGTCTCCAATTAGAAGGGGAAATCAGATCTGCCATTGAAGAAAAGCAATTTGTTTTGTACTATCAGCCGATTATTAATTTAGAACAAGGCAACATTGAAGGGTTTGAAGCGTTAATTCGGTGGCAGCATCCCCAACGGGGTTTGTTATCCCCCTATGAATTTATTGATGTTGCCGAAGAAACAGGGCTCATTATTCCCCTTGGTGAATGGATTTTAGATGCGGCCTGTCGTCAATTATTTGAGTGGCAGCAGGCGTTTAAAACGCCCCTGAAAGTCCATGTCAATTTATCGGTTAAACAACTCCAAGATTCGCTGTTATTTTCACTGGATCGATTATTAGAACGCTATCCGGTTTTTCCTAATACCTTAGGGTTAGAGATTACTGAGAGTATGCTAATTCAAAATATCGACATCACTTGTCGTTTGTTAAACCAAATTCGCCTCAAGGGAGTTTTTATTAGCGTTGATGATTTTGGCACGGGGTATTCTTGTTTAAGCTATTTACACCAGCTCCCCATTGATGCACTAAAAATTGACCGGAGCTTTGTAAATATTTCTGAGTTGAATGACCGCAACCGGGTAATTGCAGAATCAATTCTCGCCCTTTCTAAATCCATTGGGATTAAAACTGTGGCAGAAGGTATTGAAACGAAACAGCAATACCAGTGGTTAAAGAGCCAGGATTGCCAGTTTGGTCAGGGTTATTTATTTTCTCGGCCTGTTTCTTTGGATCAAGCAACAGATTTGCTACAGGGTCACTCCTTCGAGGTGCTAGAGAAGTTGCGCTCTTCCTCGTAATGTTGCTCTAGACAATTTCTTGGACAGGGTTTGCCGGAAATGTCAGACTAAAGGACAGTAACAAGTTTTGAGGTTTAGTTATGGAAATTCGCGGTAGTTCGCAAACGGCAGCGGCTTGGGCTGGTGAGGCGATCGCCTTGGGTTTTTTTGAAAGTGAAACGGTGCTCACGGTACCCGAAAGTTTGACGGCCCTGGACGAACGCTTATCGGGGGTGATCTCGGAAGTAATCGTTGAAACGGAATTTAAAGGTAAATCCGGCGAGCTATCGGTGACCCGTCTTGGGAGTGGTGCGCCGATCAAAAAGTTGATCTTGGTGGGTCTGGGCAATGCCGAAAAATGGAGTAGTGCCGCCTTACGGAGTACTGCAGCGGCGATCGCCCGGGCCGCGAAAGGGGACAAAGCCATCACAACTCTGGGTTTGCAGTTACCTGTGGCCGAGACTGAGGCGATCACAGCGCAAATGGTTACAGAAGGGATGTATCTGGGCTTTTATGAAGATAATCGCTTCAAATCAGAACAAAAAGACCCCCCAGCCCTCGAAACTGTTGAGATTCTTGGCATTGGCGACCAACCAGCGGCGATCGCCTTGGGCACAAGCCTCTGTGAAGGGGTGATCTATGCGCGGGAATTGGTTAACGCTCCAGCCAACATTATCAATCCTGTGACCTTGGCCGCTTCCGTGGAAAGCCTCGCCAGCACCTATGGCCTGGAACTGAATATCCTCGAAGAAGCAGACTGCGAAGCAGCAGGAATGGGATCTTTTCTTGGGGTGGCGGCGGCCTCGGATTTACCGCCGAAATTTATCCACCTCGTTTATAAACCCCCAGGCACACCCCGGAAGAAGGTGGCGATTGTCGGTAAAGGGTTAACCTTTGATTCTGGTGGTTATAACATTAAACCCTCCGGCCCCAGCATCGCGATGATGAAAATGGACATGGGGGGCGCAGCGGCAACTTTTGGGGCAGCAAAGGCGATCGCCGAACTAAAACCCGATGTGGAAGTGCATTTCATTAGTGCGGCTACTGAAAATATGATCAGTGGTCGGGGGATGCGTCCGGGGGATATTCTCACGGCCTCCAACGGTAAAACCATCGAAGTGAACAACACCGATGCCGAAGGTCGCCTCACCCTCGCCGATGCCCTCGTTTATGCCGAAAAGCTGGGGGTTGAGGCGATTGTGGACATTGCCACCTTGACCGGAGCCTGCGTCATTGCCCTAGGTGACGATATTTGTGGTCTGTGGAGTGACAATGATGATCTCGCCCAGGCGATTGCCACCGCATCAGAGAAAGCGGGCGAAAAATTCTGGCAGATGCCCCTCGAAGAAAAATACTTTGAAGGCTTAAAATCTCCCATCGCCGACATGAAAAACACCGGGCCACGGGAAGGCGGTTCGATTACGGCGGCGTTGTTCCTCAAGGAATTTGTCGAAAAAACCCCCTGGGCACACCTTGATATTGCCGGGCCAGCCTGGTCAGAAAAAGACGCCGACATTTACAGCAAAGGCGGTACAGGATTCCCGGTGCGTACCCTTGTGCATTGGGTACTGAGCTAATTTTTGCATCTAAAGTTTAATTAAAAACCCCCTTGGTCAATCATTCCAGGGGGGCTGTTTTATGAAAGTTATTTATTTCAGTAGTCTGAGATTAAAGGGATAACGATACATTTGCCCTTCTTGAACCTTGGTCGCCGCCAAGATCACCACCGCGATCTGAAAAATGGCGATCGCCACAATCAGCGCCAAAAAGATAAAGAAACCAATCCCCGTCACAATTGCCACCAGGGCCGCAAAGGGATTATTGCTGCCACCAATGCCCAACAGGATCATCAAAACAACTCCGGCGATGATCAAAATACTAAGAATAATTCCCGCCGCCAAACCATAAATGGTCATCGAAATCTGGAAATTAACCGATTCCTTTCCGTGGGCATCGATCAGCTCGGACTCCTCTTTTTTGAGATACCAGACCACCGCCGGCGCAATCACATTGACAAAGGGAATCGCCCCAATGCCGACAAAGGCTAAGACAATCCAAGCCAAACTCGACAGATGGCAGGCGATCGCCCAATTTCTTTCCTGTTCTGCATCCATAAATTTATAGTCCCTCCATATCTACCCCAAATATATAGCAGACCCCAGCTTAACTGACATCAAAAGCAACATTAAGCAATTTTATGGATTCAGCAGTAAAAGCAAAGACTCCACGAATTGATTCTGATGTGAGGGATGGATAATTTTCTAATATTTCAGCTTCAGATCATCCATTTGCAAAAAGACTTAAAAGGAATTCAACAGAAATTCTGGTTCCTTTAATTAATTACAGGCTTGCCGACTAAAACATTAGAATCTGAATAAATATAACTTTGCCAATTCATAGTAGCTAGAGTCCAACATTTTTCAATAAAAAACAATTGCTTTTCTTTGCTTTTTATCTATCAATTTAGTGCTCAAATCTAATTGTATCTATAAAAATCCCCCTGAAATGAATCAGAGGGATTAAGTTAACTTAAATTAGCTTTGCAGATTTTGGAGTTGAAACTTCAGCCTTAGTAGTCGAAGTCACCAGCACCAGGAGCCGCACCAGCCTTATCTTTTTCAGGCTTGTCAACAACAATGCACTCAGTGGTGAGAACCATGCCAGCGATGGAAGCCGCGTTCTGGGTTGCAGAACGGGTTACCTTAGCAGGGTCAACGATACCAGCAGCGAGCATATCAACGAATTCGTTAGTTGCTGCGTTAAAGCCAGTATTGAAGTCTTTTTCCTTCACACGCTCAGCAATTACCGCACCGTTTTGGCCCGCGTTTTCAGCAATGCGCTTCAGGGGGGCAGTCAGGGCACGGGCCACGATCAAAGCACCAGTGAGTTGCTCCGCAGTGAGGTTATCATTCGCCCAAGCTTCCAATTCGGGAGCGAGGTGCGCCAGAGTTGTACCACCACCGGGAACAATCCCTTCTTCAACGGCTGCTTTGGTCGCGTTGATCGCATCTTCGAGACGAAGTTTGCGGTCTTTCATCTCAGTTTCGGTTGCTGCACCGACTTTGATCACAGCGACACCACCGGAGAGTTTCGCCAGACGTTCTTGGAGTTTTTCTTTGTCGTAGGAAGAATCAGATTCTTCGATTTGACGGCGGATTTGCTCACAACGGGTCTTAACTGCCTGCTCGTTACCATCGGCCACAATGGTGGTGTTGTCCTTGGTGATGGTGATGCGGCGGGCTTTACCGAGCATATCAACGCTGGTGTTGTCGAGCTTGAGGCCTGCATCTTCGGTGATCAGTTGGCCACCGGTGAGTACAGCGATATCTTCGAGCATTTGCTTACGGCGATCGCCAAAACCAGGCGCTTTAACCGCAGCAACGTTGAGGACACCCCGGAGACGGTTGACTACGAGGGTAGCAAGGGCTTCTTTCTCGATATCTTCAGCGATAATTACGAGGGGCTTACCTTGGCGAGCAACCTGTTCGAGGATCGGGACGAGGTCTTGTACCAGGGTGATTTTCTTGTCAGTGATGAGGATGAAGGGATCTTCAAGAACCGCTTCCATTCGCTCGGTGTCGGTGACGAAGTAGGGGGAAGTGTAACCCTTGTCGAAACGCATCCCTTCGGTGATTTCGAGTTCGGTTTCCATGGATTTCCCTTCTTCGAGGGAGATCACACCTTCTTTACCGACTTTGTCCATGGCCTTGGCAATCATGTCACCAACTTCCTTGTCGTTCCCCGCAGAGATGGCACCGACTTGGGCGATCGCCGTCGAATCTTCTACCGGACGGGCTTGATCTTTGATGCGGCCAACGAGGAATTCAGTCGCTTTATCAATACCGCGCTTGAGGGCGATGGGGTTGGCACCAGCCGCAACGTTGCGGAGACCTTCTTTGACCATGGCATGGGCAAGAACCGTTGCTGTGGTGGTTCCGTCACCGGCCACGTCATTGGTTTTAGAAGCCGCTTGGCGAATCAAAGAAACACCGGTGTTTTCGATGTGGTCTTCGAGTTCGATTTCCTTGGCAATGGTCACACCATCATTCACGATCTGGGGTGCGCCAAATTTCTTTTCGAGCACAACGTTCCGACCTTTGGGGCCGAGGGTTACCGCAACAGCTTCAGCGAGGAGGTCGATCCCTTTTTCGAGGGCGCGGCGAGCATCTTCGTTGTAAATAATAGATTTAGCCATAATGATTGAATTTCTAGGTTGAGCGTTTTACGAGAAAAAATAGAAAAATCTGAAACGATTGCTTAGGTCAAACCTAAAAATAATTACGCAACGGTTGCGAGGATATCTTTCTCAGAAAGAAGCACGTAGTCATCACCACTGAGTTTGATATCAGTACCAGCGTACTTGGAGTAGAGAACTTTATCGCCAACTTTGACATCAACGGCGGAACGGCTACCGTCATCATTGCGCTTCCCTTCACCAACAGCCACAACTTCACCGATTTGGGGCTTTTCTTTGGCACTATCGGGGAGGAGGATCCCACCAGCAGTTTTCTCTTCAGATTCGCTGACCTTTACGAAAACGCGATCGCCGAGGGGCTTGAGGGTAGAAACATTGATGCTAATTGCTGCCATGGATAATTTCTCCAGATCAATAAACGACTAAATTTAGCTAGATTGAAGTTTAGCACTCTCAATCTCTGAGTGCTAATTTAGCGGAGAAAATTAAATCCAGACAACTCCTGATAATGTACGGGTTCCCGAACTTTAGATCGCTCCAAAAATTGAACTGTATTGCTTCTCAGGGGAAACCCTGACAGAGACAGCTTTATGTCCCTGCCATGACTCTAAAAATAAACAAGGATCTACTGTTTAACGATCGCCCCGAAATCTGCCAGAACCCGCGCGTGGTTCCGCAACAGCCCAAGGAGATTGAGGCGATTTTCCCGCACAGCAGGATCTTCTGCCATCACCAAAACACTATCCTCCCCATCAAAGAACCGCTCAACTGTGGGGGCCAGGGCCGCTAACCCATCGATCAGTTTTTGGTAATCCCGTTCGGTGCGGGCCGCTTCGGTGGTGGGCACGAGTTCCACTAAGCCGGCATAGAGATCGCGCTCGGAATTTTGCGCAAATTTCTCCGGGTTAATTACCCCTGTCGGATCGAGACTATCCGTGCTGAGGTTCCCCTTGGCGGCCAACTTTGCAGAACGGTTCACGGTGGCGTAGATTTTTGCGAGTTGACCATCGTCACGAATGCTCTGTAAAAAGGCAGCGCGATCGCCGACATCCAGTAAATCCGTTAAGGCCCGTTCAGTGTATTCTGCATCATCACCGAGCACCGCATTCACCAGGTCATAATCAATACCTTTTTCGTCCTGGAGCAGAGTCTGAATCCGCTGAATAAAGAAGCTTTGCAGGGCTTCGAGGGGAGAGGTTTTATCGGGGTGAGCCGTAACAAAATCCTTCGCACCCTGGGCTAACAGTTCTCCAAGGTCAATTTCAAGACCCGCGTCCCAAGCGACGGTAATAATTGCATTGGCCGCCCGTCGCAGTGCAAAAGGATCCGAGGAACCAGAAGGGATCATCCCCAGGCCAAAAATACTAAGCAACGTATCGAGGCGATCGCCCATGCCCACCACTTGACCCGCAAGGGTTTGGGGCAAAATATCATCGGCATTGCGGGGTAGATAATGCTCAAAAATTCCCTCGGCCACGGCGGGCGCTTCCCCACTGACCAGGGCATACTTTTGACCCATGATGCCTTGGAGTTCTGGGAATTCATAGACCATCTGGGTCACCAAATCCGCCTTACAGAGCATGGCGGTGCTGGCAATAATTTCTTTGTCCGCCTCAGACAGGCCAAGCTGTTCCGCGATCTGCTGGGAAATTTCCATAATGCGGTCTACCTTGTCCCGCATCGTCCCTAATTCTTCCTGGAAGGTGACAGCTTCTAGTTGGGGCAAATAGGTTTCTAAATGTTCATCGCAATCGGCCCGATAGAAAAATTGACCATCGGCTAACCGCGCCCGGATCACCCGACCATTCCCCGCAGCGATGATCTCTGATTTCTTGGGATCACCATTGGAAATCGTAATAAATTTCGGGAGAAGCTTCGTTTTATCTTGGCGATCGCGCACCGCAAAATACCGCTGATGGGTGACCATCACCGTCGTAATTACCTCTGTGGGTAGCTCTAAAAATTCCGCTTCAATGTCGCCGACTACCGCCGTGGGATATTCCACCAAATTCACCACTTCAGCGAGGAGATCAGCGGGCATTTCTGCTTCGCCACCAATCTCTGCTGCCGCCGCTTTGACACCAGCAACAATTTTTTCTTCCCGCACCTGGGGATCAACTTCCACGAAGGCTTGTTGCAAGGTCACCACATAATCAGCCGCACTACTCAGGGTCACATCCCCTTGATGTAAAATCCGGTGCCCACGAGAAATACGACCCGCTTCTAACTTACCGGAGCCATTCACCAATTCCAGGGGTAAAACAGCATCATTCCAAAGGGAAACCAACCAGCGAATCGGCCGTGGAAAGCGCAGATCACCATCGGCCCACCGCATAAAGCGCCGCCCTTCGAGGGCCGTAAACCAACCTAAAACCAGTTCCTGCAAAATTTCTGGGGTGGGGCGACCGAGGGTTTTCTTTTGGACAAAGACAAAGTCTCCTTTTTCCGTGGGGCGTACTTCCAGGGCGGAGAGTTCAACCCCCTGTTTGCGGGCAAAGCCTTCAGCGGCCTTGGTGGGTTGACCTTCTTTGAATGCGGCGGCAGCGGGGGGGCCTTTAATTTCTTCTTCCCGATCAGCCTGCTGGTCTGGCAACCCTTGGATTAACACAGCCAGGCGTCGGGGGGTTCCGTAGACTTCGATTCCGTCTGGGGTGAGAAAATACTCCGTGAGGCTATGGGAAACGCGGTCTTTTAATTGGGCGATCGCCGCCGCGACAAAATCAGCAGGGAGTTCTTCTGTACCAACTTCAATGAGGTAGGTTGCCATGGGAAACGAAATCAGGTCAATAATGAATCTTGATTAGTTTACCGTGAAGCCACAGGAAAAATAGTGCCCATGGCAATTCATTACCCGCGTAGTAAGAAAAAACGGGCGATCGCCGTTCTCGAAAAACTCCACGAACTCTATCCCGATGCCACCTGTAGTTTGGACTATGAAACCCCCGTGCAACTCATGGTGGCAACCATTCTTTCAGCCCAATGTACCGACGAGCGAGTAAATAAAGTTACACCGGCGCTCTTTGCCCGATTTCCTGATGCGGCGGCCTTTGCGGGAGCAGACGTGGAAGACATTGAACAGCTAGTGCGCTCAACGGGATTTTATCGAAATAAAGCGAAAAATATTCAGGGAGCTTGCCAGCGGATTATGGCGGTTTTCAATGGGGAAGTGCCGCAAACCATGGAAGAGCTTCTGACCTTGCCCGGTGTGGCGCGGAAAACGGCCAATGTTGTTCTGGCCCATGCTTTTGGGATTTGTGCGGGAGTGACGGTGGATACCCATGTGAAACGGCTGAGTAATCGTTTGCGCCTGACAAAATCTGAGAATCCGGTACAAATTGAACGGGATTTGATGAAATTAATTCCCCAGCCGGAGTGGGAAAACTGGTCGATCCGTCTGATTTACCATGGTCGCGCCGTCTGTAATGCCAGAAAACCTCAATGTGAGATTTGTGCGATCGCCAACCTTTGTCCCTCAGCCCCCAAACCCCAGCCAGCTTAAGGGTCTTGTCAAAATCAAAAGATAAAGCGACTGGGCACAAGCTGAATCCGGCCCGCATCCATTTCTGCCATCAAAAGTTCGAGGGCTTCATAATCCGCATCGGAAACATGGCCAAGGCGTGTCAACTCGGAGTTGATCGCGTTTTCAATTTCGGGGGTCATCTGTTTAATGAAAAGGGCTTTTTCCACTAAACGACGAATCATAAATGGCGTACTCACAATAGTAATGTTTCCCTAAATGAGGAACTGATTTCATTACAAAAGAAAGATTCTCTTATTGTCGCTGATTAAGGGTAAATAATGAATGGTCTAAATAGCGTAAAGTGGTGGAATTTGTTTAGGTCATGGTTCCATTTTCGAGGTGTTTACACAATTTCTCCCCGGTCTTAAATAATTTTTAAACTTCGGGCTTCTTTTTTTAGAAAAAATGTAAACAAACATACCGTTCTCGAAGCAATAAAGGATCTTTTGGTAACGAGATGTTTTTGTTCAGGATAAGTTATCATCACACCTGATTTTTGAGTCTCCCCCATACAATGGTTCTATCCCAAATCAAATGTTTAGCAGCCTTTTCAGGGTTTTCTCAACCGAAAAAGTTGTTTGATTTTTGTATAAAAGTTGTGACTAAGACGATGGGTAAACAGGGAAGTTCCCCTGGGGAGAGTCTACCGATGGATAAAAACCAACAGCCTGTTATTCTGCGCCCAAATTGTGCTTTGACAACCTCAAATCTTGACGTATTTTGGCGATCGCTCCATGGGGCCATTAACGACGAATTCAGTCGAGAAATTTTAGTCGATCTCCAGCAGGTAGAATTTATCGACAGTGCGGCGGCGGTGGTGCTCAGTCAGGGCACAAAATTGGCAGAATCCCATGGTAAACGCCTCGGCTGTTGTGGGATCAATTCCCAGGTGCGTATGGTATTGGAGCTGACCCAAATGGAGCAGTTTGTGCGCATTTTCAAAGATGAAGCAGAATTTTTTGCGCAGGCATCCCGGTTGCTCGCGGCCTAGCATCTCGAAGGCTCTCCGGTATAATGGGGGACTGAATTGTTTCCCTCGACTCCCTTGGAGGTTCATCACCTGTGGCAACGGCTCCCTGTCTTCCTCAACCGGCTGATTACGAAGCGCTGATTACGACGGATATTTTCAAACCAGCGCGCTACTTGGGTAATGAACTGGGTGCAATCCATAAGCCTTGGCAAGGGGCGGTGGTGCGTTGGGTGCTGACCTATCCGGAAGTCTATGAGGTGGGTTCCTCGAATTTGGGCCATATCCTGCTCTACAACGTGATTAATGCTCAACCTCGACAGTTGTGCGATCGCACTTATCTACCCGCCGCTGATCTGAGCGAGAAGTTAAAGGAAAAAAATCTGCCGCTGTTTGCCCTCGAATCCAGGCGATCGCTGTTGGAATTTGACATTCTCGGCTTTAGCTTGAGCTATGAACTGGGGGCGACAAATATTCTGGAAATGCTTACCCTTGCCCAGATTCCCCTCACTTGGCAGGAACGAGATCAAGGAAATTATCCGTTCATTTTTGCGGGGGGACAAACAGCCACCTCTAACCCAGAACCCTATGCCGACTTTTTTGACTTTATCGTTCTGGGCGATGGCGAAGAACTTTTGCCCGAAGTGGGTTTTATCCTCGAAGAAGCCAAGGTTAACGGTCTGGGTAAGGAAGAAACTCTGCTGGATTTAGCCCAGGTGCCAGGGGTTTATGTGCCTCGTTTCTATGCAATGGCGGCGGATGGTTCTGTGCATCCAACCCGTGACGAAGTGCCCAAGCGAATTTTGCGTCGTGTCGCCACGCCAATCCCCGCCTATTCCATCGGCCTTGTGCCCTATGTGGAAACAGTTCATGATCGCCTGACGGTGGAAATTCGCCGGGGTTGTACCCGGGGTTGTCGCTTCTGCCAACCGGGAATGTTAACGCGGCCTGCAACGGATGTCGAACCAGAGAAAGTCGTCGATGCCATTGAAAAAGGAATGCGGGCGACGGGTTACAACGAATTTTCTCTACTTTCCCTCAGTTGTTCTGACTATCTCTCGTTGCCAGCGGTAGGAGTCGAGATTAAAAATCGCCTCAAGGACGAAAACATTTCCCTATCTCTGCCTAGCCAGCGGGTTGATCGCTTTGATGAAAATATTGCCAATATTGTCGGTGGGACGCGTAAAGCGGGTTTAACCTTTGCCCCAGAAGCGGGCACCCAACGAATGCGGGATGTGATCAATAAGGGTTTGACGAACGAAGAACTGCTACGGGGTATCCAAACCGCGGTAAAAGAGGGCTGGGATAAGGTCAAGCTTTATTTCATGATCGGTCTCCCTGGAGAAACGGATCTCGATGTGTTGGGCATCGCGGAAACGGTGCAATGGCTGCGGCGGGAATGTGCGTCCCTGAGCAATCGCCGTTTAAACTTCAACATCACCATTTCTAATTTCACCCCGAAACCCCACACACCTTTCCAGTGGCATTCGGTTTCGACGACAGAATTTAAGCGTAAACAGGAACTGTTGCGGGAAGCTTTTCGACCGATTCGCGGCGTGAAGGTGAACTATACCGATGTGCGCATTTCAGCCATGGAGGATTTCGTTGGCCGGGGCGATCGCCGTTTGGGTAAAGTCGTTCGCCGAGCCTGGGAACTAGGGGCTGGCATGGATTCCTGGTGGGAGAATTTAGACAAAGCCTATGGCGCTTGGGAGCAGGCGATCGCCGAATCCGACCTCACCTGGAAATACCGCAAAGTCGAAAGTGGCGAGTGGAATGTTTTTGAAACCACCGACAACGACCCCCTCGACGCCCCCTTGCCCTGGGATCACCTCAACACAGGCATTGACAAGCAGTGGCTCAAGGACGATTTAAAGCGAGCCCTCGAAGCAGCAACCATTCCCGACTGTGCCTTTGATGGTTGTTCCCATTGTGGCGTCTGCAGCACCGATTTTGGCCATAATGTCGTCTATCAACCGCCCGAAATTCCCGAATTTGTCGGCCAATTCCAAAAGGATCAAGAACGCCTACAACGGTTCCGGGTTTGGTTTGGTAAGCAAGGGGATATGCGCCTGGTTAGTCACCTCGATTTAGTCCGTTTATTTGATCGAGCCGTGCGCCGTGCCTCAATTCCCGTGGCTTTTACCAACGGCTTTCATCCGAGCCCCCGTATTTCCATCGCCAATGCCCTATCATTAGGAGCCACCAGCTCAGGAGAAATTATTGATTTTGAGTTGCGCCAAGTCTTGGATTTAGAGGATTTTCGGCAACGACTCGCTGAACAATTGCCCCTTGATATGCCGATCTATCGGGTAGAAGAAGTGCCCGTTCGTTCTAAGGCCGCCACTGCGCTCCTCACGGAAGCAGAATATCTGATTGATCTTGAAACCGAAGAACCCGTTTCTGCGGCACAATGGGAAGCCTGGCTCGAAACCATCCGTCAGACTCCGGAAATTCTCCTCGAAAAGAAAACGAAGTCTGGCAAAACTAAGCAACTGAATCTCCGAGAAATGTTAACGGCGATCGCCCTCGAAAAAGTCATTAGCCCCACCCAAGTCCAACTCCGTTATCGAGGTAGTTGCCGCAATGATGGTACGCTTCTCCAAGCCGATCATATTCTTTACATGCTCCAGGAAACTACGATGAAGCAATTTCATTTATTATATTTACATCGTTTGAATTTATTTGTTTAGAGAAAAAATTACTTTATGTCTTTGTAAAGAGCGTTTAGGATGAGACTCTTTGATTTCTATTATTACAATCACATTCAATAATTTTGATCAACTCTATGCCACACTTGAGTCTATTAAAGATTTAGAAGAAGTTGAAAAAATCGTAATCAATGGTGGTACATGTTTAAAAACAAAAAGTATCTTGAAGAAAAATTCAACGGACTTTTTATCTCTGAACCAGATCAAGGTATTTCTGATGCTTTTAACAAAGGAATTAAACTGGCAACAGGGAAAGGAATAGTTTTCTTGAACAGTGGTGATTTGCTAATCGATAGAAACTATTTAAAAATAGCAAATCAATTGTTGGAAAAATATGAATATATTTATTCTGACATTTACTTTTTAGATTCTCTTGCTGGAAAAATCAGACTACGCCCAACTTTTAAGCCATTAGGTAGAGGAATGCCATATCCTCATCAAACTTTAATTGTCAGACGAGAGATTTTTGATCGAATTGGGACATTCAGCTTGGAGTATAAACTCGCTATGGATTTCGACTTTGCTTGCAGGCTTGAAAAAAAGTTACTTAGAGGCTTGTATTACGAGAAGGCTACTGTATTAATGGAAGGAAATGGAGTTTCTAGCCAACAAGAGGATAAACTACTACAAGAATGCCGTACAGTACTAAAAAAGCAAAATCTCTACAACCTAATTAATTACTTTGAATTTCAAAAAAGAAAAATCTTATTTCTGATTCGAAAGATACTCTTTACTCTAAAACTAACATCACTTCTGATTCTCTTAAAAAAAATCAAGAATCATTGAACTATAACTCTATAGTTGCTTTTATCAACATTAACAAGCTGCTTCCAAAACTAATCTTAAAATACTGGAGGCATAATGGCAGTATCCTCAAGAAAAAAATATTTTCGATACATTTGAAAAATGTTTTTTTTGAAAATACTGCTCATTTTTAAGCTTAGACAAAAAAACTTGTGTATCAGATAATAGATTATTGCACCCTCCTGGTTGTCTATAGTGAGTGACCACTGAGCTTGCAGTGTAGAACCCCTGATATCCTAGTGCAATAATCCTTAGATATAAATCTGATTCCTCACGCAAGGCACATCCATCGAAGCAAGTATCAAACTTCAAGTTGTTTGATTTTAGAATTGTATTTGTTGTTGCCCAATTGCAGCCTCGTGCCGAATCAATTTTGATTAATTCTTCGCAGTCTTCATCAAAATTCCAATACATGAATGAGTTGGATTGGATTCGCCCAATATATTTATTGTTTGCGATGTATTCATGGTCTTTTTTGATAGAAACTTTGAATAGAAAATTTAACAAAAGAGACTTCCAGTATGAGCGTTTTCCTGCTTGAGTTGCAATAATTTCTCTACCACCAAGAAAACCAATATGAGGATTTTTTTTAGAAGATTTACATAGTTTTTAAGACAATTTTGATGAACTTCGACATCATCATCAAAAAAACTATATATTTCCCGCAACAATGAGACAGAGCAAAATTTTTTGCTTTAGTAACAGAGGGATTTAGCCCAAATAAATGAATTAAGTAATTCTTGGATTTTTCTATATAGTTTTGATTACTTATATCTTCAGCATATATCTCATGGAAGCCAAGTTCAGAGTTGCTATATTGACTTTTTAGATTTAGTCTTGGAAAATTTTGATCAATAATTAATATTTCAAGCGAAAGTCGCTCGTTTTCAACTTCTTGAAGCTGAAGAATTGAATCAATAGTTCTTTGAACTACTTGAATATCTCGATTGTAAGTAGGAATGATAACTGAAATATCTTTGTGATTTATATTTTGAGGCATGTTTTTTTAAATATTAGTAGTAGAAGTTGAATAGCTTTGTTTTTAGTAATTATTCGACATCCTCAAAAACTAAAAATTCCCCGGCATCTGCCGAGGAAAGGCAAGTCCGAATGCAAAATTTAGGCTTATTTTTTACCCAATACTTGAGACTTAAGAGAATTGAATTCTGCCAGCAATTCATCACGGTTTGAAGCTTTAAGCAAATAGCGATAGACAAACCATGCTGTGTAAGAGATACCAATCAGCTCAAAGGTGGGTGCTAATAGGGGAATATCGTTAATGGCACCGATTAGTGCGAAGGTCAGCTTGACGGTGATCAAAGCTGCCACAATCAAACCGACGGTGATCAGGGGTTGTTTGTAGTCGGCGAAAAATTTCCCTAGCTCCTCAGGCAGTTCAGACAGAAAATCCGTGATGGGTTTGACTGCTTCTTGCCAAGGCTGCTCGGTTTGGGGGGAGGTCATGGGACCGGGTGCTTCGTTGTTAAACGGAGTTGTACCAGTTTCTACTTGGGTTTCAGGCTGTTGTTCCATCTTTCAAACCTATCCTTAACGATTTATATAGTACAGAGTGGTGATGGGGCAGTCTCACTAGGATGCAGCGGAGGTGCCTTTCAGATTTTGAGTAAGGGACGAATGATGCCCATATTATCAGACATATCTATAAATCTCTGTCTACATCCTACCGAGAGAATCAAGAATAGCTGATATAAAACGGCCTTGGCGATATCTCTTCCTTAATTTATTGAAAAAGAACTTTGGAAAGGCTGTCAATTTTTTGGTTTGTGCTGCGCCCAAACGCTTAAGATGCCTATGCTATGATGATGCCAATTTTTATGAAATCGCGTAGAACGTATCATAGATCTTAGCTATCCATGTCTGCAAAATTTTAGCCTCCGGTTTATATGAGCCAGAAACCTGATCCCTCGCAAGTGCAATCCGTTTCTTCCGTTGGCACCCAATCGCAGCCAGTGTTATCGACTGAAGCAGGTTTATCGGAAGCGTCTGGGACGCAAGATTTAAGCATGGAAACGACGGCGATCGCCAATGGGGATCCAGAGCAAGCAACGGCAGAGACAGAGACAGAAATCCTTGAGGTTCCGCGTAAACGCCAATTTCTCTTGCCCAATTGGCAATGGTTAGGGTTGCTCTTAATTTTCCTATCAGGGGGGGTCGGTTTTCTGGCGACATCGGTTCTCCTGAGCTTTAATGGCAGCAACAATTGCAGTGCCCTATTCTTGCCTTTAGCCTCCGCCACAACCCGCTTATATTGCGCCCAGATCGAAGCGGAGAAACAGACTCTTGCCAGCTACCTAAAGGCGATTCGGATGGTGAGTGGTTTTTCGGAGAATCACCCCCTCCGGGCGGATATTGACCGCAACATTGAGGTGTGGGTTTCGCAAATTATTGCCCTTGCTGAGGTGGAATTCCAGGCGGGAAAGTTAGATGAGGCGATCGCCATGGTGCGCGATATTCCCGAAAAGGCCGGTTTTCAAGCAGAAATTGAGGCCCAAATCACGGCCTGGGAAGATATTTGGCAAGAGGGAGAAGCGATTCTAGCTAGCCTGCAACGGCAACTCGAAGCAGGAGATTTAAGCCAGGCGATGCGAACAGTCGTCCAACTCAGTTATTTAGACAATCGCTACTGGGCTACGGTGAAGTACGATGAGGCCATGGCGCAAATTCAGTTGGCCCGCAAGGAAACGGAGCAGCTAGAAGGGGCCTATGCAGCCCTGCGTCGGGGCGGTTTAGAAAATTGGCTCCAGGCGATCGCCCAGGCGAGTAACATTAGCCAAGATAGCTATGCTTACCCCCAGGCCCAACGTTTAATTAGTGACGCCCGCGAAAAAATCATTGACTACACCGACAACATTATTGATGAACGCCGCTGGGATGACCTACTTGCCCTCTGCGATCGCCTACCGGATCAACTGAACCTCGACAACGTGGTGGTCGATTGGCGAATTCTGGCCCAAGCTGGCCTTAGGGCGAACCAAGGAACCGTTAAGGATCTCGAAACAGCCCTGGTGCAAATCCAAAGTATTCAGCCCGCCAGTGCTGTCTATGACCAGGCCCAAGGTCTGATTAGTCGTTGGCAACGGGAAATTGAGGACGTGGCGATCCTAGAACAGGCTGAGGAATTGGCCCAGGGGGGAAATATCGCCGACTATGAACGGGCGATCGCCCAGCTCAACCGTGTCCCCTCAGGCAACCCCCGTTACGATGAAGCCCGCCAAAAAATTCGCCAATGGCGTCGCCAAATTGAAATTGCCGAAGACTCTCCCACCCTGGCCTATGCAAAAGATTTAGCGGCGACCAATCGTCTCCAGGAGGCGATCGCCGAAGCCCGCACGATCCAATCCGGTCGCGCCCTCTACAACGAAGCCCAAGAAAATATTCGTCAGTGGCGCAACACCATTGAACGGACTGAAGATCAGCCGATCTTTGACCGAGCTGTGGCCCTTGGCCAACAAAAACGCTTCGATGAGGCGATCGCCGTTGCCAACCAAATTGCCCCGAACCGTGTTCTTTATGACGAAATGCAGTCTAGGGTCAGGAGTTGGCGTCAAGAACAAACCGCGATCAATAATCTCAATCGCGCCTACCAAGTGGCCAATGGTAACTCTGTCTCTGCCTGGGTAGAAGCCATTAACCTTACCCAAGAAATTCCCAGCAGCGCTAGCCAACTGCGGGCCGAAGGAAAACAGGCCGCTGACCAATGGAGCTATCGGATTCTCTCTGTAGCCCAGAGCCAAGCCAATATCTCAATCCCCCAGGCGATCGCCACCGCTCGTCAAATCCCCCGCAATACCGCTGCCTACGACGCCGCCCAAACCCAAATCAACACCTGGCAACGTCTCACCACCCCCAGCCCTAGTCCCCAAACCATCGACGTTCCGACCAACCTCTAAGCCCCCCTTCTTCAGTTGCCCATGACCACCGAACACCCCCTTGGCTCCGTAATTCAAGGTTCCCTAAGCCAAGGCCTCGAAGTCCGTCTCCATGGCGATGTGTCCGTCGAAGAAATGCGCGTCGGTAAATTTCTCGTCGTCAAAGGGAGCCGCTCCCAATTTTTCTGTCTTCTCACCGATGTTTCCCTGGGCACCTCTAGCCCCCGCATCCTCGCCGATCCACCCAATCCCAACGACGATTTCCTCCAAGCCGTCCTCGCCGGAACCAGCACCTATGGCACCGTCGAACTCGCACCGATGCTGATGTTTACCCCCAGCCAAGCAGAAGAGTACGAAACAGAAAACTTTGAGACCCTTGAGCTACTGCCCGTAAAAACGATCCCTAGTCACTTCAGTCAAGTTTACGAAGCCAACGAACAAGACTTTCGACGAGTATTTGGTTGGGAGGACGACCCCCACCACAAAAAATTTGCCATTGGCCGTCCCCTCGATATGGATGTGCCCATTTGCCTCGACCTTGACCGCTTTGTGGAACGAAGTAACGGCATTTTTGGTAAGTCTGGCACCGGCAAATCCTTCCTAACCCGGTTATTGCTGTCTGGCATTATCAAGCGACGGGCCGCCGTAAACCTGATGTTTGATATGCATTCTGAATACGGTTGGGAAGCGATTGAAGAGGGCAAAGGCGTCAGTACCGTTAAAGGTCTCCGGCAGCTTTTCCCCGGTCAAGTCGAAATCTATACCCTCGATTCAGAATCCACTCAGCGGCGGGGGGTACGCGATGCCCAGGAACTTTACCTCAGCTTCGATCAAATTGAAATTGAAGATATTCGGCTCGTTGGCTTTGAACTAGGGCTATCTGAAGCGAGTCTCGATAATGCCAACGTCCTCTATTCTGAGTTTGGCCGTACCTGGATTGTCAAACTTCTGGAGATGAGCAATGAAGATATTCGCCTCTTTTGCGAAGAACGCCAAGGCCATGCTGGTTCTATTATGGCTCTGCAGCGGAAATTAAAACGACTCGAAAACCTTAAATATATCCGCCAAACTTGCCCCTTTAACTACATCGATCAACTGCTCCAGAGCCTTGATGCCGGGAAACACGTAATCATTGAGTTTGGTTCTCAATCTAATATGCTGTCGTATATGTTGGCGACAAACATGATTACCCGACGCATTCACGCCGCCTATGTGAAAAAAGCAGATCTGTACCTGCAAACCAAAAACGTCCAGAATAAACCGACGCCCCTGGTGATCACCATTGAAGAAGCCCACCGATTTTTAGACTCTAAGATTGTCCACCAAACCATTTTTGGCACGATCGCCAGGGAAATGCGGAAATATTTTGTCACTCTCCTGGTCGTCGATCAACGTCCCTCCGGTATCGACAACGAAGTCATGTCCCAAATTGGCACGCGGGTAACTTGCTTGCTCAATGACGAAAAAGATATTGATGCGATTTTTACGGGGGTCTCTGGGGGCGGCAACCTACGCTCTGTCCTGGCCAAATTAGATTCCAAACAACAGGCTCTCGTGCTGGGTCATGCTCTCCCGATGCCGGTAGTGATGCGGACGCGCTCCTATGACCAGGCATTTTACCAAGAAATTGGCTGCCATGACTGGCAAACGATGGCGGATGAAACCTTGTTTGTCGAGGCAGATTTGGCTAAGACAGATCTCGGTTTTTAGGAAGATTGTTAAAAAAGTTTACAATGAACAAATATTTTATTGACCAAGTAGTCAAAAAGAACAATTAAATCTATGACAACGACTTTTGCAACGCTTTTAGAGCCCTTTCACCTCTGGGATCTCCCCTTGGCAAACCGTGTAGTAATGGCTCCCATGACCAGGGCACGGGCTGGCAAAGATCGCATTCCCAACGCGCTCATGGCGGAATACTATGGCCAACGGGCTTCGGCGGGTCTAATTATTGCAGAGGCCACAACCATTTCAGAACAGGCTAATGGTTGGAATGAATCGCCAGGTGTTTACACGGACGCCATGGTTGAAGGATGGCAACTCACCACCCAAGCCGTCCACGCCAAAGGCGGCAAGATTTTCTTGCAATTGTGGCACATGGGCCGCGCTTCCCATAGCAGTTTCCATGGGGGTCAATTGCCGATCGCCCCTTCCGCAATCAAAATTAATAACGGCGAAGAAATTCATACGCCCCTTGGCAAACAGCCCTATGAAGTCCCCAGGGCCATTGAAACAGAAGAAATCCCTGGGATTATTGAGGAGTATCGCCAGGCGGCAATCAGGGCAAAAGCAGCGGGCTTTGATGGTATTGAGATTCACTCCGCCAACGGCTATTTACTCGATACATTCCTCCAATCGAAAACGAATCATCGTACGGATGCCTATGGTGGCAGCGCCACGAATCGTTGTCGTTTACTCCTCGAAATTTTAGATGCGGTAACAACGGTCTGGGATTCCCGTCGGGTGGGTGTTCGTTTTTCCCCCAATGGTTCCTTTAATGATATGGGCTCGCCCGATTTCCGGGAGCAGTTTACCTATGCTGCCAGTCAACTCAATCGGTACAATTTGGCCTATCTTCATGTGATGGATGGTTTGGCCTTTGGCTTCCATGAACTGGGAGAGCCGCTGACCTTGGCTGATTTCCGGGCCGTTTATGATGGTGTTCTCATGGGTAATTGTGGCTATGATCGAAGCAGTGCAGAAACGGCGATCGCCACTGGGCAAGCGGACCTAATTGCCATTGGCCGTCCTTTTATTAGTAACCCTGACCTTGTTGAACGTTACACCAATAACTGGGCCTTAAACCCCGATGCAGATATGGCTACTTGGTATGCCCCCACAGGCGCGGAAGGCTATACCGATTTCCCGACCTATGCCGCCTAGGATGCTGGTCGATTTCCATTGCTGATAGGCAATTTAGCAGAAAGGACAGCCCCAGGGCTGTCCTTCTCTTACCTATGTTTTAGATTGCGACGCTACAATCCCAAATTGCCTTAAATAAAGCTGGGTTGGTGACGAATCAAGTTGAGAAACTCTTCACGGGTTTTTTGTTCTTTCTGGAAGCACCCAATCATGGCACTGGTAACAGTCCAAGAACCGGGCTTTTGGACACCCCGCATGGACATACACATGTGAATCCCTTCCATCACCACCGCAACCCCTTGGGGGTCAAGGATTTCTTGGACCGCTTCTGCAATTTGTCGGGTCAGGCGTTCTTGCACCTGGAGACGACGGGAATACATTTCAACGATCCGCGCTAATTTGCTGAGGCCCACAACTTTTTGATTCGGGATATAGGCCACGTGGGCACGACCCATAAAGGGCAACATATGGTGTTCGCAGAGGCTAAAGAAATCGATGTCCCGCACCAATACCATTTCATTGTGCCCTTCATCGAAAATTGCACCATTGACGATGTCTTCAAGGGACTGGTTATAGCCTTGGGTCAGAAACTGCATGGCTTTTGCCACCCGCAGCGGCGTCTTTAGGAGACCTTCACGGTCAGGATCTTCGCCAACGGCTTCTAGCATCGTATGCACAGCCTCTGCCATTTTCTGCTGGCTTTCTTCTGTGGCAGGGCGAATGCTTGCTGCTTTGCCATTGTGGCTATTGCGGTCTGGCCGAGTTACCAGATCATTGAGGTCACGACCTAGAGCATCAGTCGCCATGGTTTTTGTAGAACCATTGAAGCCGCTTGAAGAAGATGTTGTCATAATTCGGTATGGAATGAAGAAGTAAAAGGAACTGGGGCAGGGGAGAGTAGATCCTCGCTAACAATAAGCTGTTGAATTCCCTGCTTTGGAGATCATGGTCAATTCTTCAATACTGGGCTCAACGGATGGTCGAATCCCTTGAAGAATACTTTGGGGACGCTTTCGGAAATAAAAATCCTGGAGCGGCCAAAACTTTAGCCAGACATGACTAAGCTGCGTCATTCGATGACGGCACAGCCGGGTGGGTCTGGGGATCAGGAGTTGCGGAATGGCAATGGATGAGGCGTTAAACAAAATCCCGAACTTGCCATGCTGTTGAACATTGAGCTTGGATATCAGGGGGGCTGCCATCGCAAAGGAAGGAAGAAAGGCCAAGGGTTTGCAAGAATTTAGGGGCAGAGGCGATCGCCAAAGGTGGACAAGAGAGATCATGGGCAGGGAACTGCACTCAACATAGCGCGATGGGTGGGCAAAAAAATTTAGCTTAGTCCATAGAAAATCCCAGAAAAAATGTCCACGACCTAAACTCTGTTTACCAATAGAGACGAAAGGATATTGGTGATTTCACTGCCTTTCGAGGGAACAAAATTGGGGGAAAGTCCCATAGTTCACATTAGGGCTCAGCGGCTTCTTATCCTAGCAAAATTTCGGAAATGTTACAAAATATTGCTAAATGATTAGAATCAGTACCCATGAATGCCAAACCAGATCCTAAAGTTAGGAACTTTCTAAAAACACACCAATTTTCCGGAACCGCTGGTAGCGCAATTCACGGCGGCGTTCTGGCGTCAGCTTCAGCAGGGCTTGGAGGTTATTTTGGATCGCTGCTTTCAGGAGTTGGGCGGCCCCAATGGGATCGGCGTGGGCGCAGGAGGCTGGCTCTGGGACAATTTCATCGATAATCTCAAGGCTTTTCAGATCCTCTGCTGTAATCTTGAGGGCGGCGGCAGCCTGCTCTGATTTCCCGGCATCTTTCCAGAGAATGGCGGCACAGGCCTCTGGGGTCGCCACTGTGTAAACGGAATTTTTTAACATTAAGACGCGATCGCCAACGCCAATCCCCAAGGCTCCACCGGAACCGCCTTCGCCAATGACCGTGCAAATAATCGGCACATCGAGGCTAAACATTTCCCGGAGGTTAAAGGCGATCGCCTCCCCTTGGCCCAACTTTTCCGCTTCTAAACCCGCCCAAGCCCCAGGAGTATCAATAAACGTTAAAATCGGCATCCCAAAGCGGTTGGCATGGTCCATCAGCCGCATCGCCTTACGGTAGCCCCCAGGAGCCGGCATGCCAAAATTCCGGGCGACATTATCCTTCGTATCCCGTCCTTTTTGGTGCCCTAGCATCATCACCGGTTGACCATCAAAGCGAGCCACCCCGCCAATGAGAGCCGGATCATCAGAACCACCGCGATCGCCATGGAGTTCAAACCATTCGTCCGCCATCATTTGAACATAATCAAGGGTGCTGGGACGCCGGGGATGCCGCGCCAATTGCAGCCGTTGGGCCGGGGTAAGGGTACTAAAAATTTCTTCCCGGAGCTGGTCTGCCCGCGCCTCTAGCTGCTGAATCTGTTCTGAAACATCAACATTATTCTCCGCAGCAAGATCACGAATTTGATGGATGCGTGATTCTAATTCCGAAAGAGGTTTTTCAAAATCAAGCAGAAACGTCCGGCGCTCCGTTTTCGGCATGGTGAGTTCAATTCACTGACGACAGTTCACAAATCAAAGTTTATTATCCCCGGAAGCCTCCCCAACAGTAAAGGAATCCGTACTGCCACCCCCGAAAAGTTTTGTCAAAATAGAAAGTAAGCAGTTTTAACTTTTCAAGCATCAAATCACTTATTTATGAGCAACACCAGTAATTTTCGTGACGCCATTCGGCAGGCCAAAGGTCAAGCCCTGGTTGGCCCAGAAGTCATTAAAAATGCCCTGCCCTACTTGGGGGGTGGCCTACTCCTGACAGCCCTCGGAACCTATGGTGGTTTGGGAGTAATCCAAACCAATCCCAGCATCTTTATGCCCACCTTCTGGGTTGCCCTGATCGCTGAATTGGCCCTCTTCTTCGTTGCCCGTGGAGTCGCTGAAAAGGGAAATAATAGCGTCGCCCTCCCTCTCTTGGCCGGCTACAGTCTACTTTCTGGGTACACCCTCACAGGGATTGTTGCCCTCGCCATTGGTACTGCAGGAGTTGGGATCCAAGGGGTTGGGATCGCAGCCCTCGGCTGTGGTATTACTTTCATCATTGGGCGCAATATTGGCTCAAACCTCTCCGATGAAGATGGTTTAGCCCTGGCCCAAACAGTACGCCTCGGAATTATTGCCTTGTTTGTAGTGCTGTTGGCCCAGCTTGGTTTTGCTTTCTTTGGAGTTTACACGCCCAGTTGGTTAGAGGTCGGGATCTCTGGCTTAGGGACGTTACTATTCGCTGGTTCGGCGGTAGTTGACTTCTATGTGTTGCCTCGTGCCTACCGTAATGAGCAATATCTCTCGGCTGCTCTGTCGATGTATTTGACCTATATCAACCTATTTGTGTTTATTCTGCGCTTGTTGATTGCCATCAATAGCCGCGACTAACCCCCTTTAGCCGCGACTAACCCCCTTTGCCTTCGGCATCTCCCCCAGGGGAAGTTAGCCCCCACTGTCTGCGACATCTCCCCCAGGGGAGAATGGGCTCTCTGGTTCATCGGCCAGGGGGCTTTTTTATTGGGGTTGCAGCACCATCAGGGCGAGGTCGAGGGTTTCTCTAAGGTGTTCGGGGTTAGGCAAGCCTTTAATGCGGGTATTTAATCCTAGAAGGACGTGGTAGAGGTAACGGGCAGTTTTCGGGCTGTCAAAATTGGGGGGCAATTCTCCTTTGGCGATCGCCTGATTGAGGGTACTCGTAAAAATTTGTTCGACATTGGTGGCAATATCTTCCACAAGGACGGCCACCTGGGGATCGTGGGGCGCGAGTTCAATCATTGCATTGACGACAAAACAGCCCCGACAACCGAGGAGCTTGGCATTGTCTGCGGTTTGATAAAACAAATTTCGGAGATTTTCGAGGGGGGAAGCGGAATAATTGAGCCGCTCTTCTAGCTGGCGCACTGCGATTTTGCCGTAGTAGGCGATCGCCTCCAGGAACAAATCATGTTTATTGCCAAAGGTGTTGTACAGACTTTGCCGCTGGATCCCCATGTAGTCCAAAAGTTCCGCAAGGCTTGTGGCGCTGTAACCCTTTTCCCAAAACAATTCCATTGCCTTTTCAAGGGCAGCATTACGGTTAAAAGCAAGCTTTCGGCCCACCATGGCGCAACCTAGATACAGTGCAGAAAAACTGGTTTTATCCTAAAGGAAATTTCTCTGCACCGTCAAAAAATCTCGTGATCAGCGGCAAGTGCCAGACCAGGGTATTGGTCGGTTTAGGGAGTTGCCATAGACCCCTTCAAACTGACAAGGCGTCGTAAAGGTCATCTCAAAATCTCTCACAGGGCCACCCAAAGGGGCACCCAGGAGTCCTAGTTGAACAGTTCCTTTGATTACATAGGCATTTTGATTTGCGTCCCAACCCTCTGTGGTGATAGTCATGAAATCAGTGCTATCCGGCCCCCCAACCGTCGACAATCCCCAATCGATATAGCCCTGCAGTTCCCCATTGGTATAGCTGTAAGTAGTTTCCCAAATTCCCCTTAAAGCAGGCCGGAATTGCCCAGAACTAGAAGGATTTCCGCTGGTAAATGAACCATTCCCAGTATTTCCCGTATTTGCGGTATTAGACGAGTTGTTATTGTTATTCGTATTCTGCGTCGCTGGGTTTGTGTTTGGCGTGCCAGGATTACGGGATCGCTCATTGGCATTGGTGGTGGTAGGGGGTACCGGAGCCGCGCCTAAGCCAACGACTTGCATACAGCCTTGAGTATTATCGTTAAACACTCGGAGTGTCGTAGATTCGCTACTTTGCATGAGCTTGGGGAGATACTGGGCAGCACGGACACCAGTATCACAAATCACATTGGGTTCTCCGGAGCGAAGGGCACGATCTTGCCAACTGCATTCCCCTGGTTGCAAACCTTGGGGGGCACTGCCAGCAGCGGCCCGAAAATTGATTCTGACGTTATTGTTGCCCGTATTGACGATGCTTAAGCCACCACCACCCCGACAGACGAGGGGGTAACTTTGTTGGGCTTGGGCCGGGGCGATCGCCAGGGGAATTGTCAACAAAGAAGCGGCACTGCAAAAAGTAGATATTTGTTTGTAGAAAGCCATGGTTTAGGGATTCCAGGAGGATAACTAAGGGACGAGATTACTTTAGTTGTAGTTCCCCTAAACAGATGCAAATATCTCGTTTTCTAACTCATTGCAGTAAATTCCTATAACGTTTACGGGGTTTCCGTATTTTGGCGGAGGCTTTTTAAAAAGATCAAGCTAGCAGAGATGGCATCAATAATTCTCCCTAATTGTCCAGGGTATTTGAGATTTTTTCGAGGGCGAGTTTTGCTGCGCCCACCATACCGGCATTGTTGCCTAACTGGGCCTTGGTCAGTTTTAAATCCACCCGCGAAGAAGGCAGTACCCGCCGTTCAATTTCGGCGATCGCCGCTGGGAGGAAAAAGTCACTGCTGGCACTGATGCCGCCCCCCAGGATAATCATTTCCGGGGTGAAAATATAGATTAAGCTCGTCAGCCCGGCCCCCAACAGTTTGCCGTAGGTTTGCCAATGGGCGATCGCCTCAGCATCTCCCGCCTGGGCCAGTTCTCCTAATTCCCCAGGATCTTTACCAGAAATCCGCTTAACGCCATTGATCGAACAATATTGCTCGAAGGAACCATTATTACCGCTATTGCAGGGGGGGCCATCGGGATTGAGGGTAATCAGCCCCAACTCGCCAGCGGCACCGTAATGGCCCGTAAAAAGTTTTCCGTTGAGGATTACCGCCCCACCAACTCCCGTTCCTAGGGTAATGAGCAGGAGATTTTGGCGATCGCGCCCCGCCCCCAACCATGCTTCTCCCAGACCGGCACAGTTGGCATCGTTATTTAACGTTGTGGGTAAACCAGTTTTTGCTTCCACCCAATCGGCGAGGGGGACATCCTGCCAACCACTGAGATTGATCGCAACCTTGGCAATGCGCGCTGTACCATCCACTGGGCCAGGAATGCCGATCCCCACCGCTTTACAACTACGATCTGAGTTGAGTTCATTGACTAAATTGGCGATCGCCTCGGCGACAGCGGTTGGGGTACTGGGTTGGGGCGTAGGTACTGCTTTTTCCGCTAAACAAAGACCATCAGGGCTAAATTTCCCCCCTTTGATGGCGGTGCCCCCCAGATCAATCCCAATCACTGTGCTCATCTAGTCCAATGCTCCATCTACCAAATTATTCAGACCATACACATGGCGACGACCCGCCAAGGCCACTAATTCTACGTCCTTTTCGTCACCGGGTTCAAAGCGTACTGCTGTGCCCGCCGGGATATTTAAACGCATTCCTTTTGTAGCCGCCCGGTCAAACCGCAGGGCACGATTGACTTCAAAAAAATGGAAATGAGACCCCACCTGAATGGGGCGATCGCCGGTGTTGGCAACCGTAACTATCTTTGTTTCTCGGCCAGCATTCAGTTCAATTTCCCCGGGTTGGGGGCGTAGTTCGCCTGGAATCATCGCCATGTCGCTCCAAAAACTGTTTTTATCCTACGCAATTATCAGGAAATGCAACAGAGCAAAAAAGTCGCCAAAATATCCAAGCTAGACTGAAAAAAATTTACGGGGGCGATCGCCGATGAGCGGAACCTACACCATCAGAACCATGACCCGAACGGAACTGGATTTAGCCGTTGAGTGGGCGGCCCAGGAAGGTTGGAATCCCGGCCTACAGGATGCCGCCAGTTTCTATGCCGCCGATCCCACGGGATTTCTGGTGGGCTTGCTCGATGGGGAGGCGATCGCCAGTATTTCGGCGGTGAAATATGCCCCAAATTTTGCGTTCATTGGTTTCTATATCGTCAAACCAGAGTACCGTGGCCAGGGTTATGGTTGGCAAATTTGGCAAGCAGCGATCGCCTCCGTGGCTGGTCGCAATGTTGGTCTCGATGGGGTCGTCGCCCAGCAGGAAAACTACAAAAAATCTGGCTTTACCCTGGCCTACAACAACGTGCGTTACAGTGGTCTCGGTGGTGGCCAGATTCCGGAATCTCTGGGCTTGAAGCCCTTGACAGCGGTCAATCTTGAAGAAGTTTGTCAGTATGACCAGCGGTTTTTTCCAGGCGATCGCCGCTCCTTTTTAAAAGCTTGGCTGCAGCAACCGGACAGCACCACCTGGGTGATGGTCAATAATACTGAAATTACAGGCTATGGCATGGTGCGTCCCTGTCGTCGGGGTTATAAAATTGGCCCCCTCTTTGCTGACAATGCCGAAATCGCGGCAGTTCTCTTTCTCGCCCTCAAAGGCAGTCTTCCCGCTGGTAGTGAACTTTTCCTAGATGTGCCCATGGTTAATCCAGAGGCGATCGCCTTGGCCCAACGCTACCAACTACAGCCCGTGTTTGAAACGGCGCGGATGTATACCCAAGCGCCCCCAACGATTCCTGTCCAAAACATTTTTGGGGTGACCAGTTTTGAGTTAGGCTAGCCCATTCTGGGGTTTCAGGTCATGAAAAAAGCATATGTTTGAACACATATGCCTACCGTAAAAATTATTTAACTGACTTATTCGCCGTATTCGTTAAGAATTTCCTTTGCTTCCCGGACTGCATCCGCATTTTTGTTCTGGGCATCTTGCTGCTTGAGCATATGTCTCGCCCAAACCCGTTCCATCGCCCGGAGGGTTTCATTTTTCTCTTTACGCATCCGCATAGCCTTAAACTCCCTTTAAGAAAAACTTGATTTAGTTACTTTTGATACAGAAACTATCTTTTCTATATTATATGCAGCCGCCGTCAAAGATTCAAGGGCTTTTTTGGGGTACAAGTCTTCTAAAAATGGGCAAAAAAAATCAGCGGCGATCGCTGACTTATATATTGATTGTCCCTAAAGGAAGGGCAACGAGCTCAATGGTCTAGAAAAGATCAAGGACACTCCGGGTATTTTCCCGACGGCGCTCGTCCTTCGCTTCATATTCGGCCATGCAGCCATTTTGTTCGACCATCACACAACTGAGATAATCAGTGGCTTCAATCAAGGCCGCCCGGAGCGCTTGGCCAACGGGAGCGCGATTTGTTTCGGTGCGATCGCCACCAAGATTAATCCCAGCAAAACTCGCTGTTGCACCTCCGGAAGTCGAATCAGACTTTGCTTTTCCTTCAACAGTACGCGCATAGAGCACTTCCCCAGTGGTTGAGTCAACAACCCGTAGATCCACGGCAACGTAGGCCTCTTCACTAGAGCCACGGCCACCACCGCCGAGCCGGACGCCACCGATCCGAATGCCACTGAGCCCAAAGCCAGTCGATTCTTCCTTGACCCCTTCTTCGTAGGAGGTGATCTGACCGAGCACGATGTATTGCGCCCCTGTGACTTGGCCCCGTTGGGCTCCCGTTTCTGGGCGAACAATTCCCAATTCAGCTAATTCCTGTTCTGACAGGACGGCCCCTAGGTTTTGCCGTTCAACGACGCGGAAGTTGCCAGTGGCAGTAAGTTCATTGCTGAGGGCATCGGCCAGTTCTTGGGAGGTGCTGCTGTTCCACCACCAATAGCTGCCATTGGTTTCGTTTTTAAATTCTGGGACAGAAATAGTCGGTTGCCACTGGGCCAGTGCTTTTTCGCCCCCAAGTCCTAGGGTAAGTGCGAGAAAGGCCAGGGCAGTAGAGCGACTTACGGATGTTAAAAGCTGATTGGTTTTCATGGGTTTCTTTCAGATGCTACAGAATAAGGACAAAGTTTTGGATGGTGCCGTATGCTTGCCCTTATATTTATACGCTTGTATGTATATGCCGCATACTGACACTGATGCACTTCACTGCACTTAAACATATATTGACGCTTTTGTCCCCTGCTGGGGTTCCCGGTTTGAGGATTTTGTGGGGTGAAATATACTAAAAGATCTGGAATTCGCTAGAAGCTGGCGTTTTCGGTTTGACCACTGCTTTGGAGAAGGGAGTCCCCATGCCCCGTTACGCGCTTGTTCATGAATGGTTGACGCCCTACGCCACGGGGGGTTCAGAGCTGGTGGTGCGCGAAATGCTCCAGGACATTGAGGCGGATCTTTTTGCTCTGATTGATTTTGAGTCGTCTAACCCTGATAGCTATCTCTATGGTCGGGCGATCGCCACGAGTTTTTTACAAAGGTTTCCCCGGGCAAAATATGGTTTACAAAACTATCTGCCGCTGATGCCCCTGGCGATTGAGCAGTTTAACCTCGAAACTTACGACGTAATTCTGTCATCGTCCCATGCGGTGGCGAAGGGAATTTTGACACGACCCCACCAGCTACACATTTGCTATTGCCACACACCGATGCGTTATGCCTGGGATTTGACCTTTGATTACTTAAATAATTCTGGCCTCGGCAAGGGTGTTAAAGGAATTTTGGCGCGGTATTTTCTCCATCGACTGCGGCAATGGGACGTAATCAGTGCCAACCAGGTGGATTATTTTATTGCCAATTCCCACTGGACAGCCCAACGAATCTGGCGCTGCTATCGGCGACGGGCAGCGGTGATTTATCCCCCGGTCAATTTGGAGCGGTTTGCCTACCGAGAGAAAAAGGACGATTTTTATGTGACGGTATCGCGGTTGGTGCCCTACAAAAAAGTGGCGTTGATTGTAGAAGCGTTTAACCAGTTGGGCAAAAATTTGGTGGTCATTGGTGGCGGGCCAGAATTAGAAAAGCTGCAAAAGATGGCAAAACCCAATGTGCAAATCCTGGGGCGGCAACCGGATGAAGTGGTGGAAGATTACCTGGCGCGGGCAAAGGCCTATGTTTATGCAGGCTGTGAAGATTTTGGCATTGTTCTGGTCGAAGCCCAGGCCTGCGGGACGCCTGTGATTGCCTTCAATCGCGGGGGGGCTGCCGAAATTGTCGCCGATGGCAAAACGGGGATTTTGTTTCCTCAGCAATCGGCCCAGGCGATCGCCAATGGAGTCGAGCGTTTTGAGGCCCAGGCCCAAGATATTCAGCCGGAAGCTTGTTTTGTGAGAGCTCAGCAATTCGCCGCTAACATTTTTCGGCAAAGCTATGTAGAATTTGTAGACAACTGTCAAGAAAAATGGCGCAAATGGCGATCGCCCCGCTCCATTTTCCCAGGGTTCGACCAGTGGTGAGGCGTGACCCTAACAGCCAGGCAGTTTTTGGTGTGTGGAGAGGATCGTAATGGCAGTTTATCGGCAGTTTGATGCGCTGAAATTCGTGGCTGGGCTAGCACGACAAAGCTCAGAGTTTTTGTTTGCCCCCAGCGATCACCGCTCCCTGTCCCTGCGGCGCTGGCTCGATGGGGTAGTGGCGAAGCGGAGCTTTGATATTTGTTTTTCCCTCGGCGTTCTGGTGCTATTTTCTCCCCTCTATTTGGCGATCGCCCTAATTATTAAACTCACCTCTCCCGGCCCTGTTTTTTATGTACAACGGCGGGTTGGCAAGGATTTTCGTCCCTTTGGCTGCATCAAATTTCGGACGATGGTTATTAATGCTGACGCCGTACTCGAAGAAATGTTGCGGCGATCGCCAGAGTTGCGCGCCGAATTTGAACAGGATTTCAAGCTCAAAAAAGACCCAAGAATTACTGGCATTGGCCATATTTTGCGCCTCACCAGCCTCGATGAATTTCCCCAGTTTTGGAATGTTTTAAAAGGCGATATGAGCATTGTTGGCCCCCGGCCCCTCGTCCCCAAAGAACTTTATAAATACGGTCGCCACATCGACAAAGTTTTGACCATTCGTCCGGGTCTCACGGGGCTATGGCAGGTGTCTGGGCGCAACGATATTCCCTACGGCACGAGGGTACGGATGGATTCTTATTATGTGCACCATCGCCATTGGTTTATGGATTTGTGGATCGTCTGTAAAACTGTTTTTGTGATGCTGTTCCCGAAAAATAACGGTGCCTACTAGGGCGACTTTTCCGAATTTTTTGCATAAAGCTTTTTGAGGATGGGGATGGTTTCCCACTGCTGGGGGCGAATCTGTTGCCAATCAAGGCCTTGGGGTTGCAGCTGGTTATGGTGTGTTTGATAAATAGTTGTAGGGGTACAAAGCCAATCTAGGGGCCAGTCGTGGGCTTCTAGGGGTAACGCTGCGGGGGGCACCACCTGCAAATCGTGCACCGTGGTCACAATGGTCGTTTTTTTGTTCACCAAGCCAAAGTGCTGAAGCATCGCTAGTTCTAAATCGGCGAAACCTGCTCCTTTCCCCATACGCCCGCCGGCTACACTCACCGCCACACAGCCCACCACCGCTAAATCAATGGTTTTCATTTCCGCGAAACTAACGGGACGGCCATATTTGAGGATGTTGTTTTTTTCGGCGGCGATCGCCAACTCGAGATCCTGGGGTAACTGCTCCGGTGTAATCGCAACAAAGCAAGATTCATTCACCAACTGCGGCACCGCCATATACAAGGTTTTTCCCGCCGCCAAGGCTTGGTGACGTACAGGGGCCTGGGGCTGATCGGGATTGCACTTAATCACCGTTGCCCGTTGCCAACTTGCCAAGGTAGTTAACTTCTCAGCGGCGGCGATCGCCCCGACGAAATTCGGAATGTGGCCATGGGGAGGCGTTACCGTTACTCCAGCCGTTGCCAAGCGGTCCCAAATGGTTTGCCTAAGGTTTGCTTTTGCGGAGTTGTAATGCTGCCAAGGGGAATCTGCCATTGGTACTACTTGCGGTGGACGGGAAAATCGCGCCTGCGCCACAGTTGCCACCCCCAAACCCCGACAATTAGGGACGTAATCCCCGCATAGAGGGTGCCGCTGGGGAGACCCGAAAAGGCGATCGCCAAACTCCCTGCCCAGAGGGTAAGGCCATAGATAAATAGAACCGTAGTGCGATGGGAAAAACCTGCCGCCAAAAGTCGGTGGTGCAGGTGCCGCTTATCCGGTTTGAAAGGAGAAGAGCCGCTGCTAATCCGCGAAAAAACCACTGTCGTCATATCGATCAAGGGCACTGCCAAAATCACATAGGGCAAGAGCACCGCTGCCGCCGCCGTCGTTTTCACGAGGCCCACCACCCCCATCGCTGCCAGGGTAAAGCCCATAAAATAAGAGCCACCATCCCCCATGAAAATTTGGGCGGGGTTGAAGTTGTAGCGCAAAAAGCCGAGGGCCGATCCCGCTAAGGCCGCCGCAATAAAAGCCACCATGGGTTCGTTGAGATAGAGGGTCGTCACCAACAACACCGCCGCCGCAATCCCCGAAACCCCCGCCGCTAGACCGTCAAGGCCGTCAATCCAATTGATCGCGTTGGCCATGCCCACAAGCCAAATTAGGGTCAAAGGTAGGCTCAACCAGCCCACAGAAAACACTTCCCCGGTAAACGGAATCGTCAAAAATTCGATTTGTACCCCCATTAACCAGGCGATGCCTGCTGCGACGAATTGCATCAACAGTCGAGATAAGGCGCTTAATTCAAATAAATCGTCCCCAAAGCCAATCCCAAAAAAGGCGATCGCCCCGAAAAGCACCCCTAAGATCGGCCATTGTTCCCCAGGAAATAAAGGGGGGAACCAATCCATCTGCCAAGCCGTCCCTAGGGAGACGAGGGTGCCCATAAAAATCGCCACGCCACCCAAGCGCACCATCGGTCGGTCGTGGACTTTCCGCTCGTTGGGTCGGTCTACCCGGCCACTCCGTAAGCCAATCGCTTTCACAATGGGGGTACTAATCAGCACCACAACCAGGGCGATTAGACTCGTGACTAAATACAACAATTCCTTCGGCATATTGGCGTTGGCTAAGAACAGAGAGAGTAGAGCAAAACCGAAATAAGAAAAAACCCAGGTTACCTTTTTCATTAAACCTGAGCTTTCCATTATTTAAAAAGATATTAAAGAATTTAGGCGATCGCCGCTACCGGAATCTGCAAATGGGGGTAGAGGGGGAACTTTTCACAAAGATCCGCAACGCGACCCAGACAATCCTGTTTCACCGCTTCATCATCGGGATTTAACAGACGATCCGCAATGATGTTGGCAATTTCGGCAAAGTCTACTTCCTTGAGGCCCCGGGTGGTCATCGCTGGCGAACCGAGACGGATGCCGCTCCCAATCCAAGGCTTCTCAGGATCGAAGGGAACGGTGTTTTTGTTGGCGGTGATGTTGATCTCACTAATCAAAGCATCAGCCCGCTTCCCGTTCATGCCAATGGAGCGCATATCCACAAGCATCAGGTGGTTATCTGTCCCGTTAGAAACGAGTTTAAAGCCACGGCTGACGAGGGTATTGGCCATCGCCTGGGCATTAGCAATTACCTGGGCAGAATAGGCTTTAAATTCCGGCTTGAGGGCTTCGCCGAAGGCCACCGCTTTCCCCGCAATCACATGTTCGAGGGGGCCGCCTTGGCTACCAGGGAACACCGACTTATCAAATTTCTTGCCCAGTTCGGCGTCGCGGGTCATGATCAAACCACCCCGGGGGCCACGGAGCGTTTTATGGGTGGTAGTCGTCACCACATCGCAGTGGGGAATTGGGTTGGGGTGATGGCCTGTTGCGACTAATCCTGCAATGTGGGCAATGTCCGCCATCAAATAGGCACCTACTTCATCGGCGATCGCCCGGAATTTATCAAACTCAATAATGCGCGGATAAGCAGAATAACCACAGATGATCAGCTTCGGTTTTTCCCGCAGGGCAATTTCGCGGATTTCATCATAATCGAGGCGTTCTGTCTCTTTATTAACGCCATATTGCACCACTTCAAACCATTTCCCCGACACATTCACCGGCGAGCCGTGGGTCAAGTGGCCCCCATGGGACAAGTCCATCCCCATAATTTTGTCACCGGGTTCCAGGAGCGTTAGGAACACCGCAAAGTTGGCCTGGGCGCCGGAGTGGGGTTGAACATTGGCGTGGGCCGCTCCAAACAATTCCTTGACGCGATCAATGGCAATTTGCTCTACTTGATCGACAAATTCGCAGCCACCATAATAACGCTTATTGGGAAGACCTTCGGCGTACTTATTCGTGAGGACAGAACCCTGGGCCGCCATCACCGCTGGGGAGGTGAAATTTTCGCTGGCGATGAGTTCGAGGTGTACCCGCTGGCGGTTGAGTTCACTGGCAATCATTCCAGAAACAACGCTATCGGTTTGGGCTAAGAAATCAAGGTTAGTTTGGGTCACGGTGAGGTCTTCCTTTCGCAATCGCAAATAAAATTTAAAAATACTTCCTGCGGATGGCGCATTATACCATCGGCATCGCTAAAATTTTAACAAACATTCCTCGGCGGGCCGGACTAGGTGAATGGCGCTATGGCCCCCAAGGTTAAGCAGTGTAGCAAGTTTAACGAATTTATCAGCAGTTCCCTTTACAATAAAAATTAAGCGAGAGTGGTTGTTGGGTCCCATGGGAGGCAAGCGCAGATGTTGATGATCCTTACGGATGGACAGATCTTACCCACTGATCAAGTGTGCCAGGGCTGTTTAATGGCTGATCAAAGTGGCACCCCCCGCGTACGCCAGGGCAAATTATGTTGCGGCCATCTCATCAATGGCAATTTTCCCAAGGTGGCGACGACCTATGAGTGCCAGATGGGTTTTCGGATTGCAGATGTTGGTGATTAGGCTCCCTGCCTCCAGCGAACTTAATTCCAGAGATTGACCATAAAAAATCCCCCAGGTTTTGAAAAATCAAGCGATGGGGGAAATATCAGGTAAAGATTATGTCTGGTACAGGCCTAAGCGATCGTCGGCGCCCCAGTACCCGTTGTATCTTTTGTTTCGCTAAAGAAAGCACTGTAGGCATATCCTGCGGCGATCGCCCCAAAAATAGGTGCTACCCAAAAGAGCCATAGCTGACCGATTAATTCGGCGTTGCCACAAAAGAGAGCGACGCCCGTACTCCGAGCCGGATTGACCGAGGTATTGGTGATTGGAATACTGATCAGGTGAATCAACGTTAAACCAAGACCAATGGCAACTGGGGCAAAACCAGCGGGGGCACGGCGATCTGTGGAACCCAAAATAATCATCAAAAACATAAAGGTCATGACAATTTCGGTAATCAAAGCCGCCAGTAAGCCATAGCCACCTGGAGAATGACTCCCAAAGCCGTTGGTAGCCAGGGGATTCGAGCCGGATAAGTCTAAGGCGCCATTGCCACTGCCGACCACCAAAATAACAAGGCCAGCTAAAGCTCCTCCCAACACCTGGGCCACGATATAGGGAAGTAATTCATGCCCAGGAAAGCGTTTGGCGGCCCATAGGCCAAAGGAAACTGCCGGGTTAAAATGTCCTCCAGAAATATGCCCGAAAGCATAGGCGCCAGTCATAACCGTTAAACCAAAGGCCAGGGAAACCCCCAGAAAACCCAGACCTAAGCCGTTGGAAAGGTCAGCGTCGGATAGGGCAACGACGGCGGCAAAAACAGCACTGCCACATCCCCCCAGAACCAACCAGAATGTCCCTAGAAATTCTGCAATGTATTTCTTCATGTATGTCGCCAGTTACAAATAGACTACATACATAATTTTCTTTTCAACTCCAATGAAGAGGCGCTTTTTTGTCATAAGAGTTCACTAAAGATATTTACGTTCAGGCCTAGCCAATCAGCCCAGGATAAATTGCCAGACCATGGGCTTACTTCGCGCTTTGCAGCACAAGACCAGAGGCGATCGCCATCACGATCAAGTTGGGTAACCAGGCCGCCAAAATGGGGTGCAAATACCCAGCCACACCCACGGAACTGATCATAAAGGCGAGAAAATAATACCCAAAGATTAACCCCACACAGAGACCAAACCCCGTGGCTTTTCCGGCACTCTGGGGCCGTAAACCAATGGCAGCTCCCACCACACCCAGGGCAAGACAAATGAAGGGAAAGGAAATTTTTTCTTGGAACCGCACCCGCAACTTCCGCAACCAAGCCTCATCCCGGTCAGGGTCAGCGGCGACAGTCTGCATGTACTGCTGGAGTTGGGCCAGGCTCATATCTTCGTGTTTGGGTAATTCTTCGTCCACCCGTAGCTCGTTGCTGAGTTGAATTTGGTGGCGGTCGAAGCGCAGCACATTCCGGTAGGAGCCGTCGATATCAATGAAGTAGATAATGCCATTTTGAAAATTCCACTGATTACGGGCAAGATCCCAGCCAGCGGCATCGGCGGTGACAATTTGATTCAGGCTGCCGTTGGAGCGGTCGATGATCGTCAGATCTTTCATCTGCTGCCCATCAAATTCGGCGGCATAGAATAGGCGCTTGAGGACATCATCCTCGCCATATTCAGGATAAATAATTTTCTCATCTCGAAAAGGCGCTTGTTTTTGTAAAAAGGCTTGTTCAAGGGTTTGGGTGGCCTGGGCATTGGCGAGGGGGATCACTTGGTCTTTAAAAACGAAGGTGATTGCTGTGGCCAAGATACTGAAAATGAGGGCCGGTAAAACGAGGCGATAGACACTAATTCCCAGGCTGCGGAGGGCGATAATTTCGCTGTCTCCAGAGAGGCGACTGTAAACAATGAGGGTCGCCAGCAAAACGGCCATCGGCAGGGCAAAACCGATAAATTCCGGCATTTTCAGGGCCATGACCTTCAGAGCCACATCAAAGAGCAACCGAGATTCTCGCACCTGGGCCAAAAGATCAAAGAGACTACCGACGGCGATTCCCAGGGCAGAAAATAGCCCCAAGCCAAATGCAAAGGCTAGATTGAGTTCACCGATGATGTAGCGGTCTAAAACGGCAAGATTTTTAAGCAAAGATTTCATTGAAGCGGCAGGGTGGCAATGGCTTGGGTGAAGTCGTTGATATTGTGGTTCAATTCTTTGGCGATCGCCAATCCCCTTTGGAACGCCACGAGGGCGTCGGGGTAGCGGCCCGCCTGTTCATAGAGGGTGCCAAGGGTGCGGTAGGTTTCCATCATCCCAAAGCGGTTATAGCTCGCTTCCTGGACGGTGATCAGTTGTTCGTAGACCTGGAGACCGGAGGCGTTTTTCTCTTGGGCTAGGTACAGGGTCGCCAACTGGGTGAGGGCACTTTCGGCGGCGTCAAAATACTCCAGTTCCCAGGCGAGGGTAAAGGCATCGCGGCTAAAGCTTACGGCCTGGGGATAATCCTGGAGTTGCCTGTAATTTTCGGCGATTTGTTGGTAGGTGCGGATCAGTCGGGGCAGGTTTTGTGCTTGGAAATAAACAGCGGTGAGTTGCCGTTGCTGGGCGATCGCCTTTTCGGGCTGCTGGGTTTGTTCATAGAGGGCGGCGAGTTGTTCCCGGTCTGCGTCCGTGAGGGCGTTGAGGGTTGCGATTTCTTCTAGGGCATTGAGGGCGGCGTTGGTGTTAAACCAATCTAGGGCCAATTGGGTAATTAGGCGCAAAATTTCTGGTTTGTAGGGATCTTCGAGGGTCTCTAGGTGCTGCCGATAGAGGGCGATCGCCCGTTGGGAATCCCGAATTTGTTCATAGGCCGTGGCCAGGGGCAGCAGGAGATTATAGTCTTGGGGGAAATTTTGTTGTTCGATGGCCACCAAACGTTCGGTGATGATCTGTACTGGCTCCGTTTGATTATCTTCCCAGGCGATCGCCCCGATTCGTCCCAGGCTTTCCACTTCGGCTTGGCGATCCGGTAAAACTTGCCGTAACCGCAGTTGCCGCCACCACCGAGAAAAAGCCGCCTCTTTATTTCCCGCGGCCCATTGCTCGAACCCCTCAGCCTCTAGGGTGATAATTGTCTGGGTTAGTTGGGCCACCTGGGACTCACTCAAGGGGCGATCGCCCTGCTGGGTTGGGAGTAAAGGATCCTGAATTGGCCCTACCAGAGATGCCGCCGAAACCTGCCCGGCCCCCATCATTAAGCTGAGGCTAAGAAAAAGCAAAAGTTTGCGATAACAATTGGTCATGGGGTTTACTCTATTAACAATGGCGAGAAAGGCTTCCCGTCACAGTTTCGATCCTCTGCATAAAAAGTATATGTCCTCTGCGAAAACCGCCAGTAAACTCAAAACTGACCTCGATAATCCGCAATATTATTTTAATCGGGAACTCAGTTGGCTTGAATTTAACCGCCGCGTTCTCAGTGAGGGATTGGACGACCGCAACGTACTGCTAGAGCGCCTCAAATTTCTCGCCATTTTTAGCAATAACCTCGACGAATTTTTCATGGTGCGGGTTGCCGGACTGAAGCAACAAGTGGAGGCCGGGGTCAGCAAACTCTCCTTTGATGGGCGCAATCCAGCCGAACAACTCCAAGACATTTACGAACGCCTCAAACCCCTCGTCCAACTCCAGGATCAGCATTTTCAACACACCCTTAAGCCCCTCCTCGCCCAGGAAGGGATTCACCTCGTTGACTACCTCGACCTCAACCGGGAACAACGGAACTATTTCCATGACTTTTACCAGGAGCATATTTTCCCCGTCCTGACGCCCCTCGCCGTTGATCCGAGTCACCCATTTCCCCACATTTCTAACCTCAGCCTAAACCTTGCGGTGGTGATCAAAGAACCAGAAAACGAAGAACAAGAAAGATTTGCCCGGGTCAAGGTGCCAGGGAACTTTCCCCGGTTTGTCACATTACCCCCAGAGCTTTGCTATTACCCCGATCAAGAAAAAGTGATTTGGGTGGGGGTACCCATCGAACAGGTGATCGCCCATAATCTGGATACCCTCTTTCCCCAGATGAATATCCAAGAATGCTATGCCTTTCGGGTCACTCGCAATGCGTCTCTTTCGGTGGAAGAGGACGAAGCCGACGATTTGATGATTGCCATCGAGGAACAGTTACATAAGCGGCGGTTTAGCGGTTCTGTGGTGCGCCTCGAAATTCACCATTCCATGCCGGAAGATGTGCGGCAAATGTTGATCAAGGAAATGGATCTCCAGGACATTGATGTCTATGAAGTAGAGGGTTTAATTGGTCTAGATTCTTTATTTACGTTCCTCGGTTTGCCCCTCAAGCACCTCAAGGACAAACCCTGGTCACCCACTGCCCCGGCTTGGCTTGATGCGGGGAAGGGGAGCCGTTCTTCGGAAGATTTTGAGTCGGATTTTTTTGAGTTGATTCGCCAGGGCGATCGCCTTTTGCACCATCCATACCATTCTTTTTCTGCCACCGTTCAGGCTTTCATTACCCAAGCGGCGAAGGATCCTGACGTGCTGGCGATTAAAATGACCCTCTACCGGACTTCCGGTGATTCACCGATTATTCAATCCCTCATCGAAGCCGCCCAAAATGGCAAACAGGTGGCGGTATTGGTCGAGTTAAAAGCCCGCTTTGACGAAGAAAATAATATTAACTGGGCCAGAACCCTCGAACAAAAAGGCGTTCATGTGGTCTATGGCCTGGCTGGGCTAAAAACCCATACCAAAATTGTCCTGGTGGTGCGCCAAGAGAAAGAGAAAAAAATTCGCCGCTACTTGCACATTGGCACCGGCAACTACAACCCGAAAACCGCCCGCCTCTATACGGATCTAGGCTTACTGAGTTGTCGTGAGGATTTGGGGGCAGATCTCACGGATTTGTTTAACTTCCTCACGGGTTATTCCCGCCAAAGTTCCTACCGTAAGTTATTGGTGGCCCCCGTCACCCTCCGGTCTCGCATGGTGGCAATGATCGAGCGGGAGATTGCCCATGTCAAAAATGGCGGCAGTGGACGGATCGTCGCGAAAATGAACTCCCTAGTCGATCTGGAAATGATCCAAACCCTTTATCGGGCGTCCCAAGCGGGGGTAGAAATTGATCTGATTGTGCGGGGGATCTGTTGTCTCCGTCCCGGTGTCGAGGGCCTCAGTGAAAATATCCGCGTCATCAGTATTATTGGGCGGTTTCTGGAACACTCGCGCATTTACTATTTCCAAAACGATGGGGCTGAGGAAATGTACATCGGTAGCGCCGATTGGATGACCCGTAACCTGAGTCGTCGGGTGGAGGCGGTGACCCCCGTAGAGGATCCCAAGTTAATTGGCGATCTCAATGAGATCCTGGGGATTATGTTGTCCGATAACCGCTTATCTTGGCAGCTCCAGCAGGACGGCCATTACCACCAAAAAGAACCCCATGCCGATGGCCACAGCGACAGCACCCACGATATTTTGATGCAGATGGCTCTCCAGGACAGCTTGGATTAGTTTTCGTTGTCGCGCGTTTCAAATTCTGTGGTAGCATCCTAACGCTTTTGGCTTGAACTTTTTGTTACGGAGACACATTGAATTTAAGCGTTTTAAAACGGGAATGGTTTGCCAATGTGCGGGCGGATATTCTGGCTGGTGCAGTGGTGGGATTGGCGTTGATCCCGGAGGCGATCGCCTTTTCGATTATCGCTGGGGTTGATCCAAAGGTGGGCTTATATGCCTCGTTTATCATTGCGGTGATGACAGCCTTTTTGGGGGGCAGACCCGGTTCTATTTCGGCGGCCACGGGAGCGATGGCGCTGTTGATGATTGATCTGGTGAAAGATCATGGCCTGGAGTATTTGTTTGCGACGACCCTTTTGACGGGCGTGATTCAGGTGATCTTTGGGTTCCTCAAACTGGGCCGCCAGATGAAATATGTGCCGCGGGCGGTGGTCTTGGGCTATGTGAATGCTTTGGCGGTGTTGATTTTCTTGGCCCAACTGCCCCAACTGATCGGGAAATCGCCAATGGTTTATCTTCTCACGGCGTTATCCCTGGTGATTATCTATGGTTTGCCCCGGCTGACGACGGTGGTGCCTTCACCCTTGGTGACTTTGGCGGTGATGACGGTGGCGGCGATCGCCTTAAATCTAGACGTTCCCACGGTGGGGGATATGGGCGAACTGCCCACGGCCCTGCCCTTTTTCCGTTTACCCCAGGTGCCCCTGAACTGGGAAACGCTGCAGATTATTTCTCCCTACGCAATCACCCTGGCGATTGTCGGTCTCCTGGCCTCATTTTTAACGGCTTCCCTGGTGGATGAGTTGACCGATACCCCCAGTGATAAAAACCAAGAAGCGAAGGGGCAGGGCTTTGCCAACATTCTCACGGCCTTTTTTGGCGGCATGGCGGGCTGCGGCATGATTGGTCAATCGGTGATCAATGTCCAATCCGGTGGTCGGGGCCGTTTATCGACCCTGTGTGCGGGGATATTTCTGTTAATTGCGATTTTGGGTCTCCAGGATTGGGTGCAACAGATGCCCATGGCGGCTTTGGTGGCAATTATGATCATGGTCTCCGTTGGCACGTTCCGCTGGTCTTCTCTCAAAAATTTGTCCCGGCTGCCGCGCAGTGAATCCATGGTGATGCTGGCGACGATGACGGTAATTATTCTGACCCGCAATTTTGCCCTGGGGGTCGCGACGGGCATTGTGATGAGTACGGTCTTTTTCTCCAATAAGATTGCCCAGGTTGTTTTGGTGGACAAGCGGGTGGAAGCTGGGGGCGATCGCCATGTTTATACCGTCCGGGGGCAAATCTTTTTTGTCTCTAAGGAAGAATTTTTTTGACGCCTTTAATTTTGAAGAAGTCGTTGATCAAGTCGTCATCGATCTCAGCGCCGCCCACCTCTGGGATCAAGGGGCTGTGGAAATGCTCGACCGCATCGTGGCGAAGTTTCACCGCACCGGGGCCGAGGTGGAATTGCTGGGCCTCAACGCTGAAAGTGCGAAACTGGTAGATAAGCTGGCCACCTACAGTAAAAAACACACCGCGAAAGTGACCCCGGCCCCCGTAGACGTTTCTTGAAAAGCTTGAAAAACCATGCAACGAATTTTGTTATGCACCGACGGCTCTAACTTTGCCCAGAGCAATTATCAATATGCCGCTTGGTTTGGCGATCGCCTGGGGGCAACCATCGACGTACTCCATGTCACCGACGCCCGGAGTAGGGCTGCCGCCGATGCCCGTAATTTTAGTGGCAGCATTGGCCTGGGAACGTCTGAAAGTCTCCTTCAACGTTTAGTCGCCCTTGAACATGAAAAAGCAAAACTCGACCACGAACGGGCAAAATTAATTCTCCAAGAAGCCCAAGAAACCCTAAGTGCCGCTGGCCAGCCCCCCGCAAAACTCCTCCATGAAGTGGGCTATTTTATTGATTGTCTCCAACACCTAGAACAAAATACCGATCTAATTATCTTGGGCAAGCGAGGGGAATCAGAAAATATCGCCCCCGATCACCTCGGAGCCAATTTAGAGCGTCTGATTCGGTCGAGCCATAAACCCTGCCTGGTCACCTCCCGCGAATTTCAACCCATCGATCGCCTCCTCGTCGCCTACGATGACAGTCCCAGTTGCCGCAAACTCCTCGACTTTTTGAGTGAATGTGCCGCCCTCAAAGCCTTAGAAATCCATGTGCTGACCGTCACGAAAAAACCCGGTGACGCCACGACAAATCCCTGCCTTGCCCAGGCCAAGCAACGCTTGAGCGCCGCTGGCATTGAGGCCCATTACCACCTTGTTCCAGGCAACTCCGAAACGGCGATCGCCCAATTTTGTGACCAAGCCAAAATAAACCTGTTAATGATTGGTGCCTATGGCCATAGCCGCATTCGCCACTTCGTCATTGGCAGCACCACCGCCCAAATCCTCCGGAGCAGTCGTATTCCCGTCTTCGTTTATCGCTAACTGTTTACCGACCTCCGAGGAACACTCCAGAAAGTAAAAATAAAAGTATCATCTGGGACATTACAAAAAATCATTCCTATAATTTCTAGTTATGTAGTGCACAGGGATTGGCTGTTGGCCAGGGTGATGGCTTGGGATTACCACCATTGTGAGACCAACCATGGCAACAAGTATCTCTGTGTTGACTCGCAAGAGGAAATTATTAATGCATGACCACATCACGAACACCGGCGGCAAATGTCCAGTAATGCACGGTGCCCTGACCACGAGCAGCATGGCGACAAACATAGAGTGGTGGCCAAAAGCCCTAAATCTGGACATTCTGCACCAGCACGACCACAAAACCAACCCAATGGGCGCAGATTTCAATTATCAAGATGCAGTCAAAACCCTTGATGTTGACGCCCTGAAGCGGGATCTTCATGCACTAATGACAGACAGCCAGGACTGGTGGCCCGCAGATTGGGGACATTACGGTGGGTTGATGATTCGGATGACTTGGCACGCCGCCGGCACCTATCGGATCGCAGACGGTCGGGGCGGTGCTGGGACGGGTAATCAACGTTTTGCCCCGATCAACTCTTGGCCCGACAACACCAACCTAGACAAGGCCCGTCGCCTCCTCTGGCCGATCAAAAAGAAATATGGCAATAAATTGAGTTGGGCCGATTTAATTGCCTATGCTGGCACCATTGCCTATGAATCCATGGGACTAAAAACCTTTGGCTTTGCCTTTGGCCGTGAGGACATCTGGCATCCCGAAAAAGATATTTATTGGGGTTCAGAAAAAGAATGGCTGGCTCCCAGTGATAACCCCCACAGTCGCTATTCCGGTGAGCGGGATCTAGAAAATCCGTTAGCTGCGGTAATGATGGGCTTGATCTATGTCAATCCTGAAGGTGTAGATGGTAATCCAGACCCCCTCAAAACAGCCCATGATATTCGTATCACTTTTTCGCGGATGGCGATGAACGACGAGGAAACCGTCGCCCTCACTGCTGGCGGCCATACCGTGGGTAAGTGCCATGGTAATGGGGATGCAACCTTACTCGGCCCAGAACCCGAAGCCGCCGACCTCGATGACCAAGGTTTGGGTTGGCTGAATAAGACCCAACGTGGCATTGGTCGTAACACCGTCACTAGCGGCATTGAAGGAGCCTGGACGACCTATCCCACCCAATGGGACAACGGTTATTTTCGACTATTGCTCAACTACGACTGGGAACTGAAAAAAAGCCCAGCGGGAGCCTGGCAATGGGAACCGATCAATATCAAAGAAGAAGACAAGCCCGTTGATGTTGAAGATCCATCGATCCGCCTTAGCCCGATTATGACCGACGCCGACATGGCGATGAAAATGGATCCGGACTATCGACAGATTTCTGAGCGGTTTTACCAAGATCCAGCCTATTTTGCCGAAACTTTTGCCCGGGCCTGGTTTAAACTCACGCACCGGGATATGGGGCCGAAGTCCCGCTACATTGGCCCGGATGTACCCCAGGAAGATTTATTGTGGCAAGATCCAATTCCGGCGGGCAAGACGGACTACGATCCGCAAGCGGTTAAGGACAAAATTGCGGCCAGTGGTTTAAGCGTTAGTGAAATGGTCTGTACAGCCTGGGACAGTGCGAGAACGTTTCGGGGCTCAGACAAACGCGGTGGGGCAAATGGCGCGAGAATTCGCTTGGCTCCCCAAAAGAATTGGGCAGGGAATGAACCAGCACGTCTAGCTAAGGTGTTGCCAGTACTAGAGGCGATCGCCACCGAGACTGGAGCCAGTGTCGCAGATGTAATTGTCCTGGCAGGCAATGTTGGCATTGAGCAAGCGGCCCAAGCGGCGGGAGTGGAGATTACGGTGCCCTTTGCCCCAGGTCGTGGTGATGCGACGGCGGAAATGACCGATGTAGAGGGATTCGCAGTGTTAGAACCCCTCCACGATGGCTACCGGAACTGGCTCCAAAAAGACTATGTGGTTAGCCCCGAAGAATTAATGCTCGACCGCACACAGTTGATGGGACTGACCGCTCCTGAGATGACTGTTTTGGTCGGCGGGATGCGTGTACTGGGCACCAATTATGGCGGCACCAAGCATGGCGTGCTCACGGACCGCGAGGGCGCATTGACCAATGATTTCTTCGTCAATCTGACGGATATGAAATATACCTGGAAGCCAGCCGGTAAGAATCTTTATGAAATTGGCGATCGCCACACCGGCGAAGTCAAATGGACAGCCACGCGAGTGGATCTCGTTTTTGGCTGTAACTCCATCCTGCGGGCCTATGCCGAAGTCTATGCCCAAGACGATAGCAACGAGAAATTTATCCAGGATTTTGTTGCGGCCTGGACAAAAGTGATGAATGCAGATCGCTTTGATCTAGCTTGATTTCTGAGTTAAATCCCCACAGGATCGCGCTTCTTTGAGTGGGTGAGTGTGGGGATTTAGAAAAAATTACTGATCTAGCTTGAGAACTGCCATAAACGCCTCTTGGGGCACATCAACCGTACCAATCGACTTCATGCGCTTCTTACCTTTCGCCTGTTTCTGGAGCAGCTTTTTCTTCCGGGAAATATCACCACCGTAGCACTTCGCCAAAACGTCCTTGCGTAGGGCTGGAATATGCTCACTGGCAATGATTTTAGAACCGATCGCCGCCTGAATCGGAATCTTAAACTGGTGACGGGGGATTAATTCTTTGAGCTTCTCGGCCATTGCCCGTCCCACATTGTAGGCCTTGTCCCGATGGACAATCATCGCGAGGGAATCCACCGAATCTTTATTTACTAAAATATCCAAGCGCACCAACTGCCCGACTCGGTAGCCAATAAGTTGATACTCCATGCTGGCATAACCCCTGGTGCGAGACTTTAACTGATCAAAAAAGTCCGTCACCACCTCCGCCAAGGGCAATTCATAGATAATATTCGTGCGACTTTCGGTGAAATATTTCATGTCCTTGAAAATGCCCCGTCGCGTTTGGCACAGATCCATAATGGTGCCCACAAACTCTTCCGGGGTAATGACATCCACTTGAATGTAGGGCTCTTCGATTTTTTCTCGTTTTTGGGGATCTGGTAATTGACTGGGATTATCAATTTCCATCACTTCCCCATCCGTTGTGGTAACTCGATACACCACCGAAGGGGCCGTTGTAATCAAATCAAGGTTATATTCCCGCTCCAAACGTTCCTGGACAATTTCTAAGTGGAGGAGGCCCAGGAAGCCACACCGAAAACCAAACCCCATGGCGCTGGAAGTTTCTGGCTCAAAGGAAAGGGCCGCATCGTTCAGTTTCAATTTATCGAGAGCGTCCCGCAGATCTGAATATTGGTCGGCATCGGTGGGGAAAAGACCGCAGAAAACCATCGGTTTCGCTTCGGTGTAACCCGGTAGCGGTGCTGGTGCTGGGTGGACAGCGGAGGTGATCGTATCGCCGACCCGTGCGTCTTCAACGGATTTGATCGCCGCCGCAAAGTAGCCTACTTCTCCGGCGTGGAGAGCGTCTACTTGCACTTGGTTTGGTGCGAGGACGCCCAGTTCGTCGATTTCATATTCTTTTTTGGAGGCCATCAGGCGCACTTTGTCGCCTTTTTTAACTTCACCATCCATCACCCGGAAATAAACAATTACGCCACGGTAGGGGTCATAGTAACTGTCAAAAATGAGCGCCCGCAACGGTTGATCGATGGTATCGGCCGGGGGCGGTACCTGTTGGACAATGGACTCTAAAATATCGTTGATGCCGAGGCCCTGTTTGGCGGAAGCTCGAATAATGTCAGTGCAATCTAAACCAACGACTTCTTCAATTTCTTCGGTAACTCGATCAGGTTCAGCACCGGGCAGGTCGATTTTGTTTAAAACGGGAATAATTTCTAGGTTGTTGTCCAGGGCGAGGTAAACGTTGGCAAGGGTCTGGGCTTCAACCCCTTGGGAGGCATCTACGACCAGTAACGCCCCTTCACAGGCGGCCAAGGAGCGCGATACTTCGTAGGAAAAGTCAACGTGGCCTGGGGTATCGATGAGGTTGAGGATATATTCTTCGCCATCCTTCGCCACATAACGCATCCGTGCGGCCTGGAGCTTGATGGTGATTCCCCGTTCCCGCTCCAGTTCCATGTTGTCGAGGAACTGTTCTTTCATATCCCGTTGCGCCACTGTTTGGGTGTCCTGGAGCATTCGGTCTGCCAGGGTTGATTTCCCGTGGTCGATGTGGGCAATGATCGAAAAATTACGAATACGAGAGACAGGAACGTCAGTCATGGAAGATCCACTAATTTTTGAAAAACTTTACTTATTTTAACTAATGAAGGGAGCCTTCATCGCGGAAAGACGAGGGAAGGAATCAGGATTGCCACGAATTTGGAGAGAATTTTCTGGAAAGTTAACGAGGGATTTAGGCTCGTTTGCGGCGACTGAGGCGAATCCCCTGTTCTTTGAGAATTTTACGCACGGTTTCGCGACAAATGTGTTTGACAATTTTTTGGGCTTTGAGTTCTCGTACCAGGAGACTGAGAGACCAATAGTCATGGTCGGGAGGTGGCCCACCGTGGTAGAGGGCAAGGAGTTTGGCGATCTTAGCGTCGCTGAGTTTGGGTTTGATCGGCGGGTGCGCCCTGGGTTTACGGCCGAGGGCTTGGGTTTCGCCGTCGCTGACAAAAAGTTTACGGACACGGGCGACGGTGTTGGGATGAACGCTCAGGGCCTGGGCGATTTGTTGATCTTGCCAGTTGCCGTCGGGGTGAGCGCGGTCGGCCATGAGTAGAATACGGGCATGGAGCATTTTCTTGGCTGGTTGGTATCCATTACGGGCGATCGCCCAGAGTCTTTCCCGTTGTTCAGTGCTCAAACACACCTTGTATTTAGTCCGCCTGCCCATAGAACCCGATAAAATAAACTGAAAATTTGCTTCAATCCTGCTCAAAATTCACAAAAAATCGCCCTTAATTTACCATGACTATTGCACCACGCAGACAACCCGGCCGTGCCAAACGTAATCGTACCAGTCTGCTTTTTGAGCGGGGTATGGCTCTCTTGGCCTCTGTGAATTTGGTGTTAGTCCTCTTTGACTTGAGTTACATCCCCCTGCGTAATTTCTGGTTACAGGGCCGAGTTCAATTTTACGCACGCATCGCTAAATATGAATGGAAATTTCCCGCCGAGCCGGTGCGCATTCTCCCGGTTAATGTAACCCACGCCTATGACTGGGTAAAAGGTATCGAAGAAAATCGAGACACCGCCTACTATCTCCAACGGGTCGAAGATCTGCAAACCAAAATTCAGCAAATTAACGATCTAACTCTCCGTTCGACGGGTTCGGGTAGTGGCATTGTTGGTTCTGGCGATCGCCAAGACATCACCACCCAACTCCGCCGCTACAACCAAGAACAAGAAGCCATCCTTGCTGAACTCCGGGAATTGAGCGTTGAGATGGTGGATACCAATCCCTTTGAAATCGCCAACAAAACAGGCACCCTTGAGAAGATTAAAAACCGGATGCGTCGTCACGTTTTTGGCGATGCCTCTGCCTCCTCCAAAGACGCCTTTCAACTCTTTTGGAGCAGTGAATATCTCTCAGAAAATGGCTGGCGTGAAGAATTCAACTTTTACGAACGCGAAATCGAACCCCTCCTAGAAACCAACTATTTCCGTCCCATTGGCGAAAACGGCAAATACATTGATAACTTTGGCATTCTCGATTTTCCCTTCTTTCTCGCTTTCCTCCTCGAGTTTCTGGCCCGGAGTTGGTACATCAGTCGGCGTCGCACAGGCGTAAGTTGGTTTGATGCCATGCTCTGGCGTTGGTACGATATCTTTCTGCTGATTCCTCTTTTCCGTTGGTTACGGGTGATTCCTGTGATCGTTCGTCTCAATCAAGCCGACCTTATTGATCTCAGCGCAATCCAAAAGCAAGCCAGTCAAGGTTTTGTTGCTGGCATTGCCGAAGATATTACCGAAGTCGTCGTCATTCGGATTATCAATCAAATCCAAGGCTCCATCCACCGGGGTGAATTTGCCACTCTTTTGGCCCAAACCACCAGCCGAGAATATGTCGATTTAAATGACATTAATGAACCCGTCGAGCTCGCAAAGCTCATGGCCAACCTCTTAGTCCACCAAGTCTTACCCAAAATTCAGCCCGAGGCCGAAGCCGTCATTCGCCATACCCTGGATCGAGTCATTTCCATGTCCCCTGCCTACCAAGGCTTACAGATGCTGCCCGGCATTGGCGATTTTAAAGGCACCCTGGCCAAACAACTTTCCCATCAACTTTATCAAGTCACCGCAGACACCCTCAAAGCAGTCCTCGAAGAAGACCCTGTCTTTGAACAACTGCTCGAAGAACTCTTAACCCAACTCACCAGCAGCATCACCTCCGAGATCCAAGGCCAAGAAAGCCTCGCCCAAATGGAATCACTGATCAATGACCTCCTCGAAGAAGTCAAAATTAATTACGTTGAGAGGCTCTCTGAAGAAGATGTCGAAGACATTCTGGAACAAACCCGTGCCCTGCGGCAGATGACTCGTTAAATTCATCCATAAAAAAACGAGGGTAAATCACTTACCCCCGCTGTTTATTTACATTGCCAATACGATTGAAATCACAATGGCGATCGCTTACTTGGTTTCAGAGAACTCTGCATCAATGACATCGTCCCCACCATCGTTGCCGCCACTACCACCGGGCGCAGCGCCACCCGCTGCCGCATTCGGGTCAAACCCTGCGGCGGAAGGATCACCACCAGCTTGTTGGTAGATGTTGCTGCCAATGGTGTAGAGCAACTGTTGCAGTTCCGGCATTAATGTCGAGATTTTCTCATCATTTTCCTGGGCAACCGCTTCCTTGAGATCTTTAATCATTTGGTCAGCTTTGCTCTTGTCGTCGGCGGGCACTTTATCACCGAGCTCTTCGAGTTGCTTTTCAGCTTGGTAAACGAGGGAATCTGCCTGATTCTTGCGGTCAATTTTTTCGCGGCGTTCCTTATCTGCTGCGGCATTGGCCTCTGCCTCGCTAACCATCCGTTCTACTTCGTCATCCGGTAATGTCGATGCACCAGTAATACTGATGGATTGTTCTTTACCAGTGCCCTTGTCTTTCGCCATGACGTTCAGGATACCGTTGGCATCAATGTCAAAGGTTACTTCGATCTGGGGTACACCACGGGGAGCCGGCGGAATGCCATCGAGACGGAAGGTTCCAAGGCTCTTGTTGTCCTTAGACATTTCCCGTTCACCCTGCAGAACATGAATTTCAACGTTGGTTTGACCATCAACAGCGGTGGAGAAGACCTCTGATTTTTTGGTCGGGATGGTGGTGTTTCTGGGGATAATCTTGGTCATCACGCCACCGAGGGTTTCTACACCCAAAGATAGGGGCGTAACGTCGAGGAGGAGAATATCTTTAACTTCACCCGCAAGGACGCCACCTTGGATCGCCGCACCAATCGCCACAACTTCGTCGGGGTTCACAGTCTGGTTGGGCTTTTTACCCAGCACGCGCTCAACGACATCTTGCACGGCAGGAATCCGGGTAGAGCCCCCAACGAGAACGATTTCATCGATGGCAGACTTGTCGAGTTTGGCATCACGGATCGCGTTTTCAACGGGGATGCGGCAGCGGTCGATTAAGTCAGCACAAAGCTCTTCAAATTTCGCCCGGGTTAAGCTCATGTCGAGGTGCTTCGGGCCATCTTGGGTCGCGGTGATGAAGGGGAGGTTGATGTCCGCTTGGGTAACGTTAGACAGTTCGATTTTTGCTTTTTCAGCAGCTTCTGTCAGACGTTGAAGCGCTTGCTTGTCTTTGCGGAGATCAATGCCTTCGGTACGCTGGAATTCTTCGGCTAAGAAATCAACGATCTTTTTGTCGAAGTCATCCCCACCCAGGTGTGTATCACCGGAAGTCGCGAGAACTTCAAAGACACCGTCACCGACTTCTAGGATGGAAACGTCGAAGGTTCCACCACCAAGGTCAAAGACGAGGATCGTTTCGTTACTCTTTTTATCTAGACCATAGGCGAGGGAGGCAGCGGTGGGTTCGTTGATAATCCGCAGCACTTCTACCCCGGCAATTTTCCCGGCGTCCTTAGTGGCTTGACGTTGGGAGTCATTGAAGTATGCAGGAACAGTGATGACAGCCTGGGTAACGGGTTCGCCGAGGTACTTACTGGCGTCTTCGATCAGCTTGCGGAGTACCTGGGCAGAGATTTCTTCGGGGGCGAATTTTTTCTCTTTAGCAGGGCAATCAATTTTTACGTTGCCGGTGCTGTCACGTTCTACTTTGTAAGCAACTTCGGTGGATTCGTTGCTGACTTCACTGTGTTTGCGGCCGATGAAACGCTTCACGGAGTAAAAGGTGTTGCCAGGGTTCATCACGGCTTGACGCTTGGCGATTTGCCCTACGAGCAGGTCTCCGTTTTTGGCGTAGGCAACGACGGAGGGGGTAGTTCTAAATCCTTCTGCGTTAGCGATTACAGTCGGCTTGCCGCCTTCCATAACGGATACGCAAGAGTTGGTGGTTCCGAGGTCAATACCGACGACTTTTCCCATAGCAGTGTGACTCCAAAGATCAGCGATTTAACTTGAATAAGACTTTCAAATATTGGTGCAAGTATGACGACTAGATATTCTAGATTCGTGCATATGACTATTCCTATAGTGCTGCGTGATCTAGGGATCCTGATAGTGTAGGTTCCCGAACCTGTGGGGACGGTTTTGGGTCGCAAAATGGGTCAGCGACAAAGCACGATTCGGTAATGGGCCTCGCCACTTTTTAGGTGGGCGATCGCCTGGTTGACGTCTGCAAATTTGAAGGTTTCGATTTTGGGCTGAATCTTGTGCAGTTTGGCAAATTCAAGCATTTTGGCGATGGTGGCGGGGCTACCGACGGGGGAGCCAGAGATTGAACGCTGTTGCATGATTAGGGCAAAGACGTTGATATCGAGGGGATCGAGGGCGGCACCAACGAAATGTAAGCGTCCATGGGGTTTGAGGGTGCTGAGATAGGCATTCCAATCGAGTTTGACATTGACAGTCGAAATAATCAGATCAAATTGACCCGCAGCGGCGGCGATCGCCTCTGGATCACGAGAATTGAGGGTATGGTGGGCACCAAGCTCAAGGGCTTCGGTAATTTTTGCTTCGCTGGAGGTAAAGGCCGTCACTTCACAACCCCAGGCATTGAGGAACTGCACCGCCATGTGACCCAAGCCACCAATACCGATCACAGCGACTTTGGAAGTGGGTTGGATGCCGTATTGGACGAGGGGGTTAAAAACAGTGATGCCGCCACAAAAGAGAGGGCCAGCGGCTTCTAGGTCAATGCCTTCGGGAATTGGCACCACACTATTGGCCGCCGCTCGGACTTTTTCTGCAAAACCACCATGGTGACCAACAATAGTCCCTTGGGCCGTGGCACAAAGATTCTGATCGCCTGTGGTGCATTGGGGACATTCATTGCAATAGCCTGCATGCCAACCGAGGCCGACGATTTGCCCAACGCTGAGATTTTTGACGTTTTCCCCGACCTTGGCGATCGCCCCGACGACTTCATGGCCAGGAACCAGGGGATATTGGGTCATGCCCCACTCATTACCGATCATGCTGAGGTCACTGTGACAAATGCCGCAGTATTTCACCTCAATTTCTACCTGATCTGGCAGTAGCGCACCGGGGTCATACTCAAAGGGTTGTAAATCACCAGAAGGTTCATGGACAGCAAAGGCTTTAATCATTGGCATGGCGAGATTTTTTGGGTAATGGTCACTCTTTGCAGTGTGCCACAATTTTTTTCGCGCTGGCGTTTCGGGCGGGTGACAACCCAAGGATTTCAATGAAGCAAAACTTAACGGCAGTCGGCTTGGATGCCGGGGCTGGCAATGTGCGTCACCCAAAGATCGAGGGCTGGGTCGTTTAATTCTTGGGCAACTTGGACTTTGAGGGCTTGGGCTTGGGCGAGGGTTTCGCAGAGGGCAAACACACTGGGGCCGGAGCCCGACATCATCGTGCCGATCGCCCCGTGTTTGGTAAAGCAGTCACGCAGTTGTTGCACCTGGGGAAATTCGGGTAAAACGACTTTTTCGAGATCGTTGTGGAGTTCATGGGCGATCGCCTGGATATTTTTTTGTTGAATGGCTTTGATCAGGCCGCCGGCATGAATTTGTGTCATGCGGGTATGCCAACTCGCCGCATCTTGTAAATAATGCTCCCCAAATTGGGCGCGGTAGGTTTGGTAGGCCCAGGGGGTAGAAACAGCAATGTTGCTGTATTTTGCGAGGACAATCGGGATGCCATCGAGATCGGGCAATGGGTCTAAAATTTCTCCCCGTCCGGTGGCGATCGCCGTCCCTCCACCAATGCAAAAGGGCACATCTGAACCTAATTCTGCTGCTAAGGTTTGTAATTCCGGTTGGGTTAACCCTAAATCCCAGAGCAAATTTAACCCCACCAATACCGCTGCGCCATCCGTTGACCCCCCAGCCAGTCCCGCCGCCACGGGGATATTTTTTTCGATGGTAATGTCAACTCCACCACCCACCCTGGCATAGGTATCCGCAAAGCGCATCATCATTAACTGGGCGGCTCGGTAGGCAATATTGCTGGCGGTGAGGGGGACTTCGGGATGCTGGCAATAGAGATTAATATCGCCACTGCGGTTTTGTCGCACCTCAATCCGATCGTATAAGCCAATGGTCTGCATCACCATCACCAACTCATGGAACCCGTCGGGGCGATCGCCCAAAATTTCCAGGTAGAGATTAATTTTTGCGGGGGCAGTCAGAAGATAGGCGGACATCACACAGTACCAAGCAGTAAATCGAGACCATTATCTAGTTTCCCTTGTTTTTTTGGAAATCCCTCCCAATATGAGCCAAGCTTGACCCTTAATATTTCTTGAAAGATCCCTGGCGATCGCCCCCTACCCTTAAGGGCCAGCACCTTTCGCAGTAGCATAGATAGACGAATTGTTGTATGTGGCGGGGTAAAAACAATGCAAAAACCCATTCTTGTTGGCGGTTTAGGTTTAGCCTTATTTTTCGCAGTTTTGGGTCGCTGGCAGGGCAATATTTTTGACCTTGGGGAATGGTTATTTTGGGGGGCGATCGCCTGGGGCGGCCTCCTGCTTTGGCAGAAAAAACAACCCCAACACCCCCAGGACAATCCCCAAAATCCCCTTAAACGAAAAGACGTTGACCAAGCCATTGCAAACGCCCAACAGTGGGTGATGGCGCTCCAGCAAGAAGTGCCCGATCAAGATTTCACAACCCTCAGGCAAACCCTGGATAACCTCAATCAAGAATTTCAACGGGACCACTTCACCGTGGCGATCGCCGGTGGCCGGGGCACTGGAAAAACAACTCTTCTTCAGCAGCTCCAAGCCACCGCACCAACTTATATCCTCCAGGAAACACCGCCCCTATTTACCGACCTCGCCAGCTATGACCAAGCGGCCCAAAACCAAGTCTTTGCCGCCGACCTGGTGATTTTCCTGGTGAATGGGGATCTGATGGCCTCCCAATGGCAAACCCTCAACCATTGGCACCAGGCTCGCCAAACAATCCTCATCGCCTTTAATAAGCAAGATCAATATCAGCCGGAGCAACGGGAATTGATCCTGAACCAACTGCGGAACCATTGTCAGCCGGCGATCGCTCCCCAAAATATCCTCCCCATCACCGCCGCACCCCAGGCCATCAAAGTTAAAAAAATCCAAGCCGATGGCACCGCCACCGAGCATTTTGAACGTCCTGATCCGGTCGTTGCCCCCCTACAACATCAACTCCAAACTCTCCTCAGTCAGCCCGAAACCCAACAACAACTGCTCTGGTCAACCATCTGGCGCACCGCACGGCTCACCCAGCACAATGCCAAGCAAACCCTCAATCAATTCCGACGGGAACGGGCTTTACCGATCCTCGAAAAATATCAGTGGTTGGCGGCTGGGGCGACCTTTGCCAATCCCGTCGCTGCTTTAGATTTACTCGCCACGGCAGCCGTAACAGGACAAATGATTATGGATGTGGGAGCGGTCTATCAACAGCGTCTTTCTCTGGGTCAGGCCCAGGCGATCGCCACCACCCTCGGCAAACAAATGATCCAACTTGGCCTTGTGGAACTCTCCACCCAAGCCGTCGGCGGGATGCTCAAAACCAACGCGATCACCTATCTTGCTGGGGGTGCTGTCCAGGGGGTCAGTGCCGCCTATCTAACCCACATTGCGGGGCTGAGTTTAATCCAGTATTTCCAAGAACAAAACCCCCAAACTGCCTCTGAATCTCTTAATTTCGAGAAACTCGGCCAGATTCTTAAGCGAGTTTTTGAGCAAAATCAGCGATCACAATTTTTCGGGAATTTCGTGAAAGGCACCCTAAATCGCCTATCCCCCCAAACGATTAGCTAAGATCTATAGCTAGCCCAAAAAATCATAAAATTCATAACCCCCCTAAATTCCCATGGATATCGAACTCGAAAACCTAGAGGCCTCCGTTGAAAATTTGTTATCTGCGGCGAAGACCCACCTCGAAGAAAAAAAATTACAGCAGCAGCGGGACGAACAATACCAAGATATTGTGCGCCAACGGGAAGCAAAACTGCACCCCCTGCTCAAAAAAGTCGAAGAGATGATCAGCACCTACCGGGCGGAGGGATATCATCATGCCGACATAATTCAACAATTACAAGAAAAAGCCGATGATATTCGCCGTGAAATAGCAGAAATACCCGAAAAGGCCACAGAAATTGTCGATGCCCAGCTTGTTCTCCGGGAAGAAAGACTTTTAGAAGAAAAAGCGCGGGAAAAAGTCCAACGCTGGCAGTCGGATCTCCGGGACGATCTGCTCGATATGATCTTTGAACAACAAGACTTTTTTAGTGCCACCGATGCGGCGATCGCCATCAAAGGCTATGTGGATGACCTCAAGGAAATAGGTTCCCTCGAAGAAGTGGTTGACGCCCTAATTAACCAAATAAACGAACACAGCGAAGAAGGCCCCGTGGCGCGACTGCGGGGAACCCATGAACAAACCCTAAACTTTATCTATAACAAAGCCCTCGAAAACCGTTCCCGTACAGAACACCACCCCAATATTCAACCCAAATCCCGCCACCGCAAATCGGATAAACGCCCGGAACTGTATGCAGACTTAGTTGGAAAAGTCTTAGTTTTTGGTGGACATGATCGCCTCCAAACCGCTGTAAAGAATCGCCTGCGCAGTTCCCAGGTGGAATTGCAATGGTATAGCGAACAGGATGGTCTACAACTTTCGGCCCAGGGGGAAGCCCAGGTTACCAATGTTGACCTCATTCTCATTATCACGGGCTACGCTAGCCATTCCATGACGGAGCGGGCCATGGAAGCCTGTAAAAAAGCAGACAGAAAATATGAAATTATCAACACCACAGGCATGACCAGGGTGCTAGAAGCCATCGAAGCAGGACTCAAAACCCAACAATTGGCGCAACTCTGGAATAAGTAATCGCTCTATGGCAGTTCCCCCGAAGTTTCTGATTCAAACGGCACAATTTGTTTGGCATCGCCTGTGGCAAACCCTGATGTCTCAATTGGCCCCCAGCGACCCAACGGGCAATTTTCAGCGGGTTGAGAGTCAATTTCGCCATTGGGTCGGTTCTGAAGAGTTTCCGCCAGAGCCAAACCGTTATCGACTCTACATTGGCCTTACTTGTCCCTGGGCGCACCGGACAGCCATTACCCGCATCCTCAAGGGTCTAGAGGACGTTGTGGATCTGAGTGTGGCGATCGCCGATGTGTCAGTGGGAGGCTGGCGTCTGGAAAATGACCCCACGGGCTGCCGCAGCATGAAAGAGCTTTATCAATTGGGCCAGGCGGGTTACAGCGGCCGCTGTTCTGTACCAGTGCTGTGGGATTGCCAAACTTACCAGGTCGTCAATAACGAGAGTGCAGAGATTATTGTGATGCTCAATGATGCCTTTAATCGGTTTGCGAAATTCCCAGAGCGAGACTTATACCCAGAACCATTACGACCAGAAGGCGATCGCCTCAATGACCTCATCTATCACACTGTTAATAATGGCGTTTATAAATGTGGCTTTGCCCGCACCCAAGCCGCCTATAACCAAGCGGTCGAAGCTCTTTTTCAAACTTTGGATCAGTTAGACCAACGCCTAGGCGATCGCCGCTATCTTTTGGGCGACCAACTCACCCTCTGCGATATCCGCCTGTTTACCACCTTGATTCGCTTTGATCTCGTTTATCATGGCCTCTTTAAATGCGATCGCCGCCGCATCTGCGATTACAAAAATCTCTGGGGCTATCTACGGGATATCTATCAACTACCAGGTGTTGCTGCTACCTGCCCCCTCAAAACAATCCAGCAAGAATATTACAGTTCTTTATTTCCTCTCAATCCCAGCGGCATTATTCCCATTGGCATTGATCTTACTGAATTCCAAACTCCCCACCACCGCTCAGAAAAGTTCACGACAAAAGAAAATTAACTTCTATGCCGACTCGTTTCCTCGAAATCGTTGCGACTGTTCAGTATATTCTGTTCCTTGTCTAAAATAATTGGCTGTGGCAAAGAGCAAGAAACCCATGGAAAATAAAAATTCTGCAAATTCCTGTTCTCTTGTTGAAATTACCGCGAATGGTAAATTACCTGTTGCATATTGAATTTCTACCAGAATATAAATAATCATTGCCACGCCAAAAAAGGACAGCAAATAAGAACCAGGAATCAAGTATTTTAATTTTCTTGCCAATGCAGGACTATCTTTTTGGCGAATTAGCGCATAGAGAACACCCAAGGCGATTAGGGCACAAATCAGAATAATGCCATCGCCCCAATAATCATTTAGCCACACTAAATTGTGGAGAGTTAATTCTCCTTGAACATTATGTTCTTCAAAAAATTCTGGTAATTGCCAGCCAAACAAGCGTTGCCCCCAACTAACCTCTTCACCACCCACCACAAAAAAGCAAAAACTATAGAAGCAGTAGGCTCCCCCAAGAAAAAATTGCTTCTTCTGGAAAAAACAACGGGCAATTAAAATGCCGATGCCCGTGGCGATAAAAAAAGCAAATACGGTGCCATATTCAAATAAGCCACCTTCGCTATAAATTTGAGTGTAATCATCTGTATTGCCTAACGCTACTTTTAGAATCACAACAACGGCGACAAAAACGAAAGGCACTAATAATATTTTTGGCTTAGTCTCGTGCTTACGCATAATAATCCAATTTGACAGTCTGTTTTTAAGGTGTTTGTGCAAGCCAAACCATAAAACAGCACAACCAACAAGAATCGTTGCCCCTTGTCCCCAAGTAATATTCCACCCAGGATAAGATTCAAGCAATGGTGAAATTTGTAATAGTTGGGAAATAATTGCACCTAAGCCAAAAAGAATGCTGATGTTCTTAATGAGTACAAAAACATTTTGGAGTCGCTGTTCTAAGAAATCTTTAGGTGGAGTTGAATGTTTCATGGACAATTCAATGAAGCTTTTGATAGTTAGTGATTTCGGCGTGTTCTTTGCCAGAGGCTGCAATAAATTATTTATTTGCCGATAGGTGTACTTAACCATATCTTAAGAAGGTTAAGACGAAAACTTTAGACAAAAAAAATCCACAAGTCAGTTGTGGATCGAGATTGCCTTCTGATTTTCTTTGAAAATTGCTCAGGACAGGTCTTTTTTAAAGATTAATCGAGATCAGTATCGTCATCGTCGTCATCTTCTTCAAAGCCGTCTTCATCCATCAGCTCAGATAAGTCTTGATCGTCTGCCATCTCATCGATCAAGTCGTCTTTTTTCTCGCGGTAAATAATGCGACCGTTTTCTTCTAGCCATTCTAGTAATGATGTTTTTTGCTCGAGGGCAATCACGGAGGCAGGCGCGTATCGAGGTTCTTGGCGCAGGGAAGGATTTTTCATAGTCAAAACTAGGCGATCGCTACGGATATGTGAGCAGCTTTTTAGTATAGCTCATTCAGGATTCGGGCAGGACTTTAGATGGGGTTATTTTTTAAGCCAAAACCGTACAAGGACTCCCTGGCGTCGGCTCCAAAACCAGGGTGTCGGGTTGTTTTTCATGGAGCATCTGCTTAAAGTCAGCGACCGTACCTTGGGGTTTGAGGAATTTCATCACCAGCCCTTCAAAGTTGACATCTCCACCAGCGGCGGTGGGCAAAATGACCTGGGGTTTTAGCCATTCACAAACCAGTAGGGCACTGGCTTGACCTTTGATCACGGGGCCGAGGAGGGGCAGGGTGAGATTAATCAATGGCGTCACCACAACGTCAATCGGAGCATACTGCTTCAACTCCGGGGAATGGTAGCCGTGGGGTTCGTAATAGAGCGTTTGGCCAGTGCTGAGATCCTTGAGCAGGTAGCCATTTTCCAAAGTGGTTGGCCCCACCGGAGACCCTTTCAGAGCCAGAATTTCTAAATTATCAATGGTGTATTTCTGGTGATGCTCTAGGGTGTGGATGGTTTGATAACCTAGAGACTCCACGACCTTGGCCGCATTAGGGGAAGCGACAACGGGTAATGCGTGATCCAACTGCTCTAGGGTAGGTATGTGGGCATGGTCTGGTAGCCCTTGGGATAGGAGTATTAAATCTATATTTTTGGGAATGGGACGATCCTGGGGGCGATCGCCTTTAAATAACCAAGGCGTATTCCCAAACATCAACGAACCCACTAGCCAGGGATCGAGCAAAATACGTTTTCCGGCCATCTCAATGAGCCAGCTATTACTGTCGAGGTATGTCAATTCCATGGGTCAGCCTAGAGTACTTATTTACAGATCTTAACAATTTCTGTCCTGGGGTTAACGGCGAGACTCCAATACGGCCTGGGGATAAGCAATACGCTTATGGTTGTACTGCTCCCATACTTTTACAAAAACGTCCACAATGGACGGCAACTCATTTTTTGCAATGCCAGATTCTGCTAATTGACCATCTTGCCAACGGGCCCGAAATATACGATTGACCATAATTGCCGCCTGGTCTGGGGTCGCTTCTTTCAAGGAACGTAGGGCTGCTTCACAACTATCTGCCAGCATTACCACCCCTGTTTCCCTTGATTGGGGGATCGGGCCAGCATAACGGAATAACTGTTCATCCACACTGTCTGGGGGGTGGCCTTCTTTTTCGGCAAGGGCACGGGCCTGGTGATAAAAATACGAAATTTGCATCGTCCCTTGGTGTTCTGGGATGAAGTCACGGATTGCCTTGGGTAGCTTGTGTTTTTTGGCCATTTTTTCCCCTTCCGTTACGTGCTTGCGAATAATCTCGACGCTTTCATAGGGGCTGAGTTGGTCATGTTTATTGGGGCCACCCTGCTGATTCTCAATAAAGCCTTCGGGGTCGTGGGTCTTGCCAATGTCATGGTAGAGGGTTCCGGCGCGGATTAATTCCACATCACAGCCTAATTGGCGACCAGCAGCTTCGGCGAGGGAGGCGACAAATAGCGTGTGTTGGAAGGTTCCGGGGGTTTCTTTAGCAAGCTTGGCGAGCAGAGGACGATTCGGGTTGGAAAGTTCAGCTAAGCGAATGGGGGTTAGCAGTTCAAAGAAGCGTTCTAGATAGGGGGATAGTCCGAGGGCAATAATAATCCAGACGGTGCCAGAGAAGCCGAAAATTAATGCTTCTGGTAAGAGGACATACCAGAGGGTCTCGGCACTGGCACTGGCAATGAGATTCCAGGCGAGGCTGACGACAGCTTGCATGGCCCCAATGGTGAAGCCAAGGCTGGCTTGTTCTTCGCGCGATCGCAATTTACCACTCTGTTGGGCGGCAATGATTCCGCCGACGGTGGCCGCAATGAGGTGATCCCATTTGATGTTTTCGTTGCTAATGCCCGTAATCCCGGATAAGAGGGCCACTTGGGTGATCGCAATGTGGGGATGGTAGAGGCTACCGGTGAGTAATCCGACGGCTGGTAAGTTGTTGTTGTAGGGAAATTTTGTTAGGCCCAGGAGGGGGGTACTCAGGCTAATGAGCAGCAGCAGCACCCAATCACGCCGCCGTAGGTTTTTCTTGGTTTTGGTAACGACAAGGATGGTTATGGCAACGCCACCGCTAACCAGGAGCGCATAACCGCCGAGACCCAACCAGTTAATTTGGCGATCGCTGAGGCCAAAGCCATCGAGTAGCACAAAATCTTCTTGGCTAATTTGCTCTCCCTTGGTGACAATGACCTCGCCCGAATCAATGCTTACAACGACGGGTTCTACGGCGAGGGCCGCCTGTTCGGAACGGCGTTTGGTTTCTTCGCGGTCTTCGATCAGGTTGGGTCGCAGGGTTTGGCTTAAAGTGTCGATGGCAAAGGCGCGCCCGGATCTATCGTTTTCGAGTTGTACCTGGATAGTTTCTTGGAGGAGGCTTGGGGAAATGCCTGGGGGAATCCCTTGGGTCAGAATGCGATCGCCAGCCTGGAGAATATCATTACGGACTTGCTCCCATTCTGCGTCAGACAGGCGGAGTAAAAAGGTTTGGTGGGTTTGAAACAGGTCAGTGTTAAAGGTGGTTTGGGCTTCAGCGATCGCCTGTTGATAGCCTTCCCGGGCCACCATGATCGTCGTGATCACCCTTTGCACTGCCGCAGGGCCAGCTCCCCCAGCATAGGCGTAGAGTTCCCGGCTTGGGGTCGCCAAATTTGCATCTGTGGGCAGCAGGGTATCAAGGGGCGGCAGGGGAGAGATTTCGAGTTGATCGGCGATCGCCAACACCGTTTCCCATTGGGCAGCGCTGGCTTGGCGGAGTGTTGTTTGGCTTGGAATCGATAAAATTTGGGGATCGAGAAAGGGAAATTCGCCAGAAATGGTACGGACTCGACTAATGTCATCGAGGAGGGTTTTGAGGTCTTGCTTGATAGTGGGCGTAACTTCTGGATCTCGCTTCAAACTAGGGATTGCACCCTGGCGAATTTCCTGGCGTTTTGCCTCAGTGGTCTTGGTATCCTCAAATTCACCATCGCTGGGAGCCGTGATCGTCTTCGGGGCAATGGTATCCACCGCCAGTTGCGGCTGGTTATAGAAGCGATCGCCAATCACGCTAGTCAAGGATGTAACCGCCACCACTGCCAATACCGAAGCAGAAAGTTGACTAGGCGATTTCCGCCGGGTGGGAGATTGCCCTTGGCCCCGATGCTGTTTGGAATTAGACCAAAAATTCATATGCAAATTGAAAAAAGATGCGATTCATTCAGACGTCCACCCAGTGCAGAAAGATGCAATCGATCGCGGGATGCTAAACAAGGTGGCGTTGGGAAATAAGTTGAAGCTGGGGACGAGATTGGAGAACGGACTGACTTGCAATAAGGGGTACCTGCTCCAACTGTAACTGATTTTCTGGGGGAAGTCCCGACCAGCGGCTCCAAAACTGTAAGACTTGGGTTTCCATTGCCTCTAAATCATGATGTAGCCGTAAACATAGGGGTAAATGGCGATCGCCCCGGAGGACACCGACAAAAATGGCGACCCAAAGGCTGATAATACTCGATTCTGACCGGACTAGGGCGAAACTCTCTGACCAACGCCCGTCACCATAGGCGATCGCCCCATAGATTAGCAAAAGTTGTCGCGTTGCCTGATCAAGCTGTTTTTCGGCCCGAATCGTCCGACTGAAGCTTGTCCAGTTCTGTTGGGGAGTCCAGGGGGATGGTAGTAGTGTGCCGACTGGAGAATCTTGCGCGATGTGGGTGCGGAATGTCCCAGGGGTGAGTTTTTCTCGGAAACAAGCACTCAAGGCCGCGGCCAAATCCAACACCATAGGGTACTGCGCCGGGGGCAGGTCAAATTTTCCCAGGCGATCGCCTAAATCCTGGGGATCTTCATGGCAAAACACCAACAGTGGCAACAACAAAAACGCATTTTCTAAGGGCTCTTCGGTAAACGGGGGCCGCCAACTGCCCGGTGTTCCGGTTTCGCTGTATTGGTTCATCAGGGCCTGCATTGAAAGGAGCAGGGGCGAGGTGTCATGGCCCTCAAATTGGCTGGCGATCGCCAACATCATGCCCAATAATCGGTGATAAAGACTCACAATCATTCCTGAACCTCCCCCTCGGAAGCCTGCCACGCCTCCCAAAGATCCGGTCGTCGGGCCTGGGTGCGTTGGATTTGCTGGGCCAAACGCCATTCCGCAATTTTTTGGTGATTACCAGACCGCAAGACCGCCGGTACTTCCCACTCCCGAAACTTGGCCGGGCGCGTATATTGCGGATAGTCCAACAGCGGCACCTGAAAACTATCGGCTTTCAGGGATGCTTCTTTGCCCACCGTGCCCGGCAGTAGGCGAATCACACCGTTGAGCAACGTTAACGCCGGAATTTCGCCACAGGTCAAGACAAAATCGCCCAAGGAAATTTCCCGGGTCACCAAATGCTCCCGCACCCGCTCATCGACCCCTTCATAATGGCCGCAGATTAGAACCAACTGGTCATAGGTGGTTAATTCCGCCAAAAGTTGTTGGTCGAGCCGTTGTCCCTGGGGCGTCATCAAGATCACTTCCCGCTTAGGTTGCACGGGTAAAGACTCGACTGCGGCGAAGAGGGGTTCTGGTTTTAATAACATCCCCGCACCGCCCCCATAGGGTTCATCATCAACGCTCCGGTGTTTATCGGTGGTGAAATCCCTGGGATTAGTGAAGTTAACGGTGGCAATGCCTTTCCCTAAAGCTTTTCCCAGGAGGCCGGACTGGAGCGGCGAGGTAAAAAAATCCGGAAAAAGGGTCACAAGATCGAAATGTAAAGCCATAGAAAAAGGGGGAGTGAAAGTGATGGTTTTTTGACCTAAAAAAGAATAATCAGCTAATTTGAGAATGACAAGGACTATGCAATAATTGTGGGGATTTTTCTGGATTTCTCTGGTTCTTTTGGTAAGGGTTCAGACCGCAGGAATCTGGTCAATGGCTCGGCCCCCATGGTGGCTTCACCAAGTGCAAACGGATCTGGAATTTCGCCTCTCACCTGTCCTCAAGATTAAACTAATGCCGTCAGAAACTTCTCTTGCTCAGCAAACTTCTTTTAAGAGTTCCATCCTTGTCATTGGGGGAGCGGAAGATAAGGTTCATGGTAAGGAAATTCTCGCTTCGTTTTTCCGACGGTCTGGGGGCACTGGGGCGGCGATCGCCATTATTCCATCGGCATCCCGCGAACCGTTACTGATTGGCGATCGCTACCAACGGATCTTTGAGGATATGGGCGTCGCAAAGGTTAAGGTCTTAGACGTGCGCGATCGCATCCATGCTGAAGATCGCTATTACCAAGAATTTGTTGAAGATTGTACTGGCGTCTTTATGACGGGCGGCGACCAGCTTCGCCTTTGTGGTCTACTTGCAGATACGCCATTGATGGAACGCATCCGTCAACGAATTCACAGCGGCGAAATCACCCTCGCTGGCACGAGCGCCGGGGCCGCGGTGATGGGCCACCATATGATCGCTGGGGGCAGTAGCGGCGAATCTCCCAACCGGGGTCTGGTGGATTTGGCCATGGGCCTGGGGATGATTCCAGAAATTATCGTCGATCAGCATTTTCACAACCGCAATCGCATGGTGCGTCTCCTGAGTACGATCGCCGTGCATCCAGACCGCCTGGGGATCGGCATTGACGAAGATACGGCGGCGGTCTTTGAACAGGAAGGGTACTTAGAAGTCCTGGGCCGGGGGACAGTCACCATTGTTGATGCCCAGGATTTGACCCACACAAATCAGTCCCGTGTCGATACATCAGAACCGCTGAGTCTCCACAATTTGCATTTGCATATCCTCTGCCATGGCGATCGCTACGACCTCAAAAACCATCGGCCAATGTCCGGAAACCTTTAAATGATGGTCACTAACCGACAAATAATCCACGAACAAATTGTCCTAGAATAATTAGCAATTCTAGGGCGATCGCCAAATGTCATACTCCAGTTCACCATTTCCCCTTGACAGGCCACTGCTGCGGATAGCATTGGTCTAACGCCGCTTATCGTCCACCCAGCGGCATTTGCGCCCAGCCCCACCAGACTTTCAACCACGCCAACCTATGAGAATCCTCAAGACCCTAACCCTCAGAGGCCCCAATTATTGGAGTATTCGACGCAAAAAGTTGATCGTCATGCGTCTCGATCTCGAAGAAATTGCGGAAATCCCCTCCAACGAAATTAGCGGATTCTACGAAGCTCTCAGCGAAACCCTCCCGAGTCTCGTCGAACACCACTGCTCCCCCGGTTGCCGGGGTGGTTTTTTAAGCCGTGTCCGGGAAGGAACTCTCATGGGTCACATCGTGGAACATGTCGCCCTCGAACTCCAAGAATTAGCGGGTATGCCCGTTGGGTTTGGTCGCACCCGGGCCACTGGCGATCATGGTGTCTACAATGTCGTTTTTGAATATATTTATGAACAAGCCGGACGTTATGCCGGACGGGCCGCCGTACGCCTCTGTCAATCCATCCTTGATACTGGGCGCTATTCCCCCAAAGAACTAGAGCAGGATCTCGCCGATCTCAAAGATCTCTGTGCCAGTTCAGCCCTCGGCCCCAGTACCGAAACCATCGTCAAAGAAGCCGAATCCCGTGGGATTCCCTGGTCATTGCTCAGTGCCCGTTCCATGATTCAACTGGGCTATGGCCTACATCAGCGACGACTGCAAGCCACCCTCAGCAACCAATCTGGCATTTTAGCCGTTGAATTAGCCTGTGACAAAGAAGGCACCAAAAATATCCTGGCCGATGCGGGTGTCCCCGTGCCCCGTGGTACCGTGATTCGCTATTTAGATGACCTTGAGGATGCCATTGAAGATGTCGGTGGCTATCCCATTGTGATTAAACCCCTCGATGGTAACCATGGCCGTGGCATTACCATTGATATCAAAACCTGGGCCGACGCAGAACACGCCTACGATCTCGCCAGTGAAGCCTCAAAAACCCGCTCCGTCATCGTAGAACGTTACTACAAAGGCAGTGACCATCGGGTATTGGTTATTAACGGTAAGCTCGTTGCTGTCTCCGAACGGGTACCAGCCCATGTGGTCGGGGATGGTCACTCAACCATTGAAACCCTCATCGAAGAAACAAACCGCGATCCAAACCGGGGCGACGGCCATGATAATGTCCTCACTCGCATCGTCATCGACCAAACAGCCCTGAAGGTGCTCGATCGCCAAGGCTTATCCCTGGATACCGTACTCCAGGACGGAGAAATTGCCTATTTGCGAGCCACGGCGAACCTCAGTACCGGGGGCATTGCCGTTGATCGTACCGATGATATCCACCCCTACAATGTGTGGCTCTTTGAGCGGGTGGCCAAAATTATTGGCTTGGATATTGCCGGGATTGATGTGGTTACTGAAGACATTACTCAGCCCCTCCCCGATACCGATGGGGTGATTGTGGAGGTCAATGCGGCTCCTGGTTTTCGGATGCACGTGGCGCCAAGCCGTGGTTTACCCCGAAATGTGGCGGCCCCAGTACTGGATATGCTCTATCCTGATGGTGCCCCCAGCCGGATCCCCATCATTGCCCTGACGGGAACCAATGGCAAAACTACCACTACCCGTTTAACGGCCCATATCTATCGCCAAACGGGAAAAGTCGTGGGCTATACCAGCACAGATGGGGTTTACATCGGTGACTATCTCGCCCAAAAGGGTGATAATACTGGCCCCCAAAGTGCGGCGATGATTCTCCAAGACCCAACGGTGGAAGTGGCCGTCCTGGAATCAGCCCGGGGCGGTATTTTACGGGCTGGTTTAGCCTTTGATCGCTGTGATGTAGGAGTCGTCCTTAATGTCGCAGCAGATCACCTGGGTCTAGGGGATATCAATACCATTGAGCAAATGGCCCAGGTCAAGGGCGTGATTGCTGAAACAGTCAGTCCCGATGGCTATGCGGTTCTGAATGCGGATGATCCCCTCGTTGCCGCCATGGCCGAAAAGGTGCGGGGCAAGGTCACTTATTTTTCGATGCAGCCAGATAATCCCTTGGTTTTAGAGCACATACGACGGGGTGGACTGGCGGCGGTTTATGACAATGGTTATCTGACGTTGTTAGAAGGAGAATGGAAGCTACAGGTGGAGCATGTGAAGCACGCGCCGGTGACAATGGGGGGCATGGCTCCGTTTATGATCGCCAATGCCCTCGCTGCTTGTTTGGCCGCCTTTGCCCAGGGCGTTGATATTGAACATATTCGCCAGGGGTTACGCACCTTTAAGCCTTCGGCAGCCCAGACCCCAGGACGGATGAACCTTTTTGATTTGGGAACGCACCACGCGCTGGTGGACTATGCCCATAATCCGGCGGGTTATGAGGCCGTTGGTGCCTTTGTGAAAAACTGGCCCGGCGAACGAATCGGGGTGGTGGGTGGCCCTGGCGATCGCCGCGATGAGGATTTAATTTTGTTGGGGCGCATTGCCGCTGCGGTTTTTGACCGAATTATCGTTAAAGAAGACGATGACAAACGGGGCCGCCACGCAGGGGAAGTGGCAGATTTAATCCGCCAGGGGATTCAAGAAGAAAATCCCAATTGCCAATACGAAACCATTCTTGATGAACAACGGGCCTTGAATATTGCCCTCGATGAAGCGCCCCAAGAGGCTCTGGTGGTGATTTTCCCCGAAAGTGTGACCAGGGCGATCGCCATGATTGAGCAGCGCCTACCCAGCCAAACTAACCCTGGCCTGAATGGAACGGCGACTGTCTCGTCCGAAGCTCCGGTGAATTCTCCCTCCATCGCTAGTTAAGGGGTCGTTTGTCTGTAACTCACCTATTTTTCAAACAAAAAACGAGCATCCTACACCTGGAGATCAGGGGCGGGCGTTGCCCCTAGGGAAACTAAAGGAATCGTGCGGTAGTTGCCGAGGATTTTTAAAATTTCTGTGTGGGTCTGGAGTTCCGTCAGGGCTGCCTGAACATCGGGATTTGTAAGACAACCATCGAGATCGACAAAAAATAAATATTCCCCCAGGGAGCGTTTCGTGGGGCGCGATTCAATGCGGCTGAGGTTAATTTTGCGGCGGGCAAAGACCTCTAGGGCACTCACGAGAACCCCAGGAATTTTTGCGGGCAGGGTAAAGGCAAGGGAAATCACATCCCCAGCCGTCTGGACGTCCTTCCCTAAAACCCAAAACCGGGTGCAATTTTGCGGAAAATCACCAATGGCATCTACCACGATGGGTAAGTGGTAAAGATGTGCTGCCCGGGGCGCGGCGATCGCCCCTAGGTGAGGATTGTCCTTGAGGCTACCCAAGACCGCCGTGGTTGAATTCGCTTCAATGAGCGCCGCATGGGGCAGATGTTTTTCCAGCCACCGTTGACATTGGGCCAAGGCCTGGGGGTGGGAGCGGACTTCTTTGATCTCGCTAAAGTCTGGGGCGAAGGAAATTAGGGCATGGTGAATGGGCAGAATAATTTGATGGCAGATGGATAAAGGGTGCAATTCCCAGACCAAATCTAAGGCGATCGCCACCGACCCTTGAATCGAATTTTCCACCGGGATCACCGCTAATTGCACCTCATCGTGGGCGAGGGCATACAAACTCTGGGCAATGCTTTGGCAGGGTACCAGATCCACAGCCGGCGATTGTTCCCGCTGCAACCATCCTTGATAGGTCTGTGCCGCTGCTTCGGCGTTGGTGCCCGCTGGCCCAAGGTGAGCAATTTTTATGGTCATACCCGACGATCAATCTGCGAATGTTTCCAATCCTACCAATTTTTAAGGGCGTTGCCGCTGTCGTGGTCGCGTCGTCCACCAGATCATCGCCCCACTGGCCAGGAGCAAAAGCAAGCCCAGGGCATTGAGAAAAGGATAGATCACCTCTAAATTCACAGGGCCAAAATGTCCCCGGTGGAGCTCTAACAACCAATAAAAATCCGCCGTATTGCCCGTCAAAGAAGCCACTTGAAACAGGGATCCCGTCAACACCGTAATCAACAGAGGCGCGACCATAATCGGCACAAGGCGGCGGTGGATTTGACGGAGATCGCGTTGGGGAAAAGCCATAGCTGCTGTTACCTCGAAAAATAATCCCCTCTATTGTGGGATGTTTTCCAGAGATTGGTGGCTTGGGGCCGGGGCTGTGGCTTGGAAATATTTGTGGGCCGTGTAGGCGAGGGTAACGACCCCTGTCAGAATTGCGCTTTCATCAATGTCAAAGAGGGGATGGTGCAGGGGATAGTTCAAGCGGTTTTGGTGGCCGACCCCCAAGCGAAACATCGTCCCGGGGAGATTTTCGAGGTACATGGAAAAATCTTCGGCCCCCAGGGAAGGCTCCGGCAAAATTTCTACATGGCGATCGCCCAGAGCTTCCCGACTCGCCTGTTCAAGGATTTTCGTCAAACCGGGATCATTTTGCACTGAAGGCACCCCCCGCTGGTAGTTGACCTTATATTTCGCGCCGTAGGTATTGCAGATATTGGCGACAATATTTTCAATCCATTGGGGTAAATCCGCATGGGTTTCTGGGTGGAGCGATCGCACGGTGCCAGTCATGTGTACTTCATCGGCGATGACATTGGCGGCCCGGCCCCCGTTAATTTTGCCAATGGTGAGGACGATGGGTCGCAGGGGATTTTGGGTGCGGCTGATCGACTGTTGTAGGGCCGTGACCACCTGGGCAGCAATCCAAATCGCATCAATGGCTTGGTGGGGTCGCGCCCCATGGCCCGATTCACCGTAGATAAAAATTTCTAAATCATCGGCGGCAGCCGTGAGGGCACCATAGCGAATCCCAATGTTTTTAGCGGGAATGGTCGGGAAAACGTGTAAGCCAATCACCCCATCGATCCCCACCAAGGCACCGTCATCAACCATCCATTTCGCCCCCTGGGCAATTTCTTCGGCAGGCTGAAATAAAAAACGAATATTACCGGCGATCGCCTCCGGGAGTTGGGCCAAAACCATCGCTGCCCCCAGACCCACCGTTGTGTGTACATCATGGCCGCAGGCGTGCATCACCCCCATGCGGGTAGAAGCGTAATCTAATTTTGTACATTCTTGGATTGGCAGCGCATCCATATCGACCCGGATCCCTAGGGTGCGCGGATCGGTGCCTTGGCCCCGGAGGTTACCAACCACCCCTGTTTTTCCCACGGACTCCTGTACCGCAATGCCGCAGGAAGATAAAACCCCAGACACATAGGCCGCTGTCTGTTGCTCCTCGCCGCTGAGTTCGGGGTGGGCGTGGATATGGCGACGGATTTCAATTAAACGGGGCGCTAAGGTTTCGGCAAGGCTTTTAATTTCGGCGAGCATAGGGGCGGTCAACTTTGGACTGGCAGTTGCAATGGAGGTTTAGCCTTTTATTTTAAAACAGCTAATTTGCTGGCGTTGCTCGGAGTTGTTGCTCACTGACGGCGATCGCCCCTGGATTTTTTAAACCACCCCCACAACAAAAATCCCCAGAAAAACTCCGGGGATCCAACAACCTTCTCCAAAACAAAAGACAAAACGACGAATTTTAAATAATGACAAGCTCAAATCAAACCAGCAAACACAGGTTTCTTAGATGGCACCCATGCTACCTAGGCCGAGGATCACCCCAACACCGAGGATATGTCCGAAACTCGTGGTTGCTAAGAGCGCAGGGAGACCCATGCCACCGAACATATCAGGCATCGGCAATTCGGGGCCTTCGGAGGGGTGCTTAATGGTGGCTTTCCCAATGGCGATCGCCAAAACATTGCAGATCACCATCACAACGGCGACTTTGGGGCTCCAGGCCATGGTGGTGGGCACAGCAGCGGCAACGGTAAGGGCAAGGGACATAAATCTTGACTCCTAAATAACGATTAAATAAATTTTGGATTTTTTAGCGTAATTGTCCCTAGTTTTGCCCAAAGCTGAGCCTTTGCTTTATTTCCTTTGCAATACTTAGCAACATCGTAAAGTTTTATAAATGGATCGCCCCCATCGGCTACTCAGCACGAATCAATGCCAGTTCAATTTCATCTTCTGTGGGTTGGGCGATCGCCGCCGTCACGTTGGGGCCAAAAAACCGTTCAATTTTCTCCTGGCGGGTCTGCCAATCTTCTAGGGAAAATAACGGCGACTTAAATTCCAGTACCAACGCATAGCGTCCTTCCCGGGATTCCTCGCGGATGTGGTGTAATAGAGGCCGTTCCTCGTCCGTCGGGCTTAATCCTAAGCGTTCTAGGGCATCATCTAAATGACAATCTTGACCATAGCGATACCGGGTCACATCTTTTCTGATTTGCTGTTGAGTTGCCGTTGCTTGGCTGTCCCGCAGTGCTTCTAATTCCGGTGAAAGCGCTTTGCTGTAGGCGATCGGTTTAATTTCCGCTGCCTTGAGGGCCAACCCGCCCAAAAGAATCGGGATGCCGTAGAACATCCCCGCCAAATTTAAGGTGGCATTACCAAAGCCATAGGCCGCGAAACCCACCACCGAGAGAATACCTCCCACCACTAAACCCACACTACCCAGGGAAATTTTGCCGAACATCCAGTTGCCCCATTAATCCTAAAAAACACAAAACGTTACTAATCTTAACATGGTGATTTTAGGTCGTCGGCAAACTGTAATCACTATTGGGCGTGGAAGGGTCAGTAATTGTCGCCACCAAAGTCTTGATCACGTCCTTCGCGCCTTTGCCCCCGGTGACAATCACCCGATGGGCTAAAACAAACGGTGCAAGGTATTTGATGTCATCGGTCGTAATGAAATCTCGATCCGCCAAGAACGCATAGGCCTGGGCCGCCCGTTGGAGAGCCACCGTGCCCCGGGGACTCACCCCCAGAATAATCCCTTCGTAATTGCGAGATTTTTGGACAATTTTGACGATATATTCCTGGATCGATTTTTCGACGTGGATTTGATTCACAAGACTTTGGAGCTCACGCATCTCCTCTAGGGAAATACAGGGCTTGAGTTCCTCTGGAGCAATGCGGGATTGGTGGAGTTGGAGCATATCTACCTCCTCAGAAAAGCCGGGATAGCCGAGGGTAAGCGAAAGAATAAAACGATCCATCTGGGCTTCTGGGAGCGGAAAGGTGCCCTGGTATTCGATGGGGTTCTGGGTCGCAATCACGAAAAAAGGTTTAGGCACTTTACGGGCTTCACCATCGACGGTCACCTGTTGCTCTTCCATCACCTCAAGAAGTGCGGACTGGGTACGGGGGTGGCCCGATTAATTTCGTCGGCGAGGAGGACATTGGCAAACACAGGGCCGGATAAAAATTCAAATTCGCGACTACTGGGGTTCCAAATATTGGTGCCTGTAATGTCACTGGGCAAGAGATCGGGGGTGCATTGAATCCGCTGAAAGCGGCCATTGACGGAACGGGCGAGGGATTTTGCTAAGAGGGTCTTGCCAACGCCGGGGACGTCTTCGAGGAGCACATGGCCGCCACTTAACATCGCCACAAGGACAAGACGAATGGCATCCTCTTTACCGACGATGGTTTTCGAGAGGTTATCGGTGAGGTCACGAATGCGTTCTTTCATGCTGATTGGAGGTGGTGGTGAGCAGGGTACGGGCGCGATCGCCATCCTGGTGAATTTGATTTTGGAGGGCCTGGAGGGAGGCAAATTTTTGTTCTGGACGCAGGTAATGGAGGAGATCCACCTTCAGGTTGGCCCCATAGAGATCCTGGTGATAATCCAAGAGGTGCACTTCCACCGTCGGCAGGGCAGTGGTTGTGACCGTGGGACGACACCCAATGTTTAGTATGCCCCATTGGGCGGTGGGCAAAACATCGCTGGTGACTTGCACCGCATAGACTCCGTATTTCGGTAAAAATTTCGTCGCTTCTCCCTGGAGATTGGCGGTGGGAAAACCGATTTGACGGCCTAATTTTTGACCATGGGTTACGGTGCCTTGGAGGGAATAGGGACGACCGAGGAGTTGATTTGCGTATTGAATTTGTCCCGTCGCCAGGGCTTCGCGAATGGCAGAACTGCTAATTCTTGTTTCGGCTTCCCGGCACAGGGGCGTGATATGAACATCGATCCCAAAGCTTTTGGCGATCGCCTGGAGATCGGTGGCACTGCCACTCCGCCCCCGACCAAAGGAAAAATCACTCCCGACACTAATGGACTGGGTTTGTAACTGTTTGACGAGGATTTCGGCGACAAACTCCTGGGGAGAGAGGGCCGCGAGTTCCCGATCGAAGGGGAGTAACACCAATTGTTCGATCCCAAACTGCGCCAGAAAGGCTTGTTTCTCCGGGAGGGGCGTGAGGAGATGTTGGGGGTTCCCAGAGAAAAACTCCCGGGGGTGGGGGTCAAAGGTGACAACGGTGGCGTGGATTTTAGGAGAATTTGAAAGGCGATCGCCCACCACAACCCCTTGGGACAGCGCCCTTGCTTGGGTAACCGCCGGGGCAATGACCCGCTGGTGTCCCCGGTGAACCCCGTCAAAATTGCCCAGGGCAATGCAAGTGGGTGTTAACGCTTCAGTTGTTGATGAGATTACCCGCACGCTTTACAGTCCGAAACATTTGACCGTATTTTATACCGATATCAGACGGATAGTGCTTGGGCCGACCCAGGCAGCCCAGGATTTCTTTCTCCGGAGGCTTGCAAAATAATGGTTTTTCCTTCTTGGGCGATCGCCGTTTGGGGAAAAATAGCCTGGGCCGCTGCTTGGACGCCATCGAGGAAATCATCACCATGGCTTGGATTATGGTGAAACAAAATTAATTGCTTAACGTTGGCGGCCTGGGCCACCTTCACCGCCTCTTGCCAGGTACTATGGCCCCAGCCCACTTTGCTATGGCGCGGATCATGATATTCCTCGTCTGTGTAAGTCGCATCCATGATTAATACATCGGCTCCCTGGGCGAGCCGTAGCACTTGATCATCGAGGCGATCGCCGTAATGTTCCGTGTCTGTGATGTAGGCGACCCCCAAACCCTGCCAGTCCACTCGATAACCCACCGCGCCACCGGGATGATTCAAAGGCCCATTGGTGACTCGTACTTCTCCGAGGGACACCGTTTCCCCCAGAGCCAAGGCAACAAAATTTAACTCCGCCCGCATCACCTGGAGAGGCACCGGAAAGTTGGGATGGAGCATTTGGTCATGGAGCCGTTTTTGAATCGAGATCTCGTCGTCCGCAGTGACGCCATAGATATTAAAACGATTTTGCGGCTGAAAAGCGGGCGTAAAAAAAGGAAACCCCTGGATGTGATCCCAATGGGAGTGGGAAAAAAATAAATGGGCAGCAATCGGTACCGATTCAGCGACCAACGCTTCACCCAGCAGGCGCAGTCCCGTACCGCCATCAAAGATTAGGCGTTGATTTCCCGCACACATTTCTACACAGGAGGTGTTGCCCCCGTAGCAGACGGTTTCTCGTCCGGGACAAGGAATACTGCCACGCACCCCCCAAAACTTGATCTTAAATTCCGTCTGGGTCTGGGCCTGGGCCATGGCTCGTAAATATTACGTGAACATTAAATGAATTGACGTGGGAAGGGGGTCTTGCCTGAGATCGTTGGTTTTTGGCGATGCTAAGACTGCCCTAGGGCTTCGATGCGGCTAGCATTTCTATTGGTAAAACAAGCAAGATAGTAAGAATAGCTACCGTTAGACTAACAAATCCTGCCATCGATTTAGGGGGTTTGCATCACTTACGTGGTGTGATTTGGATCACCAGATTAACGACCTAGGTGGTGCAGTTGATTAATAACCTCGGTACAGGTTTGGGTTACTTGGTTCAGGGATTCTTTTTTCACGGCTGGGGGGGGGGCGATCGCCTCACCAATGCGCACGGTTAAAGGTACCGATTGGGGCATTTTTTTCCCTTGACTAAAATTTTCTCAGTGCCCCAAAGACTGATTGGCAGGAGAGGCACCTGGGCTTTTGCCGCAATGAGGGCTGCACCAGGTTTAGGATCGGTGATCGTACCGTCTGGAGTCCGGGTTCCCTGGAGAAAAATACCTACACCCCAACCTTGTTCGAGGGCTTTGATCGCCGCGCGGATCGCCCCCCGATCCCCGGCCCCCCGCTTCACTGGGTAAGCGCCATAGAGGGCGATCGCCTGCTTGAGAATTGGCACCTGAAATAATTCTTCCTTCGCCATAAAAGCCACCGGACGACAGAGGCAATTGGATAAAATCGGTGGGTCAAAGTTACTGGCATGGTTACTCACCGCGATAAATGGCCCCTCCCTGGGCACATGTTCAACTCCATACACCCGGCCCCGAAAATACGTCCGAAACACCGGGTTCACAAAGCCCCATTTAAAGGCACGGTAAAGAATCAGGCTACTTAAAGGTTCCCTGGCGCGGGGAGATTCTAACTCAGGCATGGTGAAACAAGCGGTGAAACAACGGATTTGATCAGTCGATATTACCGCGATCGCCGGATCGATACCTAGACTCTCGGGACGAATTCAGAGAATTCTCTCCTTCGTGACCTGTGGTGATGGAATTCCTGATGATTTGTCGAGTTTTGCCCATTGGCTTTCGTCTTGGCCCCAAGCGTTATTTTGTAGCTTAAAGAACTTAATTTTTTCTTAAGATTCTTTTGGGGATCCAGAAACACTTTTAAGAATAAGGTTTCATATCAAAAATTGTTACTTAAATTACAAAAGAAAAATTCGGAAAACATCTTGCCAAAATGCGAATAGATAAAGAAATATCAAACTTTCAAGAAGAACTATTTTGCTTAGCTTATGTCTTTGTAGTAGACGTTACAACCATTGGGGATCAATCGGTGTTAGCTTATCATCGAGAGATATAAAAGACTATTTAAATATTTACCCAGGAATCCCATGGCTCAAATTCTTGATCCCATCCCAAATGATGACAACAAAGCTCTACTTTGCTGCTATGTAAATGCAACCAGTCAAATTCAAGTTGCGCGTATTACAAATGTTGAAGATTGGTATTTTGAGCGGGTTGTTTTTCCCGGGCAACGGCTAATGTTTGAAGCCCTCCCCCAGGCGATCTTAGAAATTCATACGGGGATGATGGCGAGTGCTATTTTATCGGACACGATCCCCTGCTATCGTCTGGCAATGCAAGAAACTGGCTCGGAAACAGATGAACCAGAGCCGGCCCCGGTGAATCAAGATATTCCTGCGGCTAGACCAGTGGCGATCGCCCCCTAAGTTTTTCCTTAAATTTTTGCCACGAGCCATCCTCCGGGGTGGTTTTATTTTGTCTTCCCCCATCGTTAAACCCCAAAGCCAAAATGTAAGATAGAATACCGCTCCTAACTCTATTTGACCTTGACCGCCCATGACTAAAACCCTGCCTTCTGTAACTGTAATTGGTGGTGGCCTCGCTGGCACAGAAGCCACCTGGCAAATTGCCCAAGCCGGGGTTCCGGTCACTCTCTATGAAATGCGCCCCATCCAAAAAAGTCCAGCCCACCATACCGCCGACCTCGCTGAATTGGTTTGTAGTAATTCTTTTGGGGCGGCCTCCAGCGATCGCGCCGCCGGATTGCTTCACGAGGAACTTCGTCGCCTCCAATCCGTGATCATCAGCACCGCCGACCAACACCGGGTTCCTGCGGGGGGAGCCTTAGCCGTTGACCGGGGCGTTTTTAGTCAAGATCTCACCCAAAAGCTTGCCGAACATCCCCTCGTCACCTTTCGCCGGGAACCCCTAGACCAAATCCCCAGCGAAGGAATTACCGTTTTAGCGACTGGGCCTCTGACCACCGCTGCCCTCGCCACAGAACTGCAACAATTCACCGGCTTGGAATACATGAGCTTCTTTGATGCCGCCAGTCCGATTATTGTTGGTGAAAGCATCAACCAAGACATTGCCTTTCTCGCCTCTCGTTACGACAAGGGAGAAGCTGCCTATCTCAATTGCCCGATGGATCAAGCCCAGTACCAGGCGTTTCGGGCGGCCCTTTGTGAAGCAGAGCAAGCAGAACTGAAAGATTTTGAACTGGAGACCGCGAAGTTTTTTGAAGGCTGTCTTCCCATCGAAGAATTAGCCCGCCGTGGTGAAGATACCATGCGTTTTGGCCCCCTAAAACCTGTGGGTCTTTTTGATGCCCGCCTTGGAGATTTTCGCGCCCCCGAAAATAAAGGCAAACGTCCCTATGCAGTGGTGCAATTGCGCCAAGAAGATAAACAAGGTCAACTCTGGAATATGGTGGGTTTCCAAACCAATCTCCGTTGGGGCGAACAAAAGCGGGTGTTCCGGATGATCCCTGGGTTAGAAAATGCTGAATTTGTCCGCATGGGCGTGATGCACCGCAATACGTTTTTAAATTCCCCTGAGTTACTCGAAGCAACGCTGCAATTTAAAAAACGCCCGACCCTCCTCGCCGCTGGCCAGTTGATTGGCACCGAAGGTTATACAGCAGCCGCAGCAGGGGGATGGCTCGCCGGAACCAATGCCGCGCGGTTAGCCCAAGGATTAACACCTTTGACCTTGCCGGAAACCACCATGATGGGCGCTCTCTTCGAGTTTATCCATAGTGCTTCCCCCAAGCATTTTCAACCGATGCCCCCCAATTTTGGGATTATTCCGCCCCTAGCAGAACGCGTACGGAGCAAGAAAGAACGGTATGGCGTTTATCGCGATCGCTCCCTCACTGACCTGGAGCAATGGCGGGAAGAATCTTGTCGTCCAGCCGCCTTGGTCTAATAATGTCGTAACGTCCGTCCCCCAGGTTCACCAAGATTTTTGACTCAGCAAGCGTACTTTGATGGTGCGCTTTTTTTTGTAGATGGAAGGGTAGGCGATCGCCAAAAAAAATCCCCCGATGATTACCGGGAGATTTACGGGTTAATTAGGCGTAATTCACATAATTCGCATTAAACAGAAGTGAGTTGCTTTGCCGCCGCATTAACATTGGCTTCAGGGCTATCGGCCTCAGAAGGAGGAACCACTTGCCAGAACTGGGGTAAATAGTTAGCCCAATTTGCAAGAATTGCCTTGGCTTTCAGGCTACCGGTTTTCTCGGCGTGGGCTGTGATCAGATCCTTCAATTGTTTTTCCCCTGCTGTAGTACCGACCCGTTGAATGTTCACAATCTCTGTATTCATCTTTTCGGGGAGAGTGTTGTGTTCATCGAGAATGTAGGTGAGGCCACCGGTCATCCCTGCGCCCACATTACGACCCACATCACCGAGCACCACAATTACGCCACCGGTCATGTATTCGCAACAGTGGTCGCCAGTACCTTCAACAACGGCTTTACCCTTCGAGTTCCGCACCGCAAAACGTTCGCCCGCACGACCATTCGCATAGAGGGTGCCCCCAGTCGCCCCGTAGAGACAGGTATTGCCGATGATTACGTTATCTGCCGCTGCATATTGGGACTGGGTTGGGGGAACGATGATAATTTCACCGCCATTCATCCCTTTACCCACATAGTCGTTGGCTTCCCCTTCGAGGTGCATGGTCATTCCCAAGAGATTAAAGGCTCCAAAACTTTGACCAGCAGAGCCTTTGAAGTTGAATTTGAGTTCTCCCTCAAAACCTTCATTGCCGTACTGCTTGGCGATAAAACCGGAAACCCGGGCACCGACGGAGCGATCAGTGTTGATGATCTTGATCTCTTGACTCAGGGAGCCTTGTTCACGGATGGCCTGTTGGACCGCCGCATTTGCCAAAATCTCATCGTCTAGGACAGGGCCATTACTGTGCACATCACCGTGATTCAGCCAGTCGCGATTGTCGCGGACATCTGGCAGGTTGGTCAGGCAATCTAGGACGAGACCACTGGTCTTCGTGAGCTTGACGTTTTCACGGGGCTTGAGCAAATCGGCGCGGCCAATAATCTCATTGAGACTCCGGTAGCCGAATTTGGCCAAGATGGCACGAATTTCTTCGGCGATGAAGTAGAAGAAATTAACCACGTGCTCAGGAATGCCCTTAAAGCGATCGCGGAGGCGCTGTTGTTGGGTTGCGACCCCGACGGGACATTGGTTTGTGTGGCAAACCCGCGCCATGATACAGCCTTCGGCAATCATCGCAATGGAACCAAAACCGTACTCTTCGGCTCCCATGAGTGCAGCCATGATCACATCCCAGCCGGTTTTTAGACCACCATCGGCCCGGAGGATAACGCGATCGCGCAATTGATTATCCATGAGGGTCTTGTGCACTTCGGTCACACCCAATTCCCAAGGGCAACCTGCGTGCTTAATGGAACTGAGGGGCGAGGCACCGGTACCACCGTCATGGCCAGAAACCATAATGACATCGGCATTAGCCTTCGCAACCCCAGCGGCAATGGTTCCAATGCCAATTTCGGCAACCAGCTTCACAGAAACCTTCGCGGCAGGATTGATCTGGTGGAGATCGTAAATCAGCTGGGCGAGATCCTCGATGGAGTAAATATCATGGTGGGGCGGCGGGGAAATGAGGGTCACACCGGGCTTAGAATTCCGCAGCATCGCGATGTATTCACTGACTTTTTTGCCGGGTAGTTGTCCCCCTTCACCAGGTTTCGCCCCTTGGGCCATCTTGATCTCTAGCTGACGACCACTCATTAAATATTCAGGGGTCACCCCAAAGCGGCCGGAGGCAATTTGTTTGATGGCAGAGTTGGCGGTGTCGCCGTTGCGCAAGCCGTGGAGGTGGGGCAAGGTCGGGGAATCACCGCTCGCATTCACATCATCAAGGATCTTAAAGCGCACGGGATCTTCGCCCCCTTCGCCGGAGTTGGATTTGGCACCGAGGCGGTTCATGGCGATCGCCAAGGTTTCATGGGCTTCCCGGGAAAGGGAACCTAAAGACATCCCACCGGTGCAGAAGCGTTTAACAATACTTTCTACGGACTCGACTTCACTGAGATCAATGGCTTGGCGATCGCTCTTGAAATCAAGTAAATCCCGGAGTGCCGTCGCCGGGCGATTTTCTAGATAATCCTGATAGTTGCCGTAGTGATCAAAGGCTTCCTGCTGATCGTCGTTGTAAGCTGCCACCGCCTTATGGAGGGCCTTGGTCATTTCAGGGGAATTCATGTGATATTCACCCCCCTTGCGGTAATTCACAAAGCCATAATTGGCCAGTTTACTGCCGGAAAGTTCAGGGAAAGCACGACTATGGAACGCAATCCCTTCCTGGGATAGGTCGGCGAGGGTCATGCCACCCACCCGGGACGTGGTGCCCTTGAAGGCGACATTAATCACTTCCATGCCGAGGCCAATCGCTTCAAAGATTTGGGCACCATGGTAGGACTGGAGCAGGGAGATCCCCATCTTGGACAGAATTTTTAGTAGCCCCGCTTCAATGGCATGGCGATAGTTATCCTGGGCTTTTTCGATGGTCATGGCCGGAATTTGCTCGGCGGCCATTTGCTTCTGGACCCGGGGAATATGCCACCAGTGACGGACGGCTTCTAAGGCGAGGTAAGGACAAACGGCAGAGGCTCCATAACCCACGAGACAGGCAAAGTGATGGGTACTCCAACATTGGGCGGTATCGACCACAATGGAGGCACTCAAGCGGAGGCCAACGCTGATGAGGTGGTGATGCACTGCCCCCACTGCCAAGAGAGGTGGAATAAAACTGTGGTCTTGATCGACGGTGCCGTCGGTGCGATCGCTCAGGATAATAATTTTATTGCCAGCCCGAACGGCAGCTTCCGCCGCTGCACAGAGGCTTGTGAGGGCACCCCGGAGACCATCGGGGCCATTGGCGATCGCATAGGTCGTTGCCAAGGTCGTGGCCCCCAGTTGGCTATCCCGGACCCGTTGCAGTTCTGCTTCGTTGAGAACGGGGCTATTCAGCTTGAGCACCTTGGCATCTTCGGTGCCGCAATCCAAGAGATTACCCCGTTCGCCGAGGTACATATTCAAGGACATGACCAGGCTTTCCCGCAGGGGGTCAATGGGGGGGTTGGTGACCTGGGCAAAGCGTTGCTTAAAGTAGTCGTAGAGCAGACGGGGCTTGTCGGACAGTACCGCCAGGGGAATGTCATCGCCCATGCAGAAGGTCGGTTCTTTGCCCATCTCCGCCATGGCATTGATGATCATCTCAACGTCTTCGGCGGTGTAGCCAAAGGCCGTTTGGAGCCGGAGCAGATCGGTTTCGTTTTGCTGGCGATCGCCAACGAAATCTTGGGATTCGAGGACTTGACGATTTTCCTTGAGCCAGGTGCCATAGGGTTGGGATTCAGCAACCCGCTGTTTGATTTCCCAGTTTTTGAGGAGTTCTTGGGTTTGGAAATCAACGGCAACCATCTGGCCAGGGCCGAGGCGACCTTTTTCCACAATATCTTCGTCGAGGACATCCACAACCCCCGCTTCCGAAGACACAAGAATATAGCCGTCCTTGGTGATGCAATAGCGGGCCGGGCGTAAACCATTCCGGTCTAGGGTTGCACCGACAGTTTTACCGTCACTGAATACGAGGAGGGCCGGGCCATCCCAGGGTTCTTGCATACCCGCGTAGTAGTCATAAAAATCGGTGATTTCCGGGTGTTCTTTGAGGCTGGGTTGATTTTGATAGGCTTCTGGCACGAGGATCATCGCCGCTTCCATGGGCGATCGCCCAGCCCGAACCAACAGCTCCATCGCACTGTCTAAATTGAAAGAATCACTATTATCGGTATTGACAATCGGGTGGAGGGCTTCAATATCATCCTTGTTCCAACCGGGAATTTCGAGGATATTTTCCCGGGCCTTCATCCAGTTGATATTCCCGATGAGTGTATTGATTTCCCCGTTGTGACCCAACAAACGCATCGGGTGCGCCAGGGGCCACTTAGGCATGGTATTCGTGCTAAAGCGACGGTGGTAAACCGCAAATTCACTCTTATACAGCGGGTTGGTTAAATCCTTGTAGAACTTGCCCAAGACTTCTGACTGCACCATGCCCTTATAAACGATGGTGCGACAGGACAAAGTACACACATAGAAAACATCGGTGAGGTGCTTCCCAATTTCCGAGCGGGCAATGTAAAGGGCTTTATCCAGTTCATCGCCAGTCAATCCCTGTTCCGAGACCACAAACACCTGCTTCATCTGGGGTTGGTTTTCCCGGGCCTGAATACCTAGGGTTTCTGGGGCCACAGGTACATCCCGCCACCCTAAAATTTTGAATTGACGACGGGTTAGCACATCTTCAACTAACGCTTTTGCCGCTGCACATTCTGCTTCAGCCTGGGGGAGAAACACCATCCCAACGCCGTAGGTTTCGGGGGCTGGCTGGGTAATCCCCTCTGCTTGGAACCATTCAGCAAATAATTCGTGGGGCAACGCCGTCATCACCCCTGCACCATCACCGGATTCACGGTCGGCGGTACAACCACCCCGGTGCTCCATGCAGCCGAGGGCCGTCAGGGTTTGTTCAATTAATTTATGGGTTTTGCGACCATCTTTATAGGCCAAAAAGCCAACACCACAGGCATCCCGTTCTTCCACAAGCCAACGGGGACCAGTGTAGTAGTTTGTTGTTTCTTGATGATTGTTTTGGGAGAAGGTGCCTTGATGGTTCATTATGTCTCGGTCCATAGGTTAGGAATTTTAGGGTAGAAAAAACCTGGTGTGCTGTGGGGAGGGGACGTATTTTTGGGGACGACTGGCCTCTACACGAACCCACTGGAAATGCTTGACTAGAAATCTCCGTTGGGCTTATTTAGAATAGCGATATTTTGTCGGACGTCAAGTTTTGGGGACGATGATCTCTATCCACTGCTGATCATTCGTGGCTTTGGGCAGGATTTTAGCGACTGCATTTCCCCAGAGGATGACGTTAACGCTCTTTAATTTTTAACTTGACAAAATCTGCGCTAAAGACAGCGTAGCAATATTATAGGAAATAAATTCATTTAACAATAGGGAATACCGTTAAAGGGCAGTCGTTTGGGGGGCGTGAAACATTTCCCCTGGGATAAAGTCAGTGTTTGTTGATGTTGTAAGGAAAGAGTAGGCTTTGATGGGATTACGTCGTTGGCAATGGTTCTTGGGGACAGTGGGTTGTTTTGGGCTGAGTTTTGGGACACCTAATTTGCTGGTGGGAGACTTGGCAAGTCCGCGGGCGATCGCCAATCCCGTGAGCCTTAATACCCAAATCCAAGCCAAGGGCAGTCAAATTCGCCTCAATGGTCAAACCCTCCGGGGAGCCTGGGCCCAATGGTCAGAAAATGGCACGGTGCGTCTGGGGATTGAGTCGATGACCTTGGAAAAAACCCTGGGGATGGAATTGGGGAATGGCCTCGATTTGGGACAACAACCAGTCACCTGGTTCGACAATACTCCCTACCAATTGCCGATTCGCTTTGCCGCTCCCTACCGTTACCTCGATGTGACCGCTTTGGCCGCAGCGCAACGGTGGCAGGCTCGGCCCAACGGCAATGTCCTTGAGCTGACGACGCCCAAGGGGCAAATTTTGAGTGTCCGCCAGGGGCAACAGACCTGGGGCACGCGCTTGGTCATTGATCTAGACCGGCCTGTACTCTGGCAAAAGGTGAGCCCCACAAAACTGCGGCTCCAGAGTGATTATGGAGTGACGGCCCAACGGCTTAGGGGGCAATTAACGGCGAATGCACTGCCGTTTACCCTCAATGATAGCAATGGCTTAACGGAACTTGTGTTTAAGGCTGGTACCCCAGAGATCCAGGTCTTTAGTTTGGCGAATCCCCCCGCCTAGTGGTCGATTTGCGATCGCAACCAGAAAATCAAAATCGGTCTGTGCAATGGCTCCCCGGGGTGCAGTGGCGACAGGAAAATTTTGCGGCCAGTTCTGGGCCTGTGCGGGTGACTTGGCTCGAGATTGACCCCACCCAACGGCAACTCCAGCTTAAGCCAATCACTCCAGATAACAACACAATCGTAGGGTTAGCGCCCCTGTTGATCCAGGCAGAAACCAATCAGGCGATCGCCGCCATTAATGCGGGCTTTTTTAACCGCAATAACCAGTATCCCCTGGGAATTGTCCAAGGCAATCGAGCTTTGCGTTCGGGGCCGATTCTCAATCGGGGGGCAGTGGCCTGGGATAATGCGGGCCGCTGGGAATTTGACCGCCTCAAAGTCGAAACCGATATTGTTGCGGGCAATGGTGAACAGGTCGGGGTTGAACTGATCAACAGCGGCTATGTGAAAGCCGGGGCCGCCCTGTATGACCGTGCCTGGGGCAGTCGTTACACCACAGCCGTTGATAATGAAATTGTGCTGACGGTGATGACCTCTGGGGGCCGCGACCAGGTCATTCGCCAGGAAACGGCGGGGAAAGCGGGCCAAAATAGCTATGAAATTCCCCAGGGTGGTTATTTGTTGGTCTTCCGCTCCTTTCGCACCGGGGCGGCCAAATTTCCCGTGGGGGTGACCCTAGAACGGCGACCCAGATTTACCCCCAATAGTTTTGCCACGTTACCGAATATTGTCGGTGGTGGCCCGCTCCTCCTGAAAAATGGTCAGGTTGTTCTCAATGGCCAAGCAGAACAGTTTAGTACGGCCTTCAATATCCAGTCAGCTTCCCGCAGTGCGATCGCCAAAACCCGAGACAACAAAATATTGCTGGTGACCCTCCACGGCGCGGCAGAAGAAACGGCCGGGGCAACCCTCAACGAATGGGCGAATATTCTCCGCCGTCTGGGGGCCACGGATGCCTTGAATTTAGATGGAGGTGGATCTTCGGCCCTCGCCCTTGGTGCTAATTTAAGCGATCGCCACCCCACTACCGCCGGACGGGTTAACAACGGCATCGGCTTGTTTTTAGAATAGAACCGACGCACACTAATCCCTGCCCGAATTACCGATGAATAAACGCCTTGTCCAAGTCATTGTCTTTGTGATGATTGTTCTGTTGCTGGTGCCCCTCCTGGCAACCCCCGCTTTCGGTGCTGATCTCGACCAGGGAGCCCAGATCTTTGAAGCCCATTGTGCCGGCTGTCATCTCAACGGTGGCAATATCGTCCGGCGCGGCAAAAATCTTAAAAAACGGGCCATGGCGAAAAATGGCTATACCTCCGTAGAGGCGATCGCCAATCTCATTACCCAGGGGAAAGGCAATATGTCCGCCTACGGTGACAAACTCAGCTCCGAAGAAATCCAGGCCGTCTCCCAATACGTTCTCCAGCAATCCCAAACCGACTGGAAATCTTAAAAATCAAAGTAAATGTAAGGAATATTCCCCTCTGGCCCAAAAATCAAAATACCGTAGAAACAGAGGGGAATCAGCGCCACTTTGAGGCCCCAATTCAGTTGCAGTTGCCACTGGCGTTGCACTAGATATGCTCCTCCCATGCCCAATAGGAGCAAACCCAACAGCACCAAAAAATCAGGTCTTGCTAAGCCAAGCCCCTCCAAATAAATTTTTTGGGTAAATTGCAGATCCCCCGGGTAATGCCACAGATGCCGCAAAAGCAAGACAGCACGGGGGCCATCTGGTAAACGGAAGGGAATCCAACTCAAAAACACGAACGCCTGGGTCAAGAGCCATGCCCCCAGTATTCCCGGCAGCGACGCCCAGAAATTCTCTAACCACAGCCAACGATTCGCAAACCATTGTCCCAATCGATGAATCCCTAGGCCCAAACCATGGAGACAACCCCAGAGGACATAACCCCAGGCGGCCCCATGCCACAATCCGGCCAAAAACATCACTACAAAAAGATTGGCACAGGTGCGCCCCAGACCTCGCCGAGAGCCTCCCAGGGGGAAATACAGATAGTTGCGTAGCCAATCGCCTAGGCTGATGTGCCAACGTCGCCAAAATTCTGCCAAACTCGTTGAAAAGTAAGGGAAATCAAAATTTTCGGGGAGCTGAAAACCGAGCAACTTAGCACTGCCCAGGGCCAGATCCACATAGCCGCTAAAGTCAAAGTAAAGCTGGAGGCCATAGGCCAGGATAAAAAGCCACAGGTCACCGCTGCCTGCCCGTTCGAGGTTATTGGCACAAAGTTCCACAAAAACCCCCAGATTGTCGGCGATGAGGACTTTTTTCACGGCCCCGCTGGCGATGAGCCATAATCCTTCGACCCCTTCGTCGAGTAATAAGCCTGCGGTTCTACGGCTTTGCCCAGAAAAAATATGAAAGCGAGTAATCGGCCCCGACAGGAGTTTAGGAAAAAATAATTTATAGCTGCTAAATGTCAATAGGGACTGGGCTGCGGGCGCCCCCCGGTACACATCTACCAGATAGGCGATACATTCAAAGGTGAAAAAGGAAATCCCCAGGGGCGCGATTAGGATTTCTGGGAAGGCGATCGCCCATTGCTCTAGTCCAGGCCAGGGCCAGAGCACCGCTAGATTCTCCAGGGTAAAAGGAATATATTTAAACCCGAAGAGCACCGCCAGATTTAGAAAAATACCTAAGCCCAGCCAATACCCAGGCTGCCATTGCCACAATCGAAAAGCTTGCCGCAAAGACTGGGGGCGATCGCCCGCTGGGCCTTGGCGCACGAGGAGTTTACCCCAAAAAAAGTTTAAGACCGTCAGAGCTACCAGCAACGGTAAAAATTGCGGTTGTAGCAGGCTATAAAACAAGACACTAGCCAGTAGCAGCAGCCAGCGTTGCAAAGGTGGCCAAAACCATCCCAAACCCCAATAGCTCACCACTGTTCCCAGGAGGAAACAGCCATAGCCGAAGGATACCAGCCTCATTGGTTCGTCAAAAAAACATCAGGGTCACCATAGCAGCCCTGTCTCGGAATTAATAGCCCTGGCCCGGATCAAAAGGTTCTACAATTTCGACTTCAACGGCCTTTTCAATTTCTGGTTCCGCCTCAATGACCAAAGGAGCCGACACGGGTTCTAGTTCCGGTAAGGCGATACGCTGGGGTGCTTTTTCTTTCACAAGGTCTGGCATTGGTTCTGCCTTATCTAGCCAGTATTCCGCCACCGGTAACGTGTGCTCTAGATCCTCTAGCAGTCGCGGAATAATCATCACCGCGTGGAGCTCACCGATCCGTTCTGCTTCGTGCATCCCCGCATCAATGGCCATCGCTACGTTGGAAACAGTCCCGCGAATAATCGCCGTACAAAGCCCATCACCAATGGTTTCATAGGAGGCCAGTTGTACATCAGCGGACTTTAACATCGCGTCGGCAGCCCCCACCATCGCCGGAAAACCACGGGTTTCTAGGAGACCAATGGAACGATTACTCAAGCGACTATAACCCCGTTGCTGCTGGGCAATTTCTGCCAAATGACTGCCAATGGGAAAAATGGCTTCGAGGTTTGGCAACGGTCGGGGAATGACTAATTTAGAAACGTATTGATCAAACTGAGCGGCGGTGCGCGCCCCCTCTTCGACGGCCAGGCGGACATCTGCTGTTTTCCCCCGAACCACGGCTGTACAGTAGCCGCCCCCAGTTTTTTCGTAGCCGACAAGGGTAACTGCCGCTGACTTGAGCATCATGTCCGCAGTGCCCACAATTGCCGGAAAGCTCTTGGTGGAAACGAGTCCCAAGGCACAATCTTGAAACGGATGCGCACGGTGGGGTGCTTGGCGGAGGGGTTGCCGACGGGCAGGAAAATTCATAGGAACTGGGGGAAGGATCGGTTTAGAACAGTCTCGCTTTATGATTAAGTTTATCGGGCAAATACTGATTTACCTATCATTTTACGTTATTCCACTTTTGATTCGGCTTTATGATTGGACAACCGCAATCTCCAGAACACAAACTCTCCCCCGAGGAAACGGACGCTTTATTCCGGTCACTACTCCACAAGGAAGGGACTTGGGTCGAGTGGGGCGTCGGTTGCCAAAAACTCCAGCAGTCAGGCCATAGCGCCCAGGAAATTTTCGAGCAGACAGGTTTCCAGACGGCCCAGCAAAATATGATCATTGTGGCGGCCCAGGTGTACCAAAGCATCGCAGGTAGTGGTGTGCCCGAAGATCTGCTGGCCTATTGCCGTGGCCCCCGCTCTGATGTGCTGTATGAGCTACGGATCTTGAGTCATAGCCAAAGGGCGATCGCCGCCCAGGTGTGCCAGGCCAAAAGCCTTGAATTTGATGGAGCAAAGGAACTGGCCCGGGCGATGCAAGAGTTTGCCCGCTTACCCCAAATTCCCGACGGTTTCACGGAACACCCTGGGGATGCCGTTGCCTACCAAGCCTGGCGCTCCGCCAAGCAAAAAAAAGATTTACAAGACCGTACCCGCCTCATCGCCAAGGGGCTAAAGTTTGCCCATTCTGCCACGGCCCGGCAAAAAATCGAGCAACTCCTCAGTGACCTCACCACCAGCCCCAACAAGGCGGCTCCACTCCTCCCCCTCTACCGTTACGACGAAGACACCAATGTTCCCCTGCTAATTCCGGTGGCGGGATCTTTACCGTTAGAAAGCGATCGCCTGTTGAGCGTGCCTCCCCTCAAGCAAGCGTCTCCTTTTAATCTCGTGACAGTTGCCGCAGCGACAAGTCTGGTGCCGCTACCCAGTTGGCAAAATGTGCTGACAGCGGGAGATCCGGTAGTGATCTTCCACCAAACCGATCAACTGCCCCAGCCCATTCCCGGTAAGCCAGAACCCGTTTTGATTTTGCTCGATCGTCAACAAACTGTTTGGAATGACAACAGCTATTTTGCGGTGGATGCCGATGGCAAGGTGGAATTGGGTTGGTTTGCCGAAGCACCGATCGCCAAAATTTTAGGCCAAGTCCTCTTGGTGATGCGCCCGAAAAAAATTCTCGATGAGAATAACCTCCGGGAACCCTGGCAAATGGACGATTAAGCGCAAAAAATGCTGCTTTTGCCCGAATTTCTCTCTATTTAGCGCCAAAATTTTTATCGGGAAATTTCCCCTAACGGTGTACTAGATAGCATTACTTTTCTGGGCGATTGCGTTACAGTATGAAATACAGAGCGTTATTCCTGAGGTGAAAAATGCCGCACTCGACCACTGCCTACACTGAAGCATCTCCAGATCACGCCATTTGGGATAGCCTGAAGCAGGCGATCGCCCGCAGTTCTGGTTTCAAGCGCTGGTATGCAAACCATTGCGAAATCCTCGCCCTTGAGAACCTCAGCGTCGATCAGCAAGTCACCATTTACCTCAAGGAAACCCTAGAGACCCTCGCTTATTAAGCGCCCCTCTCAATAGGGATCTGGTGGGCAACTACCAGGAAATCCTAGAATTTCGTCATTCATTCCAAACATCTTTCAAAATCCTAGTAGTCAGCGGCGTTTTCCCTTCGGTTTGCGGCTGACTATTTTTTTGTGGGGCGATCGCTGGTTTGACTTGGCTTTTTTTACCAGGCTTTGTAAGGCTCCAATTTCCGCCGTCGTTAAATGCCGCCATTCCCCCGGCCCCAGACCAGTGAGGGTTAATTTCGCTGGCCCTGCCCCCATGGCGACGCGCATAAGGCGTAATGTGGGGTGGCCCACTGCGGCGGTCATCCGGCGCACCTGACGATTTCGCCCTTCCGTTAGGGTCAGTTCTAACCAGGCTGTCGGGACATTTTTCCGGAAGCGGATCGGGGGTTCTCGTGCGGGGACGGTTGGCTCAGGGATCAAGAGATTGGCGATCGCCGGCCGCGTTTTTTTCCCTTGCACCATTACCCCCTGGCGCAACTGTTCTAACGCCTGCCCGTCCGGGATATTTTCCACCTGTACCCAATAGGTGCGGGGGTGGGCAAATTTCGGTTCGCAAAGATAATGCTTCAAAGGAGCATCATTGGTCAATAATAAAAGCCCTTCGCTATCTAAATCCAAACGACCCACGGAATAAATATCTGGCACAGGCACAAAATCCTTCAACGTTTGCCGCTGTGACCCTTGGGGGCTATTATCAGTAAACTGACAAAGGACGTTATAAGGCTTGTGGAGCAAAACGTATGAGTGCTGCATTAGAACAAGAGATGACTACTAACATCATGCCCGAAGTCACCTCCCAGACACCAGAAAAAATCCAACTTCAGGAAACCCAACCCAGCCCCCTTGCGACTGCCCCGGCGGTGGTTCCTGAAACAAAAGCAGGGGAAAGTCCCCTCCTTGGCTTACTTTTGCTAGTGCCCTTTATTTTTCTGATTTTGATTGCAGCCGTTGTCGTTGAGCGCCTGGTTAAATGGGGTTTGCGAAAATTCTTTGCAAATCAAACCTCTCCAGCAACTTCAATGCCGTCGTCTCCCTTTGCGATCTTCCGTGGCTGACCCCCATTTTTGTTAAAAACGAAAAGTTTTCATGGAGTCACCCTCTCTCTTTTTTAAAGATTAGAAAAAGTTTGTTTATGATGTCGCCATAGCAATGCTTAAAATTTAAAGCCAAACTATCGAAAAAGGGAATTTTTTATTGCCTTGTGGCTTGCGCAAACTAAAAAATAGAACAATTGGCCCTTTGTCCTCTGTGACTCCGTGAAAATGCGGAGGCTTACTTTACAAAAAAGATGAAGTAACGGGATCAAGTGGGTCGCTGTCGGCTGAAAGTGTACCAAGACAAAACTGAAAAATATGACTTTTTTTATATAGAATAGGGTTGAGATCGACCTAAGGTTCTAACAGTTTTGGTTAAAATCCTTCGCCGCAAGTTTATCGGCCGTGCGCCGACCTATGATATTGGACTCAGTCAAGACCATAATTTCTTATTGGGTCAGGGTCTTGTGGCGGCTAACTGTTTTAATAAATCCCACTCAACGGCCTATGCCTACGTAACCTATCAGACTGCTTATCTGAAGGCGAATTATCCCGTTGAGTATATGACGGCCCTGCTCAGTGCCAGCAGTGGAAATAAAGATAAAGTCCGCAAGTATCGGGAAAATGCGGAGCGGATGGGTATTCCAGTCTTGCCGCCGGATATTAACGAGTCAGATCTGGATTTTAAGCCTGTGGGTGAAGGGATTCGTTTTGGTTTGTCAGCGGTTCAAAACCTTGGTGAAAATGCCATTAATGCTATTTTAACGGCACGGGAAGGGGAGCCTTTCTCAAGTTTGTCTGACCTTTGTTCTCGGCTAGATTTGCGTGTTGTGAACCGCCGCGCCCTAGAAACTTTAATTACCTGTGGTGGACTGGATTCACTCCATGATAATCGCCAGGCAATGTTGAAGGGTCTGGATTTAATGATGGATTGGGCGCAGTTGAAGGCCAAAGAAAAGGCCAGTGGCCAGACTAATTTATTTGAAAGTCTAGGGGATGCGGAGGCAACATTTGATGAAGCCCCTGTTTTACCGAAAGTGGCTGATTTAACCTTAGAAGAAAAGCTCCGGCAAGAAAAAGAATTGCTGGGGTTTTATGTTTCTGAACATCCTTTAGAAAAGCTACGGTCAACGATTTCGCCAATTTTATCGCCCATCAGTCTCACGGCGATCGCCAATCACATCAATAAAAAAGTCAGCGCCGTGGCGATTCTGACTGATATGCGCAAGATTTTTACAAAGGCCAATAACGAACCCATGGCCTTTATTCAGTTAGAAGATATTTCGGGTCAAGTGGAAGGGATTGTTTTTCCCCGCACCTATCAAAAAGTTGAACAACTCTTGCAGCTTGATAGCCGCGTCATTGTGTGGGGTAAGGTGCAACAAAAAGAGGACCGGACACAATTGATTGTGGACGATCTCGAACCCATTGAAGAGGTGCGAATGTTGATGATTCGCCTCTCTCCGAGTGAGCTTCATCACACCCAAAGTCAGCAACGACTGAAGCAAATTTTATCGCAGCAGGCTGGGGATAAGAAGACGCGGGGACGAGTTCCAGTGATCGTAATCGTCGGGAGGGGGGGGATCGCACCTTCATTCGCCTTGGACAGGACTATTGGGTGGAGGACGATCACCAGGCCCTCTTGGCACTCCGACAGGGGGGCTTCCATGTCTACCGTGAAAACCTGATCCCCCAGGCCCAAGCGAGCTAACAATTACTTCTACTTTTTAAAAGAAACCCATAAAACCAATAAATCCTATGTCTTACACTTACGAATATCCAAAACCGGGCGTTACCGTTGACTGTGTTGTTTTCGGCCTTGACGCCACACACACCCTGAAAATGATGCTGATTCAGCGGGGGGTTGAACCTTTCAAAGGAGAATGGGCCTTACCGGGAGGCTTTGTGCGCCTTGATGAATCCCTCGAAGAAGCGGCCATGCGCGAACTCCGGGAAGAAACGGGCGTCGAAAAAATATTTCTAGAGCAGCTTTACACCTTTGGTGCTCCGGATCGTGACCCCCGCGATCGCGTCATTACGGTGGCCTACTATGCTTTGATTAACCTAGAGGATCATCCAATTCATGCCCAAACGGATGCCGATGCTGTGGCTTGGTTCTCGCTGGATGAGTTGCCCAATGTCGCTTTTGATCACCAGCAAATCATTGATGTGGCGACCCAACGGCTCCAGGGAAAACTCCGCTATGAACCCATTGGCTTTGAGTTGCTGCCGCGCAAATTCACCTTGACCCAACTGCAAAAGCTCTATGAGCAGATTTTGGGAACCCAACTGGATAAACGGAACTTCCGGCGCAAAATCCTTAAAATGGATCTCTTGATTAAATTAGATGAGCTGCAAACTGGGGTTGCCCACCGGGCAGCGCGTCTTTATTCCTTTGATGAGGCGAAATATCAACGGCTCAAGGAGGCTGGCTTTAATTTCGAGCTTTAAAGCAGGTTTAGAGATCGTTCAGTTTGTCAGAGTCGCATCATTTTGAAGGCGATCACCAAAAGTAGATGGAACCCATCGAGGAAAAACGCGATCCGAGTCTCTGGTATCGGCTTTATTGCGCAGGCTTAATGCTGGGCCAGGTACTATGGCGTCTCCTGCGCGGGAAACTCCGGCGTGACCAGATCACAGAACAAATGCTAACGGCGGGACCGAAGGCGTTGGTGCCAGTGCTGTTGGTCGCTTTTTTTGGGGGAATGATCTTTACGATCCAAACTGCAAGGGAACTCACCACCTTTGGGGCCGAAAGTTTTGTCGGGGGGGCGTTTGCGATCGCCTTTTGTCGGGAACTGGCCCCGATTTTGACCGCGAGTATCATTGCAGGCCAGGTGGGTTCTGCTTTTGCAGCGGAATTAGGCTCGATGAAAATTACCGAACAGATCGATGCTCTGTATATGCTCCGGTCTAATCCCGTTGATTATTTGGTGATGCCCCGGGTGGTGGCCTGCTGTTTGATGTTGCCGATTTTAACGGTCTTTGCCTTGGTGGTGGGGGTGATCGGGGGTACCGGAGCCGCCTATCAGTTCTATGATCTTGCCCCCATTAATTTTTTAACGTCTGTACAAACTTTTCTCCAGCCCCGAGATCTGATTAATGTCGGCGTCAAAGGGATTCTGTTTGGTCTGTTGGTAGGGATTATCGGCTGTAGTTGGGGGTTGACCACCGTCGGCAGTACGCAGCAGGTGGGCCGCTCTGCCACCTCAGCGGTGGTGACGACTTGGATCGGTATTTTTATGTTGGATTTCTTTTTATCTCTCTTGTTGTTTCACCAATCTCCCCTGGGTTAAAGGAGTCCGCAAAGATTTACTCAGCCTGAGGTCAGGGGGATATGTTATTTTCCAAGGAGATTCTTTTATTCCGAGTGCTACATGTTACTGAGCGATGATCTGTTGTTGAATTTTAAGCGGTGTGAACGTCGGGCTTTTTTAGACCTGTATGGCGATCGCACTGAGCAGACATCGGAAAAAGATTTTCTCCAAAAATTACGCAAGGAAAACCAGCGCCAAATTCAGGAATACCTGGGTCAACGCCCCTACCACGAACCCGCCGCCGCCGATTGGGAAACCTGTGCTGCCGAAACAGAAGCCCTGATGGCCGCAGGGGTCGAATGCATTTATCGGGGGGTCTTGCTCTATCACTTCGACCAATGGCCCGACACGCCCATTGAACAGTTAACCCTGGTGGGAAAACCCACAGTTCTCTTGCGACAGCCAGGCCCTTCTCGCTGGGGCAAGTGGCATTATCGACCGATCAGCGTCAAATTAGGCCAAAAACCCAAGCCGGAATACAAGCTGGTGGCGATGTTCCACACTTTTCTATTAGAGGCCATCCAAGGGCGATCGCCCCGCTTAACCCAACTCATTTTGCGGGCTCGCCGGCCCCACCGTGTTGACGTAGACCTCTGGGCCGACAAACTCCAGGAAACGATCACCGACTGCATTAACCTCCTATTACCCGAATTAGAGCCGGAAGTTTTTATTTCCCGGCAACGCTGTCACCTCTGCTCTTGGCACAACCATTGCTATGCGATCGCCCAGGCCGATAACCATTTATCCCTCGTGCCCGGTGTCACCCCCAACCGCTACGAATCCCTCCAGGGCATCGGCGTCAACACCCTCGAATCCCTCGCCCAAACTTCCCCCAAACACCTGGGTCAACACCTAGGCGCCGATATCGCCATGCAACTCCAACAGCAGGCCCGGGCGATCGTCCACCAAGAAGTCGTCTGGCGCATCAACCGTCCCAACAAAACCCAGCCCATTCCCCAGGGAAGCGTCGAACTTTTTTTTGATATCGAAGCAGAACCCGACCGCAACGTTGATTATCTTCTGGGGGTGTATCTGGTCGATCGCCAAAACCAAAAGGAAAAGTTTTACGGTTTTGTGGCAGAAACTTTGGAAGAAGAAGGCAAAATTTGGCAAGAATTTGTGGCATTTGTCACGCAATTTCCCGAAGCACCGATTTTTCATTTTTCCCCCTACGAACGGGACACCCTCAATCGCCTGGGGAAAAAATACGGCACACCGCCCCAGCAACTCCAAAAAATTGTGGGTCGCCTGATGGATATTCACCAATGGGTGACAAAATATCTCGTGTTTCCCGTAGAAAGTTATTCTCTCAAGGCCCTGGCCAATTGCCTCGGCTACCAATGGCGCGAACAGGGGGTCAGCGGCGATCAAACCGTATGCTGGTATGACCAATGGTTAGAAACAGGCGATCGCCAATTATTAGAGGCTATTGTCCGCTACAACGAAGATGATTGTCGGGCAACCCATCACCTCAAACAATGGATCACCAGCTTCCTAGAATCCCAGCAAAAAACCATGGTTTTACGTTGATCCCGTGGGCTACAGTAAACCGCGATAGCGAATAAACATTAAAATCGCCGCCCAGGAGCCCAGGGCAACCTTGACCGCCACGACGATATTGAGGATCGTGATCCAACCACCACTAAATAACGTGCCAAATTCACCGTGGGGGAGCTGGAAGCCCATCAGGGACAACGCTGCTAACAGGAAAAAGACCAGTACCGAAATTTTTTCGAGAATCGCTGCATTCCACTTTTTATAAATGGCGTCCATCCATTGGGGCGAAGAGACGATCGCCACCAGACCAATGGCCGTCCCGCCTGCAACACCGGCGGCAAAACCACCCCCAGGGCTGAGGTGTCCCCGAATGGCCAGTTCAATCCCAATCAGGGCCGCAATGGTCGCCCCCAACCGCGCCAGGACAATGGAAGGGGAATCGGTAAATTGCTTGACTTCCTTCGAGGGGTGTTCGTCGGCCAGTAAAAAACGCACGCCCATGATCGCCAGGGTAAAAACCATCACTTCAAAGCCGGTGTCGTAGAGGCGATTGCGCAAAATAATCCCCGATACGGCATTGGGTACCCCCGCTTCGGCGGCCACCACTTCGGCGATCGCCCCAATCTCCCCTTCCATCGCAAAATTCGGGAAGACGAGCATTTTCACAAATAAAGAAATACCAAAGGCAAGGTAAACCCACTTCATGATTGATGATTCTCCATAAGGGATTGCGGCGACGACGGCCCAACGACTTCAGGGGTAGGCTGTAGCTCTAGCAGTTGCAGTTCGATCACATCCGTCAGGGCTGAGGTTTTAAAGATTTCATAGAGCCGTGGTACACGGGTTTTCAGGACATGAAGGTGCCCATCGCCATCCACCTGCAAAATACAGTGCACATTTTTCTGCGCCAGGGCTTGACCCAGGGCTTGGGTATCTTCAAATACCACGGGTTCCAGGCGTAAATGATATTTGCCCAGTACCTGCTTGAGCAGAGGATTAATTTTTTGGATGAGATTAACGGTATCTGTGCCAGTGGCCAAAACCCCTAAACGCATACTCATCGAAGAACGCACGGCCACCGCATAGAGGGTAATGGACAGCATCGTCCCCACCAATGCTTCGGTTAAAGCCACATCCGCCGCCCCGAACATCGCGTAAAGGAGTGCGGCGATCGCCCCCAGGATTCCCCGAATCACCAACGCATAGTAAGGATTTTTTTGGGCGACTAATAATCCCCCCGTCACGGGCAATAACAAGGCGATCGCCCCCACAAACCAGTCAAAATTAGATCCGTTCATCACCGCCTCCACGACTCGAACAATAGGCCAGCACATACCCCAGTACCGTATTCCAAATGGCGAGGGCAATAATCGCCAAAATCAGCAGGGGCCATTCCCTAGGAATTTTTAGCAGTAGCCCCGCCATAATCGCCATCGAACCCAAGGTGTCAGAGACCGACAGAGTATGTAATTTAAACAACACAGAACGATTACCCAGCAGGGGAGCCGTGCCCCAAAACCAAAAGATCACCCCCACAATGATGCAGCCGTAGCTGAGGATATTGATCAAAGTGCTCATGGTAAATTCACCCGCCTCAAAATGTGAGCTAGTAGCATTAACGCCGCATTGCCGACGCACAAAATTAGGACACCAACAACCCCGACCGTCCAGTCATCCCGCAGCACCGAAATCACCAAAATCATCACCGAGGTCTTACTGGCAATGCTGGCGAAGGCCAGGAGCTTTTGCCAAATATCTTGATCCTGGATCGCCTCATAAATCGGCAGCAGTAACGCGCCGATCATCGCCCCAAAAATCCAAGTCATTTGAGTTTCCTCCTTTGCACACGGTGAACTTCGTACCAACCGTCTTTGTGATAATGCAGCACAATTGTTTTCGGGGTAAAGGTAATCAGAAAAATATCGAGAAAAATTAAGCCTGGAGTCCGATTTGGCTTTACCCGCTCCATGGTGACGGTTTCATAGAGATGGGGGCGAAAAATCATTTCAAAGGCTTCAAAATAGGCCTGGGGAATCGCAATGATAATTTCCCAAAACACATGGAGCCAATCTTTGATCTGAGCCGCATCAAAGCGTTTACCGGGCATCAAGATCGCAATAATCACGCCGATGAGAATATTGGCGGCACTCAGGTCTGCCGTGAGCAGAAACCAGATCATTAAAATCAGAAAAATATCGAGAATGCCGATCATAGGGTCACCATCCAAAATAATCCAGTTAAGACAACGCTCATGCCGCCGATCAGCTGCTCAAATTCTTCAAAGATCCGGGGCAGCTTAAATTCGAGACGTTTCATAATCAGCCAGTACAACACCCAGCCAACAGCAATTTTGATCAAGGCCTTGGGGATATTAGAAAATTCATAGGCTTCGAGATAAAAACCATTGCCGAGGATGACACCGCTTAATAAAAAGGCGATCGCCCCCCAAAAGGTCACACTTTTTGCAGTAAATTTCGTCGCGGCATCATGGGGAATAAACAAGAATTTGGCGAAGGCCAGGGCTGTCCCCACGGCGGCAATATTCAGACCCATTTCCTGCCAGGGCGCAATATTTTTAAGCAGGAGGGCCTTTGAGCTAAAGCCAAGCAGCAACGGCATCCCGACCATCGACAGGCAGGCGATCGCCAAGGGCAGCCACAGACTACTCGCGATTTTAGTTTGGCGCAGTTCCTGAAAATTGCGGGTGGGCAATTGCCCCGCCATCAAAAATAAAGAAGATTTCACTAAACCATGGGAGAGGGCCGCCAAACCCGCCACTGCTGGTGCTGAGAGCAACAACCCTAATTTTGAGATGGTGCTAAAAGCCAGTAAACGTTTGGCGTCGGTTTCGAGAATGGCAAAGGTAATCCCCAACAGGGCGGTGGCCAGCCCGAACAGCCTCAGCCACAGATCCAGGTCTGGCACCAAAATGCCGCAGCGCAGGAGGGGGAAAATTCCCGCTTTAACCACGACACCGGACAACATCGCCGATACGGGGGTTTCTGCTTCGGAGTGGGTTAGGGGCAACCAAAATCCCGAAATAAAGACACCGCCCTTGGTGAGTAGGCCCAGGAAAATCAGGGCGATCGCATCGCTGGGGGCTTCGGCCAGACCCGCAAAAGCGAAGGATTTTGTTGCTTGGTAAACTAGCACCGCCCCAATGAGATAGAACAGCATCGCCGTATTGCTGAGGAATAAATACCGGAGACCAATCCAAATGGAACGGTCGGTACGCTGGTAGGTCATCAACAAAAAAGCCGCAATGCTAATGGCCTCCAGGGCAACGTAGAGGCTAATCAGATCGGCGCAGACAAAAACGGCATTGAGGGCCCCGTGCAAAACCACCAACTGGGTAAAGAAAAAAGCACTTTTGTTACTTTTCCAGCAGTACACCGTCACGGCGATCGCCACCGCCGCATTGGTCAAAATAAAATAGCCGCTCTGGTCATCCACCAGTAGATCCACCCCATACATCCCCAGGAGCTTAAGGCTGTAGGGTTCCGGCTGAAAAATTTGGACAAGGCCAAAGATTAACGAACCAATAGAAACGAAAATCGCCAGATAACGATCAATCTTGGGCAGTAAATAAATACTAAAGCCCACCACAAAGGGAAAAATTACCCAGCCAATGGTCAATTCATTCATGGTTATCGTCCTCCCTAAACTAACGACCACTGAGAGTTGTCCTAAGCCAACACCAGCCAAAACAAACCCGTCAACACAAGACTCATCACCCCCACCAGATGTTCAAATTGCTCCACGACCCGGGGCAGCTTGACCGTAATCCGCTGGAAAATCAGCCCATAGGCCAGCCAACCGATGCCGATGGTGACTAACGCCTTGAGGATATTACTGGGTTGATAGGCTTCCAGGTAAAAGCTGTTGGTCACAAACAACCCACCCAGGAGCAGCACAATTGCACCATAAAAATTCGGCAAAATTTTGAGGCTGGGGTCTGTTTTTTTCGGGAGGAAAATGAATTTCGCAAAGGAAATTGCTGTCCCCACCGCCGCCACATTGAGGGCGAAGCTTTGCCAAGGCAGAATATTTTTCATCGTCAGAATTTTAGAACTGTAGCCCGCCAAAAAGGGCAAGCCAGAGATCGAAGCACAGGCCAGCACCAAGACCCACCAGTAAGCCCGGGGAATCGACTGTTCGCGCAAAACTTTAAAATTGCGACTGGATAACTGTCCCGCCGTGAGAAAAAGCGCGCCTTTAACGAGGCCATGGGTAAGGGCATAAAACCCACCCACCGCTGGCGCGGCCAACACAAAACCCAATTGGGAAACGGTGTGAAAAGCCAACATTCGTTTTGTATCTTTCTCAAAAACCGCATAGCCAACCCCCAACAGAGCCGTACCCACACCGAATAATCGCACCACAGGATCAAGCTCTGGCACTAATAGGGCGCAGCGGGCCAGGGGAAAAACGCCAGCTTTAACCACAACCCCTGATAAAAGGGCAGATACGGGGGTTTCTGATTCTCCATGGGTGAGGGGGAGCCACAGACCAGAGACAAAAATGCCCCCCTTGGTCAGTAAGCCTAAAAAGATTAAGGCGATCGCCTCCTTGGGGGCCACTGCCAAACCCGAAAAAGCAAAGGAATTACTCGCTTGGTAGACCAATACCGCACCAATGAGATAAAACAACATCGCGGTATTGCTAATGAAGAGATAGCGCAGGCCAACCCAGAGGGAGCGATCGCTGCGGGAATAGGTGATCAATAAAAATGCGGCAATCCCAATGCACTCTAGGGCGACATACAGACTGATCAAATCCGCACAGCAAAATGTTGCATTCACGGCCCCATGGAGGATCACCAGCTGGGTATAGAAAAAGGGTGATTTCTGCTTGTCAAAACAATAAAGGAGTACAGCCCCCGTCACCAGCCCATTCATCAAAATGAAATAGCCGCTCAGTTCATCGAACATCAGGGTGACGCCGAAGCTATCCAAGAGCTCTAGGGTAAAAGGCTCTAGACTCCAAAGCAGACCGATACTATAGATCACCGATAGAGCGGCGATCGCCAAAGCAAAGTAACGGTTCCAGCGGGGCAAGAGATAAATACTAAACCCCACAACAAACGGCAACAAAATCCAAATAATTGTGATGTTGTCGATCATGGCGTGTGGCTTTTCTCGATTTCGCTGGTTTCTAAGGTCGGATTATCCCGTGACAACTTCATCACGCCCACGAGCATCAAGGCCTGAATCGAAAAGCCGATCACAATCGCCGTCAAAATCACGGCCTGGGGCACCGGATCGGCATAGGCGATCGCCCCCTGTTCCGCATCCACAATGGGGGCAAAAATTCCCCCACGGGCTGCCACAAGAATGTAATACGCAATCACCCCTGTACTCATCACATCCATGGCCAGGATTTTCATAATCAGATTTTTTTTGAAAATGATGCCGAAAAACCCAATGAAGATTACTGCAAACACACAGGCTTCGAGCATAGACATCGACATGGCTGAATTCCCTCCGTCCGAGTGGGGGATGTCCCTGATGACAATCCCCCATTAATGATTTCCTACACCGACAAACTTTTCTCAAGGGCTTCCCGGTCGGCAGGCACATCCGGATCCTGGGGCTTATTTAAAACAGCCTGGAGGAGCGGCGGTGCTAAGAAAGTGGTCAAGATCACCATCACAATGATGGCTGCTTCTAGGGGCTTATCTAACACACCACTAGCAGAACCAATGCCCGCAAAAACGAGGCCCACTTCTCCCCGGGGAATCATCCCAAAACCAATGGCCAAGCGATTCACCCCCGGTTGACCAAAGACGGCCCAGCCCGTGATTACCTTCCCGACAATCGCCACAACGATGAGGAACGCAGCAATCACTAATCCAGCGCGGTTGGCAGACTCGAAGGGATTCAGAACACCAAGGTCTGCTTTTGCTCCCACGGTTACAAAAAAGATCGGCACTAAAAAGTCGGCAATAGGCATTACCTGGCGGTCTAACTCCTTACGGAGATCCGTTTCATCCAACACGAGACCCGCTGCGAAGGCCCCTAAAATGGCTTCTAAATGAATGAGGTTCGCAATGATCGCCATCACCAACGCAAAGGCAAAGGCCGGAATCAACAGCGCACCCCGGGTTTTTAGTTTGGCGGCGATCGCCTCAAAACCTTGGTTAAAGAATTTACCGAGCAGAATCGAACCCAACAGAAAAGCACTGGCCCCAATAATCAGATAGACCACATTCAGGAGATCCACTTCCCCGGTCTTGGCCAAACTCGCGACGACCGCTAGAACAATAATCCCCAGTACATCGTCAATCACCGCCGCACCGACAATGATTTTGCCTTCGGTGGACTTTAGCTGACCCAAGTCCGACAGCACCTTCGAGGTAATGCCAATACTCGTGGCCGTGAGGGCGGCCCCCGCAAAAATAGCAGGGATAATCGGCGTATGGAACAACGTCACTAGGCCCACCGTCCCCAAGAGGAAAGGTGCCACCACCCCGACAATCGCGACCACTGCAGCCTGGGAGCCCACCTTACTCAGCTCCCGGAGATCTGACTCAAGGCCAATCTCAAATAACAGCACAATGACCCCAAGCTCTGCCAATACCGAGATCACTTCGCTTTGGCTGGCAAAAATATGCTCAAGGGCAGTGCCATCTAAACCACCAAGCTGCTGCAAAAACAGCATTAAACTTGAGTCGGCCGCCGTGGCCCCTGTTTCCGGAAAGACAATAAGGTGGAGCGCCGAGACCCCAACCAGAACACCTCCGACCAGTTCCCCTAATACAGGGGGTAAGCCGACCCGTTTGGAGAGTTCTCCCCCCAACTTACTCATGGCGTAGATCACCACCAGGGTCATTAAAACGCCGGTTAAAACAAATGAACCATAGTCAGCTTCCGGGGTTGTCGCCAGGGACAGGGAAGGAACGAAATCCGTCAATCCTGGCAGACTACCAGAAAAGATTGTGGGACTTAGCATAGAATTTTTGCCTCAAACGTTGTGGTAAAAAGCGATCGCAAATATTGCAGGGATGGGACAAAAGTGAAAATCGAACCCGGAGAGGGCTATCTGCCGACCATACCGCCCTAAGATAAGCCGGAAGGTTAGACCAAGATAGCCAGGAACCCACCGCAGATCAGGGCCTTAACCCATCTCTGAACTGGGAGCCGTCACACCATCCGCCAAATGGGGATAGATTCCGAGCACGGCATTCTTGAGGGCTTCTTCCCGCGACATTAAACATTTATCGGGGGGAACCCGCTTAAAGAGCTTGAGTTTTTCCAGACGGCGACGGGTTTGGCCCGCAGCACCGACAATATAAACCTGACGTTCTTTGTCGAGGGCCTCTTCAATGGCATTTTCTAGGGCTAGGGAAGCGGTCACCCCCATGTGGGGCACTTCACCGATATCAAAGACGAGGGCGTCACAGTCACCCATGGCATTGTGTTCCCTGGCGATCGCCTTTGCGACCCCAAAGATCATCGGCCCACTGAGTTGGAACAAAAGAACGCGGCCTTGACCTTCATCCAACCAGCGTTTTTCAGTATTCGTCAGGCGGATATTATCGTCAGCATCACTGACCGTTTGGACTTTTTCGGACTGGAGATTACTCATCCGTTCGATGGTGAGCACGTTAGCCACAAAGACACCCACACCCACGGCAACAATCAAGTCAACCAAGACCGTTAACAAAATGACGCCGTACATAATAAAGGCTCCCTTGGGGGAGATTTCGTGAGCCCGTTTCAGGAAACTCCAGTCAATAATGTCAACCCCGACCTTGAAGGCAATCCCTGCTAACACAGCCAGGGGAATGGTTGCCGTCAAACTCGCAGCCCCCAGGATCACAACCAACAGGACAAAGGCCCGCACCAATCCAGACAGTGCAGATCGACCACCAGACTGGATATTTACCACAGTCCCCATGGTGGCCCCAGCCCCGGCAATCCCGCCAAACAAGCCGGAAAAGAGGTTCCCTAGACCCTGACCAATTAATTCTTTATTGGAATTATGTTCTGTCCGGGTCAAGCTATCGGCAACGACCGAAGTCAAGAGGGCATCGATACAACCGAGCATCCCTAGCACTGCCGCATCGAGAATCATCCTCTGGAATTCCCCTGCACTGAAGCTCGGTCTTACCAGCTCTGGGAACCCGGCTCGAATTTCACCGATGCGACGGAGATCGCTTACTTCTGGCGGGAAAACGAAAAAGGCGATTACCGTCCCCAGGACAAGGGCGACCAATTGGGGCGGGATTACCTTTTTAAACTTCTCTGGCATAAACCAGATGATCGCCACGGTGCCTAAAGCTAAGGCTGTTTCGCCCGGTTGAATATTACTCAGTAGTGTGGGTAAATTTTGGAGCGTGCCGATGACGCCGCCCCCCGGACTCGCCTGTCCCAGGAAGGGTGCTAATTGCAAAATGACCAGGATAATTCCAATCCCTGACATGAAGCCAGAAATCACGGTGTAGGGCATCATGGTGACGTATTTGCCGAGTTTGAGGGCGCCAAAAATAATTTGGAACACCCCGGCCATCATCACGACGGTAAAGGCGATCGCCAAACCTTCTTCTGGAGTAGCGGCGCTGGCCGTGAAATGGGCAATCACAGCGGTCATAACCACCGTCATCGGCCCTGTGGGTTCAGAAATGAGGGTGGGGGTTCCCCCAAAAAGGGCGGCAAAGAAGCCCACAAGCACAGCACCCCAGAGACCGGCCTCGGCCCCGGCACCGGATGCCACCCCGAAGGCGAGGGCCATGGGCAACGCAATGACCGCCGCCGTTAGCCCGCCAAAAATATCGCCGCGGATATTCCTAAAGTGAATTTTGTTGGTTATCTGCATGGTTACGCATTTTTCAGATCAGTAGTGAGCAAAGCACTTAAACAAACCATAAAGGATTCGTTGCTTAGCCTGTTGGGTGTGAGTTAAGTTGTCAGTGCAACAGGAGCATAGTTTAATATCTATGAAAATTTTATTTTGTATTGATTAACATCTAACCATAGCCCCCTACCAATTGTCTCCATTGGGAAAACTATCTTTTTGATGAATTGAATAAGTTTTTTTATCTAAAACATAGGTGGCGATCGCCCATGGCCGGACGCAATCGGGAGATTTTTAGGCTTCAAGTTACAATGGCAAGATTCTGTGGGGCGTCTAAGGAAAGAAGATGTTATGAAAATTTTTTGGTCAAGTCTAACCATTGCCACCCTGGGAGCCAGCGCAAGTTTAGTCAGTCAGCCGGGCCTCGCCCAGGTACTCCAACCGACCACAACCCCAGCGGCGATCGCCTTACCGGATTACGGCCTGTGGCAAAACCAAGAACGCCAAAAGTTACTCAACGCCATTGACCATAGCCTGCGCTACATCGATACCAATACTGCCCAAGCGGATTACGCAGCGGTACAAGTCCCCGGCTTCAGTCGAGAAAAGGTGCGGCGATCGCTAGTGCGCTTTCGGCAGTTGGTGCAACAATATCCCGACCCCCGCCAATTACACCAAGCGATCCAGCTGGAATTTGTCTTCTATCGCTCTGTGGGTAAAGATGGCATGGGCCAGGTGGACTTTACCGCTTATTTTGAACCAGCCTACGTCGCCAGCCCCGTTAAAACTAACGAATTTCAATATCCCCTCTATCGTCAGCCCCCCGGTTTTAAAACTTGGTCGCAACCCCACCCCGGTCGTGTAGCCTTAGAAGGCCGTGATGGTATTCCGCCGAGCGATAGTCCCTTGCGGGGGCATGAATTGGTTTGGCTAAAAAGTCGCCTCGAAGCCTACCTAATTCAGGTGCAAGGTTCTGCCCGGTTGCAACTGACCAATGGCCGCACCATGACCATTGGTTTTGATGGCAGCACCGATTATGAATATGTCAGCTTGGGCAAAGAATTGATTAACGAGGGCATTTTTCAGCCAGAAGAATTAAGCCTCCCCAAATTAATTGACTATTTTGAGGCGAACCCCGCAGAACTCAGTAATTACATTCCCCGCAATAATCGTTTTATCTTTTTCCGGGAAACCTTTGGGTCGCCGCCCATCGGTAGTATTGGGGTACCCGTCTTGGCAGAGCGGTCGATTGCCACCGACAAAAGCATTTTTCCCCCAGGGGCGATCGCCTTTATTGCGACCCAGCTTCCTTACCAGCGGGCCAATGGAGACTGGTTAAAACTTCCCGTCAGTCGTTATGTCCTCGATCAAGACACAGGCAGCGCGATCAAAGGGGCTGGCCGGGTTGATATTTTCCTCGGCACCGGGCCAAACACCCAAACCCGCGCTGGTCTCGTCAACGATCCGGGTAATCTTTACTATCTCCTCCTCAAGGATTAAGCCTCGCCCAATTTCTCGATCAAAAATCCCCCTAAATTTTTTCATCTAGGGGGACTGAATCTTAAGGTTCAAAAGCGTGTTAAATATCAACAACGGCCTTAGTTGGCGCCTGGAAATCGGCACATTCTTTGAGCAGGGCATAATCTAGCTCACTAGGAACATTGATCGGTTGGAAACCCGCCGGAACCATTTGCAATGTCGGGCGATCGCCACCAGCGGCGACAAACCCCTTAGCCACATAATCTAATTGGTAATCATAGGCCACCTGTTCGTAGGGATCGAGGACGGCTAAATCTAACTTACCGTTGTTAATCGCGCCCGAAAAGCAAGCATATTCCGAATTCACTTGGTAAAAGACCCCTTGCACCCGGTTGTTGTCATTTACCTGAAGCACCATGTAGTCCTGGCCTAATTGTTGGGCAACGGGAGAAGTTCCATAAACAAAGACGGCACTTTGCTGCTGGGCAATCAAGCGGGTATTTAGGGACGCAAAAAAGTTTTCACTCCGACTCAGGGCACGGTGTTCGAGGGTTGCTCCCTGGGCTAAATTTGGGGCGATCGCCGTCAGACCTAAACCCAGCAGCAGCGCCACTGGCCGCGCCACGAAATGACCTGCGAATTTTCTTAACTTTTGCCACACCATATTGCGCTCCCTAAATCTCTATCAACTGCCAAAAATCTCGATTATGTCCCGAAAAATTCCCCAATTTTTGGATTACTGGCAAAAAATTTTTCTGTGACTTTATTTGATTTCCTTATCTCTGACTGTAACGTAAATCGAAACCCTAATGGAAGGGGAAAAAAGCCTTTCTTCTCATAAGTTTACGATGTGATTTTTTGCTCACAAAAAAAGACCCGGCCGGGTCAAGAAATGTAAATATTCCCTGGGATTTAGATTGAATATTTTGAGCGGTAACCGTTAAGCTCACCACCAGGGGAGTGATGTTAAAGGCTTAATTTTGGAGGGCGCGGCGGATTTGTTGCATCAGTTGTGGCGCGGCAACGGCCCCTTCGATGCGGGAAACTAATTGTCCTTTGTTGTAGAGCACGAGGGTGGGATAGGCATGGACACCGTGGTGGGAGGCAAGGGCCGGATAGCGATCGCCGTCTACTTTAACGATTTGAATTTCATTGGCCATTTGGGGACTGATTTCTTCGAGGGTTTTGCCCATAATTTGGCAGGGGCCACACCAGGTTGCATAAAAATCGACTAAAACAGGCTTTTCGGCAGCCTGTAACATTGCTTCAAAACTGGAAAATTGTTTTTTGACAGCCATGGAAAATAGCTCCGAAACGAGATTGCGAGGGGAATTGTTGCGATCGCACGACCCTAACTCCTATGATAACCCAGTCATCAAAACGCAAAGACTTTTGGAGAGATAGGCAATGGAGCTTTTACCCGCCGCGCAACAACGTCTGAAGGATCAAGTGGCCATCGTCACCGGGGCGTCTCGGGGGATTGGTAAAGCCACGGCGATCGCCCTCGCCACAGAAGGTGCAAAGGTGGTGATCAACTACGCCCGTTCCAGTGCTGCTGCCGAGGCATTGGTCGCGGAAATTCAGGCCGCCGGAGGCGAGGCGATCGCCCTCCAAGCCGATGTGTCCCAGGAAGATCAAGTCAACGATCTCGTCGAAAAAACCCTCGCCCAATGGGGCCAGATCGATATCCTCGTCAACAACGCCGGAATCACAAAAGATACCCTACTGATGCGCATGAAGCTCGATGCCTGGCAGGCTGTCATTGATCTCAACCTCACGGGCGTCTTTCTCTGCACCAAAGCCGTCACCAAACCGATGATGAAAAAACGCCGGGGCCGGATTATCAACATCACCTCTGTGGCCGGACTAATGGGGAACCCTGGTCAAGCTAACTACAGCGCCGCCAAAGCCGGGGTGATTGGTTTTACGAAGACTGTCGCTAAGGAACTGGCCAGTCGAAATATCGTGGTTAATGCCGTGGCCCCTGGTTTTATTACCACTGACATGACCGAAGGCCTCGAAGCCGATGAAATTCTCAAGTACATTCCCCTGGGCCGCTATGGTCAACCGGAAGAAATTGCTGGGATGATCCGTTTCCTCGCCGCTGATCCCGCCGCCGCTTACATTACAGGTCAAACGTTTAATGTGGATGGCGGCATGGTGATGCATTAAAGCGATCGCCTATTTCTTTTGCAAGATCCCCCAATGTTCATCCCCTTGCCGACTCGGCACAGAATTTTGAATCGGATCGAGGGCAAGAATCGTAAATTGTGGGGAAAACAACTGAATTACTTCCTGGGGGGTTGTGCCAAAGGGCGGGCCTCCCGTTTTGTTGTGGGTGTAGAAAATGCCGTAGAGTTTGGCCCCTGGTTTAAGGATTGTGGCCGCCAAGGTAACGTAGTCGGGACGCTGCTCTGGGGCGATCGCACAGAAACAGGTATGCTCGAACAGATAATCAAAGTGACTTTTATGACTTTTTTTGAGATCAAAAATATTTTCTTCGAGTAAAGTAAGGGTAACACCATGCTCTTGGCTTAATGCTTTCGCGGCGGCGATCGCCGCTGGGGCAAAATCAACCCCTGTTACTGAGAACCCCTGTTTTGCTAAAAACACAGCATCATGGCCCTGGCCACAACCCAAAACCCCCCATTCCCCTTGGGGTAATGGCGCTGTCTTTGCGAAAAAATCCTGGAGCGGTGGCGCTGCTTGGCCGAGATCCCAGCGATGTTGAGCCGTTTGATATTTTTCTTCCCAAAAATTTTTTTCCCGAACCATTACCATCGCCCAACCTTAAAGCTTAGTTGCAAAGCACTAATGAGTTTATTTAATCAGTATTACACTAATTTCCAGAGGCTTTCTGATCAAACTTTTCAAATTGATTGCCGTTTAGGGATCAGCAATCCCCCATCATTTCTCGTCTGATTTTTCTTTTTTTCTGTGCGTCTTATCCCACCCTGCCCATGCAATATAATCCTGCTCTAATTCAAGCCCTTGGCGACATCGTCTATGAACGCTGTTTAACCTCAGGTGCAATGGTTTGGTACGGGGATTTTACACGGGTTTTGGGGTATTCGGCGGCGGAAATGGGTAATGATTGTCAAACTTGGCTAGAGCGGCTCTATCCGGACGATCAAACGAAAGTTTTGGCCACTCTCGAACAAGCCTTCGCTCAACAGCAAGCCTACGAGTTGGACTATCGATTCCAGCACCATGACGGCTCCTATGTTTGGATCCAAGACCGGGGAGTGCCCAAAGATATTACTGCGCAAGATTCGGATCAGTTTTGGGTGATTGGGGTGATGCGTGACATTAGCGATCGCAAACAGGTAGAGCTAGATATGCACAATGCCCTGATGCGCGAAAAAGAACTCAATCAACTGAAAACCCGTTTCATTGACATTGCCTCCCATGAATTCCGCACCCCTTTGACCTCGATTTTGGGCTTTACTGAACTCCTCGAACAATACGCTCACAAATTCAACCCAGAAGCGCAACGGCGGCATCTACAGCGAATTAAAGGGGCGGCCCAACGGCTCCAAACCCTCGTTGACGATGTCCTTTCGGTCAGTCGCGTCGATGCAGGACAACTCACCCTAGAGCCAGCGCCCGTGCATTTTGAAGGGCTGTGCCAGGACATTATCGAAGAGTTGCAAGTGGTGTTTGGCCATACCCACCCGATCCAGTTTGATTTCGTTCCCCAATACCAAGGCGATCGCCGCCTCTTACCCGTCCTAGACGCCAAGATTATTCGCCACATTCTGTCTAATTTACTCTCGAATGCCCTCAAATACTCCTTTCCCGGTGAAGCCGTCAGCCTAGTAGTTTGTTGTGGCGATCGCCAAATCAGCATCACCATCACTGACCGGGGAATTGGCATTCCCCAAGCCGATTTACCCCATTTATTTGAACCCTTTCACCGGGCTCAAAATGTTGGCAAAATTCCAGGCACAGGCTTAGGGCTACACATTGTGAAACGTTACATTGACTTACACAATGGTACGATTATGGTCGCAAGTCTCGTGAATTCTGGCACCACATTTCGCGTTAAAATTCCCTGCTCTTTCGTGAGTAAACCCTGACTGACGCATCAAGTCCCATGAGAAACATCTACTATGGTTGCCTCCTCACTTTCTCCTACCATTCTCGTTATTGAAGACGAAGATTCGATCCGAGAGCTCATCGTCACCTTGCTCATCGCCGAAGATTATCAGGTGCTAGAAGCAGAAAATGGACAAATTGGCGTCGGCCTCGCCATTGAAAATTGTCCAGATTTGATTATTTGCGACATTATGATGCCAGGCATGGACGGTTATAGTGTCTTAGAAGTGCTCCAAGCAGATCCAGAAACCGAAACGATTCCATTCATTTTTTTAACGGCCAAAGGTACGAAAGAAAACATTCGTCAAGGGATGAACTTGGGGGCCGATGATTACCTCACAAAGCCCTTTACCACCTACGAGTTACTTGACGCTATTAAAACACGTTTGCGGAAACATCGCTCCTGGCAGGGGTATTTTCAGCAAAAAAAACAAGCTGGCGATCGCCAACAAATCAACTACGCCGTTACCCACGATCCCATTACCCAGCTTCCCAATCAACTCGCCCTCCGGGATGACCTCAACCGCCTCCTAAAACAGTGGGAACCGTTCGTTCAGCAGCAACTCCAACCCCATGAGTCGTGGCAAATTCCCATTTTCTATCTGAGCGTTGATCGCTTTGAAAAAATCAACGAATTATTTGGCTATCAATTTGGTAATGCTGTCCTCAAACATATCGTGCGCCAGTTGGTGACGGTGGTAGCCGAGGAGGCCTATTTAGCCTGTTTAAATTACACAGATTTTGTGGTGATTTATCCCCCCAATTGTGCGGTGCATGAGGCCGAACTCAATCAAATGGCAGAGCAGATCCTAGAAGCCTTTAGCAGCCCCCTGACGGTCAATGGGCAAAAGATCTTGATCAATTGGTACATCGGGATGATTACCATGCCCTACCGGGAATACAACTTCGATAAGTACCTCAACCAAGCAAAAGAGGCGATGGAAACGGCGCGTCAACGGGGCAGCACGAACTATTATTTCCATTTCCAAGAAGCGCAAATTAATGCCAATCACCAAAATCTACTGCTTGATGCGGATCTCTACGACGCGATCCAAAACAATCAACTGACCTTGTATTACCAACCTAAAATTAGTACGACGACGGGCAAAATTGTTGGTGCAGAAGCGCTCATTCGCTGGTTTCATCCCACCTTAGGTATGGTCTCACCGGCGAAGTTTATTCCCCTCGCTGAAAAAAATGGTTTGATCGCCAGCATTGGAGAATGGGTGTTTCGGGCCGCCTGTCACCAGGCTCAACAATGGATGCAAAGGGGCATGAGCGATCTTAGGATCGCTGTTAATCTTTCTGGACGGCAATTTTATCAGGCTCAACTGGTGGAAAATCTGGTCGAAATTACCCAGCAATATGGGATTAATCCGGCCCAAATCGAACTGGAAGTGACCGAAAGTATTTTGATCTCGGATGTGGAGTTGGCGATCGCCCATCTGCAAGCCCTAAAAAACTCCGGTTTTCCCATTGCCATTGATGATTTTGGGACAGGCTACTCCTCCCTGAGTTATCTCCAAAATTTCCCCTTCGATATCCTTAAAATAGACCGCTGCTTTGTCCGCAACGTCGCCCACAACATTACCAACTCCACCATCGTCAAACACATCATCATGATGGCGAAACAACTCGAACTGACCACCGTCGCCGAGGGAGTCGAAACCATGGCCGAATTAGAATTTCTCAAGACGCAACATTGTGACGAGATTCAGGGATTTTTGTTTAGTCCGCCGGTACCCGCCGAAAAATTTACAGCAATGCTCCAGGCCGACCAAAACTTTTACGAGCCATGTCCCATCTCGCCTAATCCCGCCTAGCTTCCGACCCTGACGCTACGAAAGAACCGGAGTACGATAGGATTAAGCCTATTCCAAACTTTTTTCGTATCAGACATTTATTCACAATGACTGCAGAGCCTAATCCCGCGATCGCCTTTTCCATGGACGACTTTGAGCATGCCCTCACCGAACATGACTACCATTTCGAACAGGGGCAAGTGGTCACAGGAAAAATTTTTGAACATCTATCCGATGGCGTCCTCGTGGATATTGGTGGAAAATCACCTGGGTTTTCTCCCCTCCGGGACGCACTCCTGGCAGGCGAAACAGATGCCCATACGGCTCTGCCCGTGGGCGAAACCGTTGAATTTTTGATTGTCCGGGGTCAAAACGCCGAAGGCCAAGTCACCCTATCCCGCCGCAAATTAGCCGAACAACGGGTATGGGAAGATCTCGCCCAGGCCGCCGAAGCAGGCAACTCTGTCCAGATGCGGGTCACAGGTAGCAATCGGGGCGGCGTCACTGGTGATGTCCAAGGTCTGCGGGGCTTTATTCCCAATTCCCACCTAGTCGATAAAAATATTGATAATCTGATGGGACAACTCCTGACGGTTAATTTCCTGGAGTTTGACCAAGAGCGTCGCAAATTGGTTCTGTCCCAGCGCTATGCCGCCCAAGCCGAAGTGATGCGTCGCCTGTCGATTGGGGCTTTAGTCAGTGGCACCGTGGTAAACATTAAACCCTACGGCGTTTTCATTGAACTCGATGGCATGACCGGGCTGCTCCACCGCAGTCAAATTAGCGCCAAGCCCGTTGACCAACTCGAAGCCCTTTTTAGTATCGGCCAAACGGTGCGGGTGCTGATCACGGACATCGAAGAAAACAATAATCGCATTTCCCTTTCTCTCCAGGCCCTCGAAAAATTCCCCGGTGAAGTGATTGAACAGTTTGACGCAGTACAAACCAACGCCGAGGAACGGGTAGAGACAGCCCGCAAAAAACTCAATCTGGTTTAAGGCATAAAAAATAAGGGAAAAGTTTCCCTTGTGAACCGAAATCAAACAATTTGATTATTTGAGGTGGTTTTTTTAGACCATCTTTTTTTTGGGCAAATTTTGCCAGTGACTATTCAAAATCTAAGTCCGTATGGAGAGAACCTGATTCAACTAAGCTCGATTCTAGGTTCATGCGTTGTTCCATCTGACCGAGGAAATAGCCCGTCATCATGGCGGACGCCAGGAGATTTGCTAAATTTTCGCGGTCGGTGGTGATGCTCACTTGAAAATCATCTGGGGGTAAGACACCGATTAAGCCTCTGACATTGTGGGCGATGATATCTTTTATCTCCGAGCTAGCGGACTGGGCCACCCGTGCAAGTACGTCCGGATTTTGCTGTTGCAAGTATTCCATTAAATTGTTTGCGGCTTGTTCGTCAACGTCGGCGGAAAAGAAGTCAGAGTTAAAAATCATTCCTTAGTCCGAAAATATTTACTGCTCACCCCCCACTTTAGCTTTTATTTATCGGACTGTACATGGTGGGTAACCGGAGAGCCCAGAGAGAGCGTTAGGGGCCAATGGTGTGAATCACGAAGGCGATCGCCCCCAAAAATTCCCCAGGGAAGATCACCTGTAAAATAGATTACGCCCACAAACCCTGTTGTATTCATTTCAACGATGACCGTAAGCCCGCCTCGCCAACCCACTGATTTCCGTGTCAAGCTAGTCAACGGCCTTTTAGCGATCCGACCAATCGCCGCCCTGGCGAAAAACCGTGCTAGGGCAATGATGATTCAACGGGCCGAAAAGTTAGGGGTGCCCTGGCGAGAAACTGTGGCGACCCTACAAAAACGGGATTGGCAAGCAGATCTCGCGGCGGTTGAAAATCCAGATTTAGCTTATCCCGAATACTACCTGCGTTCCTTCCATGCCTATGAGTCCGGAAATTTGGGTTGGGAGCCGGCCCTAGAGGTCGAGTCGGCGGCCTATTCTGTCCATTCAACCTTGTTTGGGGAACCGAACGTCCAAGGGGATGCGTTGTTGCGGGATAGTTATCACCAAATTTTGAAATTCAACATCGATATTACCCCGGAAAAAATTGTTGATATTGGCTGCAGTGTGGGCATGAGCACGGAGGCGCTACAGCAGGTTTTCCCCAATGCTCAGTTAACAGGGGTGGATTTGTCGCCCTATTTTCTCGCAGTGGCAAAATATCGCACCGCTCATCACGCTGATCAGTTTACCTGGTGCCACGCGCCCGGAGAGGACACCCAACTGCCTGGACAATCGTTTGATTTAGTCTCCTGTTCTTTGATTTTCCATGAGCTTCCCCAAACAGCGGCGATCGCCATTTTCCGGGAGGCGAAACGACTCCTCAAGCCCGGCGGTTACTTCGCGCTGATGGACATGAACCCCCAGGCGGAAGTTTATAAAAAAATGCCCCCCTATATTTTGACGTTGCTCAAAAGTACAGAACCCTATTTGGATCAATATTTCGGTCTCGATGTGGCCCAGGAATTGCAGCGGGCTGGGTTTGAAGCGCCCTTCATCCAAGAAAATACGGCTCGTCACCGCACGGTCATTGCCAAGGTTCGGGATTAAGCGATGGTGAAACGGGTTGTGATTTTAGGGGCGGGGGTCGTTGGGGCGGCGATCGCCTATGAATTGAGTCAACTGGATCAGTTCGAGATTACGGTTTTGGACACAGCCCAACCCGCCAGGGGCTCGACGGGGGCGGCCTTGGGGGTGCTGATGGGGATCATCAGTCGCAAAACGAAGGGACGCGCTTGGACTTTACGCCGCCGCAGTATGGAACGTTTCCCGAGACTTTTAGAAGAGCTTGCCGCTGCGGATCAGCCAGTACCCCACAATCCCCACGGCATTTTGAAATTATTGCGGGAACCAGAGGAACTGGAAAAAGGCGATCGCCTCCGGGAATTGCGCCAAGCATCGGGTTGGCAGTTGGCAATCTGGGATCAAGAAATCATTCAACAACATTGTCCCCACCTCCAAGCCAAGGAAGCCGCTGGCGGCATTTTTTCGCCCCAGGATTTCCAGGTGCAGCCCATCCCCTTTACCGAAGCCTTACTAGCCGTCGCCCAACAGAATGGTGCGCATTGCCACTTTGGCATTTCCCAACCCAAGTTGGAGATAACGGATCAACATTGTCAAAAAATTAGCACAGATCAAAACAGCTATCCTTGCAATTGGCTCATTGTTTCAGCGGGTCTGGGTTCCCTAGAAATTACGAAACATCTAACCGAAAGCCTGTCCCTGGGGCCAGTGTTGGGGCAAGCCTTTCACCTGCGCGTGCCAAAAAATCTTGAACCGCAAACTCTTTTTCAACCCGTGGTTAGCTTTGAAGATATCCATGTGGTACCCCTGGGCCAAGGGGAATATTGGGTGGGGGCGACGGTGGAATTTCCCGCTGAAACAGGTGGAATCACTCCAGACACCACCCTCGCTGATCAAGTGCTCCAAAAGGCGATCGCCTTCTATCCGCTTTTAAAAAATGCAGAAATTCTCCGGCATTGGTCAGGGAAACGGCCCCGGCCCAACGGTCAAGGCGCTCCCGTTCTCAAAGGGTTAGCGGATTACGACAATATCCTCCTGGCCACAGGCCACTACCGCAATGGCGTCCTCCTGGCCCCAGCGACGGCCCTAACGATTCGCGATTGGCTCCTGGCCCCAGAAACCATCCCTTTTTAGTTTGTCCCAGTCCCTAATTTTTCTCACGTAAATCATGACGACCTCCGGCACCCTTTATCTGGTGGGCACCCCCATTGGCAATCTCGATGACATGACTTTCCGGGCGATCGCCACCCTCAAAAACGTCGATCTAATCGCCGCCGAAGACACCCGACACACCGGCAAACTTCTCAAGCATTTTCAAATTGCCACCCCCCAAATTAGCTACCACGACCACAACCGCCACCAACGGCAGGCGCAACTCCTCGAAAAATTACGCAGTGGGCTAAATATTGCCCTCGTGAGTGATGCCGGATTACCGGGGATCAGCGATCCGGGCTTTGAGTTGGTCACCAGTGCGATCGACGCAGAAATTACGGTGGTGCCCATTCCTGGGGTCAGTGCCGGACTCACGGGCTTAATTGCCTCTGGATTATCGCCGGAAAAATTTGTCTTTGAAGGTTTTTTACCTCCGAAAAAGAAGGATCGCCACCAGTTACTAACACAGCTATCCCAAGAACCCCGCACCCTGATTTTCTATGAAGCACCCCACCGATTGGTGAAAACCTTAACGGATTTGCTGGAACATTTTGAAGGCGATCGCCCCCTTGTCTGCGCCAGGGAACTGACAAAACTCCATGAAGAATTTCGGCGCGGCACCCTCGAAACCGCCCTCACCCATTACCAGCAGCACAACCCCAAGGGAGAATTTACCTTGATCTTGGCCGGAGCAAGCCCACAAACTGACCACGAGGCACTGACCGATGCTGAAATTTTGGCCCAACTTCAGGCGTTAATGCAACAGGGCATGAGTCGTTCTGGGGCTAGTCGCACCCTCGCCCAACAGCTGAATTTATCCCGCCGCCACATTTACCAACTCAGCACAGAGCTAGAGGGTTAATTCTAGGAAGACGCTTGGGTTTTGGGCTTGTTGTTGTCTGCTTTAGCCTGGTAAGTAAATTCTTCGACGGCACCGGGTTCCCCTAAACGGTGGGGTTGCTGGTTGTTGATGGTGATATAAACGGCCCCTGCATTGCCAGAACGGACGCGCACACTTTCATCGGCGATCCATTGTTTTTGGGTGCCCTTGGCGAGGGTGCCTTCAAAGGCCGTTTGACCATCGATTTCGACGCGCATCCAGGCCATTTCCTGGGCGCGAATATCCACCACCACGGATTCTGGTACATCTGCCCCATTATTATTGGAGTCGATCGGGGCGGTGACTGACGGGGATAGTGCTGTGGTCTGGGCTGTGTTACGTTCCTGGCGGGCTGGGGTTGTGCTCTCTAGGAGGGCTGGATCAAGTTGGGGCGTCAGACTGGGGTTTTGGTTACGGACGATGTTGCCCAGGGATTGCACCGTGGCAACAATGATCAACAAATAGGCAAGGTACAGATGACTCGGCCGCAACTGGAAATGGTAAATAAATTGGCTCCAGCGGGGAATATGCCAACGGTTCTGGGTTTCGGCTTGGGGAAATTCCTGGGCGATCGCCGTGCCATCGAGGCCAAGACATTCCGCATAGCAACGCAGGAGACCTTGGAGATAAACCGGTTCTGGGAGTTGCTCTAGGCGACCCGCTTCAATATTTTCAAGGAGTGCCCGACGAATGTTCGTTTTACGGGACACAAAGGCGAGGGACCAGTCTTTGGCGAGGCGTTGTTGCTGCAACTGGACACCAATTTGGGCGAGGTATTCTTGCTGGGGGATGGGGGAATGGATCGCTGTCTCCTTCATGCTTGGTACTCCCGGACTGGGGCGGATGAATGGAATGGGAAATTAGAATTATATTGGGATCGGAGCTGTTTGATCTCCGCTTTCGTTAGGGGACGGGCTTGACCCCGTTGCAGATCGCCCAAGTGTAGGCTACCAATGGCGAGACGATGGAGTTTTACCACAGGAAAACCGAGCTGTTCAGCGACCCGACGGATCTGGCGGTTGCGCCCTTCGGTAAGCATGATATCAATACAGGTTTTATCTTGGGTAATGGTTTTGAGGTGAATTTGGGTGGGCAAGGTACGGCGATCGCCCAACATTACCCCCTGACGCCACTGATCGAGGACATGTTCTGGTACTTTCCCCTTGAGCCAAACGCGATAGGTTTTGGGAATGTGGTAGCGGGGGTGAGTCAGGGCCAGGGTGAAATTACCGTCATTGGTCAGCAGCAACGCCCCTGTCGATTGGGCATCGAGGCGGCCGATGGGATGGATTCCCTTTCCCTGTCGGAGCGGAGGGGGCAGCAAATCTAAAACCGTCGATCGTCCCTTGGGATCAGCGCAGGTGGAAACCACCCCCTTGGGTTTGTGGATCAGGTAATAGTAATGTCGCGGGCGTTCGGTCGCCTTGAGGGGTTTACCGTCAACACAGAGGCGATCGCCTTCTGGATCCGCTTGATCACCCAATTGAACGGGTTTGCCATTGAGGGTCACCCGTCCAGCGAGAATGAGTTTTTCTGCTCCCCGCCGTGACGCAATGCCCCAACGGGCGAGAATTTTTTGCACCCTTTCAGCCATAGATTATGGAGTGCTGGTTTTTAAAAAGCCAGGAAAATTGCAAGTCATATTTTACAAATCTTAGCAGGTGTTGTTTCCCCGCATAAATACCTAAAATCAAAGGCAGATGTCGAAATTCCTTGACAAAAGTAAGCCAAAGCGTGGGCTGACCTTGATCGTTTACCCACGACGTCCGGCGTAATTTCGTCGGCTTAACGACCAATGGTGATGTTCCCCACCCGGATGGGGACGCAGGCGTGGGTCATTTGGGCAATTTGCATCGGTTCGCCTTTGCCGCACATATCGGTGCCGCGCTGTTCTAATTCTGAGGCCGGGGCGATCGCCTCGACTTTATTCCAAAATTCTGTGGTCATGCTCTGGTAGGTGAGATTTTTGACCATGCCTTGAAGCTGGCCATTTTTAATCCGCCAGACGCCATTGCCGCCAAACTGGAAATTCCGCCGTTGTTGGTCAATGGAAAAAGTATCATCCCCATCGATGAGGTAACCATCTTTGGTATCGGCGATCATGTCCGCGAGGGTTGCCGTGCGATCGCCCCCTGCTTCCCCAGGTTCGAGGCCGAGATTCGGAATCCGTACCATGGGGACACTGGCCCAACTGTCGGCAAAGGCACAGCCGTTACTTTCCGGACGACCAAGGCGGTGGGCGGTTTCCCGGTCGGTGAGATAATCCGTCAAAATGCCATCTTTAACCACGTACCATTCCTGGGCCTTGACTCCTTCGTCATCATAGCCAGCGGTGCTGCGGCCACCGGGTTGGGTGCGGTCGGCTTTGAAGTTGACCCAAGGGGCAGCGTATTGCAACTGGTTTAGATGGTTCGTCGTGGCAAAACTTGTCCCGGCAAAATTCGCCTCATAGCCATAGACCCGGTCTAATTCCGTGGGATGGCCGACGGATTCGTGGATCGGCAGCCAGAGATGACTGGGTTTGAGGATCAAGGTGGTTTCACCGCTGGGTGCTGCGGGGGCATGGACTTTTTCGATGGCTTCCTGGGCGACGCGCGCGACATTGTTCCGGAGGGTTTCCGGTTCGATGTGTTCGTAGCCGAGGTTCAAAGGCGATCGCTCATATTTACGACCTTGGGCGTCCCCATTGGCCACAGCCGTACAGCCCATCCCAGCGCCACTGCGATAGAGTCGTTGTTCAATTAACGACCCTTCCGTAGACGCAAAAATTTTGTCCTCTTGGGTAAAGCTCAGATAAGCATAGGCTTTTTTAATCTGGGGATCATGGCCCAAGAACCGATCCGTTAAATCGAGCAGTAAGTCTGTTTTTTCCGTAAGGGACACAGCAAAGGGATCGATTTGAATTGGCGTTTCGTAGCGATCGCGGTAGGCCGGCACTGGCACCAGACGAATCGGTTCTCGTTGGCTGAGGCGACTGCCTTTGGCAGTATCGATGGCCAACTGCACAACGCGCACGATCTCTGCGGTCGTCCGCCGGTAACTCGCGGCAAATCCCCAGGCTCCCTGCCACAGGACCCGCACCCCAAAACCAGCGCTCACATTATCACTGAGGCGCTTGAGGGAACGATCCTGGGCCCAGAGTCGCTGCTTACGGTAGGTACAAAGACGAATTTCGCCGTACTCACAACCCTGCTGCCGAATAAACTGAATTGCGGCCTGGGCAAGGTCGGTAAAGGTCATGTGCTGGGGGTGAGGCGCGGCTTGGACCATGGTTTAAAAAAGAATGAGGTTGTTGTGATCTTAATGAATATTTTTGGCGATCGCCTGACCCGCGAGCCAACTGGTCGTCCAAGCACTCTGGAAATTGAAGCCCCCCGTAATTCCATCGATGTCGAGCACTTCCCCGGCGAAAAAGAGGCCAGGACAACGGCGACTTTCGAGGGTTTTGAAGTTCACTTCCTTGAGGGAAACGCCGCCACAGGTGACAAATTCTTCTTTGAAAACGCCTTTCCCTTGGATGTTGTATTGGCCCTGGGTTAATTCTTGGCAGAGAACATTTAATTGTTTCTTTGATAAATCCGCCCAATTTTGATCGAGGCTGATCCCCGCAGCTTGGGTCAAACTTTGCCATAGACGCTTGGGAATATCCACTGGGGCGAGGGTTGTAATTTTCTTTTTGGGATGTTGGGTTTTAAAAGTTTGGATGTCTTGACGGAGGGTTTCCGGATTGATGTCCGGGAGCCAGTTGACCGTGAGGGGCATTGTGTAACGGTGTTCGGCTAAAGCGCGCGCCCCCCAAGCCGAGAGTTTTAAAACCGCTGGCCCACTGAGGCCCCAATGGGTGATCAGGAGTGGCCCCGTTTGCGCGAGTTTTTTCTTGGCATCTAGCTTAATACTCACAATGGCCTTGGGCACACTCACTCCAGCTAGCCCCTGAAGTCGGGGATCATTAATCTGAAACGTAAATAACGATGGTTGCGGTGGAATAATTTTGTGGCCCAGGGCGGCAGCGAAACGGTGGCCAGAAGGGTGACTGCCCGTTGCTAATAAGATGTATAAGATGTAGTCGGCAAAAAGGCGATCGCCTCCCTTGAGATTCACCTGAAATTGTCCTGTTTCATCTTTAACAATGCTTTGCACAACAGCCCCGGTGCGACATTGAACCTTTGCCTGGGTTGCCGCTGCGAGAAAGGCGCGAATAATTGTTTCGGAATCGTCCGTCACCGGGAACATTCGTCCATCGGTTTCGGTTTTGAGCTTGACCCCTTCGGCCTTGAGCCAAGCAATCATGTCCTGGGGTTGAAACTGACTGAAGGCACCCCGTAATTCCCGCTGGCCCCTCGGATAGGCCTTGACTAATTCCACGGGATCAAAGCAATGGTGGGTGACATTACAGCGGCCGCCCCCAGAGATTTTCACTTTACTGAGAAATGTTTTACCCGCTTCGAGGATAATCACCTCTAACTTTGGGTTCGTCCGGGCAGCGGCGATCGCCCCAAAAAAACCCGCCGCACCACCCCCAACGACGATTAATCTTGCCATGGTTTGTTAGTAATTCTTTGTCCACTCCAGCCCATAGAGGATCCCAGAAAGGAGCGTCAGGAGCAACATGATATTGATAATGCCCCCCGGCAGTAGCGTAAAGGGCGGCACCCCAAACCCCCGCAAAATCCAGAGCAATAAAAAGCAGACGAGACAAGTAATAAAGAGGTAGAGAACACCGGAAGAATTGGAGCGATTCACAGGGCGACACACCGGGTCAAATAACGTCTCTAGTTTAACATTTGCCCCTTGGGGCCGCCCAAAACCCGCTATCATAAACAGTTGCAAAAATATCTAGATCAACACCCTCCTATGACCCAGCAATACCGGATCACCCTCCTCCCTGGCGATGGCATTGGCCCCGAGATTTTGGCCGTGGCAGTGGACGTTTTAAAAACCATTGGCCAACAATTTGATCTAGAGTTTGTTTTTACCGAAGCTTTGATGGGGGGCGCGGCCATTGATGCCACCGGGGAACCCCTCCCCCAAGCGACCCTAGATGCTTGTAAAGCCAGCGATGCGGTATTGTTTGCGGCCATTGGTGGCTACAAGTGGGATAACCTGCCCCGGGCGCAACGGCCAGAAACGGGTCTATTGGGTTTGCGGGCGGGCCTGGGTCTGTTTGCAAATTTGCGTCCGGCCACGATTTTGCCCCAGCTCATTGATGCCTCTACCCTGAAGCGGGACGTGGTTGAAGGGGTCGATATCATGGTGGTGCGGGAACTTACTGGCGGTATTTATTTCGGGAAGCCCAAAGGCAGCGTCACTTTAGAAACGGGCGAGAAACGGGGCTTCAATACCATGGTCTATGACGAATCGGAAGTGGATCGCATTGCGAAAGTCGCCTTTGAAATTGCCCAAAAACGGGGTAAACGTCTCTGTTCTGTGGATAAGGCGAATGTTCTGGATGTGTCGCAACTATGGCGCGATCGCCTGAATCTAATGGCCGAAAATTATCCCGATGTGGAACTGTCCCATCTCTACGTGGATAATGCCGCCATGCAGCTTATCCGCGCTCCCAAGCAGTTTGACACCATTGTCACAGGGAATTTATTTGGGGACATTCTTTCCGACGCGGCCGCCATGCTTACGGGGAGTATCGGGATGTTGCCCTCGGCTAGTTTGGGGGCGGATGGCCCTGGGGTTTACGAGCCAGTCCATGGGTCTGCGCCGGATATTGCTGGCCAGGATAAGGCGAATCCTCTGGCGATGGTGCTCAGTGCGGCGATGATGTTGCGCTATTCTTTTGACCAACCAGAAGCAGCAGCCAAAATCGAACAAGCGGTACAAACGGTCCTCGATCAAGGCTTCCGCACCGGCGACATTATGTCCGAGGGCATGACTCTCCTGGGTTGTAAAGGCATGGGCGAAAAACTCCTGGCGGCCCTCAATGCTTAGGTCTTACCCTGGGTGTTGATGCCGGGAAATAATTCGGTGAGCCATTTTTAAAAAATGCTTTTTGGCCATGGGGAACCTGAACTTTTCGAGACGGATTCCCCTACTGTCAAATTCTCCAGACAAAAATACAATAAATGGGTAAGTTCTAGGGTTTCTTTTCGGAGAAGCGATGGGACTTTATCTTAATATTTATTGTTCTGTCCTATGCAACCCACTAACCCGAATCAATTTACCGAAAAAGCCTGGCAGGCGATCGCCCAAACGCCGGATCTTGCCAAACAAAATCAGCAGCAGCAGATCGAATCTGAACATCTGCTACAGGCACTGCTAGAGCAAGACGGCCTCGCGAAAAGTATTTTTACCAAAGCAGAGATTCCCCTCGCCAAATTGCGAGACCGCACCGCAACCTTTATTGCCCAGCAACCGAAAATATCCCAACCGAGCGAATCGGTTTATTTAGGGCGGAGTTTAGACCTCCTTTTAGACCGCGCCGATCAACACCGAAAATCCTTTGGGGATGACTTTATTTCCGTTGAACATTTAATCTTGAGCTATGCCAAAGATGACCGTTTTGGCAAAAATCTCTACAAAGAATTTGACCTCACAGAAAATAAATTAAAGACGATCATTACGCAAATTCGAGGTAATCAAAAGGTGACCGACCAAAACCCGGAAGGGAAATACGAATCCTTAGAAAAATATGGCCGTGATTTAACGAGTCTCGCCCGCAACGGCAAACTAGACCCGGTCATTGGTCGCGATGATGAAATTCGCCGCACGATTCAAATTCTCTCCCGCCGCACGAAAAATAATCCGGTTTTGATCGGGGAACCAGGGGTCGGGAAAACGGCGATCGCCGAAGGATTAGCCCAGCGGATCGTTAACCGTGATGTCCCCGAATCCCTAAAAGACCGCACCTTGATCGCCTTGGATATGGGGTCACTCATTGCTGGGGCAAAATATCGCGGCGAATTTGAAGAACGCCTCAAAGCTGTTTTAAAGGAAGTCACCGACTCCGAAGGGCAAATTATTCTCTTTATCGACGAAATCCACACCGTTGTCGGTGCTGGGGCGACCCAGGGGGCAATGGATGCCGGGAACCTGCTTAAACCGATGCTCGCCCGGGGTGAACTGCGCTGTATTGGCGCGACGACCCTCGATGAATACCGTAAATACATCGAAAAAGATGCGGCCCTGGAACGGCGCTTCCAGTCGGTGATGGTCAACGAACCCAATGTGGTCGATACCATCTCGATTCTGCGGGGTCTGAAGGAACGCTACGAAGTGCACCACGGGGTCAAAATTGCTGATACAGCCCTCGTTGCTGCCGCGATGCTCTCCAACCGTTACATTAGCGATCGCTTTTTACCGGACAAGGCGATTGATCTGGTGGACGAAGCCGCAGCCAAACTGAAGATGGAGATCACCTCCAAGCCAGAAGAACTGGATGAAATTGACCGGAAAATTCTCCAGTTGGAAATGGAAAAACTCTCCATCCAAAAGGAAAAAGATGAAGTGTCCCTCGAGCGGCTCGCCAAGCTGGAAAAAGAACTGGCCAATTTTAAGGAAGAGCAGTCCCAACTCAACGCCCAGTGGCAATCGGAAAAAGAATTTATCGACAAAATTCGCTTTCTCAAGGAGGAAATCGATAAAACCAACCTAGAAATTCAACAGGCCGAACGCAATTATGACCTCAATAAGGCGGCAGAGTTGCGCTACGGGAAGTTGACGGAACTGCAACAGAAAATCAAAGATATCGAGAGCAATCTCGCGGCCCAACAGGTAACTGGAGAATCTCTGCTGCGCGAAGAAGTGATCGAGTCGGATATCGCTGAAATCATTTCAAAATGGACAGGTATCCCGATTAGTAAATTAATCGAATCGGAAAAAGAAAAGCTGCTCCACCTCGAAGCAGAACTCCACCGTCGGGTTGTCGGCCAAGAAGAAGCCGTTACCGCCGTTGCCGAAGCGATCCAGCGATCGCGTGCCGGACTTGCCGATCCCAACCGGCCCACCGCCAGTTTTATTTTCCTGGGGCCGACGGGGGTCGGGAAAACGGAACTTGCCAAAGCCCTTGCCCAATTTCTCTTTGATACCGAAGAAGCCCTCGTGCGGATCGATATGTCCGAATACATGGAGAAACACGCCGTTTCCCGTTTAATGGGAGCGCCTCCAGGCTATGTGGGCTATGAAGAAGGGGGCCAGTTAACGGAAGCAATTCGCCGCCGTCCCTACTCGGTGATTCTCTTTGACGAAATTGAAAAGGCCCATGCCGATGTGTTTAATGTGATGCTGCAAATCCTGGATGATGGCCGTTTGACCGATTCCCAGGGGCGGACAGTGGACTTTAAAAACACGGTGATCATCATGACCAGTAATATCGGTTCCCAATTTATCCTCGATATTGCCGGGGATGATGCCCGTTACGAGGAAATGCGCAATCGGGTAATGGAGGCGATGAATGCGAACTTCCGGCCGGAATTTCTCAACCGCATCGATGAACTGATTATTTTCCATGGTCTACAAAAGGATCAACTGCGCTCCATTGTTCAACTTCAGGTGAATCGCCTCGCTGAACGTCTCGCCGAACAAAAGATCAGTATTCAACTCACCCCAGAAGCCTATGATTTCATTGCCGAGGTGGGCTATAACCCGGTCTATGGTGCGAGACCCCTCAAGCGGGCCGTCCAGAAATATGTCGAAACGGCGATCGCCAAAGGGATTCTCAAGGGTGAATTTAAAGCAGGCAGTGCCATTACAGTCGATGTGAAAGATGAACGTTTGACTTTTATTTAAAGGCAATGGGTTGAAATCCCCGCCCCTTGGGGCGTAATCCTCTATAATCATGGTGTTGACATGGCAACAGATAGCGAAAACCAAGCTAGACACATACAAAGTATTTTTTGTGACCATGAGCTTTGCCCTCAGGAACTGGGGAGTCAGCCTATCGCCAGAATATTAAGACTCGCTATTCCTCGGAATAAAAAGCTGTTCTTTGGGTAGGAAGCTCCGCTGCTTGCGGCGGGGTAGTTCACACGCCTTTGAAATTCATCTTCATAAATGAACCCTGTGTTAAAAGCTTAGAAGCTAACACAGGGTTTTAAGTTTCTAGAATTTATTTACGTCAACTCAACGCAAGAAAAAGCCTAGCGTGGCATCACATTGATGTTTACCAAGCTCATGGCGTTGCCTTCTGGGTTGGAGACAATCACTTGATTCGTTGCAGGAATAAATTCAATCCCTTCTGGCTCAAACCCAGCCTCTTGATCGGCCCGAACAACATCAGGGTTGAGAACGACAGTATCGAGTAGCTGAACATTTCTAGGGTTGGAAATGTCATGGATTGTGATCGCATCTGAACGCTCGATCGCCACGAATGCTAGGGTACGACCATTTACAACACCAACAGAAACAACCTCAGGTTCCGGGCCTTTGCTGTTACAGCGCTGGGGCAAGCCGAGGGCAATGATGCTTTCTTCGATGGAATTGCCGCTATCTCCCAAAAGTTCACCCGTGGTTGCGTCAAAGACACTAATACTGCGGGTACCATGGGGACTTAAGGGAATTCCTTCGTAGGACTGGTTATTGACATTGGTCAAATTATCTTCATCGGCAGTGACAAAGTAGCGACCATCTGGGGTAATGGCAATGCCATCGGGTTCACGGGCAGAGGTAAATTCTTGTCTGAGGGATAGGTCATAGCTGCCAGAACGACAGCTTCCTTCTTCAACTTTATCTTGAACTAAACCGAAACCCGTACGAACGCCGACATCAAAGTTTTGCACCGAAAAGATATCATGGGTTAGACGTCTGGGTAAAGGAGAGGGAATTTCAATGCGAGCGACAGCATTATTTTCTTGTAGTGTGGCGACAATAAAAGAGCTATCAGCCGCGATGCGAACCGTCTCAGGCTGTGGGTCGTGGGGGAAAAAGGGAATATTGTCGGGGGGAATGGGCACCTCGATCTGGGTCATGCGATTGGGGCCACGTCGGAGATCAATGATCGAAACGGTTCCAGCGCCATTTTCTAGGTTCGTCAGATCTTCTTCGTTTTCTTCATCTTCATTGGCGACGGCAGCAAACTGACCGTTCGGGGCGATCGCCACGGAGTCTGGGCCGCGACCTACAGTTACGTGCCCAAGGGGTTCTAGATCGGGGAGAGAGAGGGCCACGACCTTGCCTGGCATTTCGTCAAAGGTATCCAGATTTGCGTCATCTGCGTCTTTGACCCCGATGAGTGCGAAGGCCCCGTCTGGGCTAATGGAAACTCCAGTGAGTTCGGCGTCCGCAGAACCTGCGGGCAAAAATTCATCCGTTAGGGTCCAAGTCCCTTCGACGGTTAAGGCATTATCTTCGATCGCCACTAAGGTCGCTGTTTTTGCGCCGACCACAAGGGCGTGGCGACCATCTTTTGTGACAGCGAGCATTTCTGCACCGGCGAGATCCGTTAATGTGAAAACAACTTCACCTCGAATGGTTGCGTTTTGGGCGATCGCTTGGGGCGGAAAGATTAGCGTGCCCAATGGAAGGCCGGCAAGAGTCGATAAGAGAGCTAACTTGAAACTAGCTTGTAGCTTGGGCTTCACCATTGATGCCACTAAGCTTTTCACACCACTATTTAAGTTCATTACCTAATATTTATTTGATTAATACCACGACCCCAACGATACAATGGAAAGAGAATTGATTGAGTTAAAAAGAAACTAAGCAAAGTTTAATTTTAGATTTTGTAAAGACTATTTTTCGTGATTTTATTGTTGTTTTTTAGTCAAATATTTTTTAGTTAAGGTGCAACTAAAAGTAATTAAATCAAGGGGATAATGTCTTACATTAGGCGAAGGGATTAGAGCCATGCTGAAGCATTGTTAACCTTGACCTTCCCGCATGGATCCATGATGGAGTTGCTTTCCCTTTTCTTTCTCCGGCACAATAGAAGACCGTGCAGTTTAGTCAGGGAAACATAACGATGGCCAGTCAGTGGGAAAATTTTCTAAAAAATCTGGGGAACTGGCGCGGTTCCTTTGCGGGGGTCAATCTAGATGGCGAGATCACCACGGAAGTCCCCTCTATTTTGACCCTATCACTCATCGACGGGAACCGGGATAAGGTGCTGTTTACCCTGCGGCGCTTTGAAAATGGCGGCTATGACAGCGAACCCACCAGCAATATGTCCCAGGAGTTTACCGGATTGGGGCGGCACACGATGTTTTTCGATACGGGGTCTTTCTCGAAAGGTTCCATGTGTCTCTCGTCCATCTCATCGTTCATCGCCGAATATGGATTTATCAAAGGCGATCGCCGGATGCGGATGGTGCAAATGTATGGCGATGCCTTTACCTTCAATAAATTGGTCTTTATCCGAGAATTTCGCGAGGGAAGCAATGCCCAGGAACGACCACCACTGACTGTGGAACAACTTTTGGGTACCTGGGAAGCGGAATACCACGTTTACACCCCCGATCTCGATCCCCCCAAGATGCACCAGAGCCGCTTAACCCTCAGCAAAGAAGGCGATTATCTCCACCAGACCCTCGAATTAGAACACCAAGCCATCGCCTCTAAAGGACAGATCCAAGGCAACACAATCCGCTTCACGGAAGGCAGTACGCCCCGCAATCTGGTGCTATTACCCGATGGGGCTTCGATGAATGTGCCGCCCCAATTGGCCCAGCGGCAAGCTTTTTTTGTGGAAGCAGGTTGGCTCGTCAGCGACAACGAACGACAACGGATCATGCGCAATTACAATGACCGGGGTGAATGGGTTAGTTCGACGTTGATTTTTGAGCGACGGGTGGCCTAGGCTGCGGTTGGCAGAGGGTTTGGTGTAGTTGATAGCGGTATTCGGCGTCGAGAAATTGGTGCTGGAGTTTTGTCCACTGGTGCCAAGTCTGGTGGCGATTATCGTGGAAAATCTCACAGAGGGTAGGTAACTCCTGATCAAACGTTTTACCGAGGGCTTTTTCTAGAAATGCTTGCAGCACTGCATCATCCTGGAGCAAACCGATGAGGGTTTGGACTTTCTTAATCGCCTGGAGCTGATCGGCATAATCTTCGCCATAAAAAGGCGCAAAAATTTCCATGGTGTAGCGCGATCGCTTGGCGGCCTTGCGGAGGTCATGGAGAATTGGGCTGTCGGTTGCAAAAAGCGTTTCTAATTGTTTTTTGGAAAGCTTCTTCGGACTGTAACCGACCCACCAACCGGGATGGAGCAACAGTTCGCTGAGTTGGGGCAAGAGTAAATCCGGCAAGATCAGTTGAATATCCACCGAGGCGATCGCCTGATATTGGGGTTGATCTAACCAGGCCTGGGTCGCCCCTTTGAATTCCCCATAACGGGCCGAGTTGAGAAATTTCCGCACCTTAGTCAGTTGTTTTTGACGACGCTTGGCTAATTTTTTGAGGGCAATTTCGAGAATTGTGACTTCAACGGTCGGCAGTTGGGGCAGATATCGCTCCCGAAAAGTCAGGGTCATCACATCCACATCCCGCAACTTCCCCAAAACCCGACCATAACGGCCCACCTGTTTCGGGGTCAGAGCTTCCGGTAAAACCAGGGCAGGGGCAAACCCCAACAACACACTCCGCAAGCGCCGCATCCCCACCCGCATTTGGTGCAATTCTTCCGGATCACGGTCAGCTAAAACCCCCGCTTCGTGGCTGAGGATTTTTTTGTAATGCTTGGCGATCGCCTTATGTGCCCAATCGCCAAAACTTTGTGTTTGGGGTGGCTGCATCATTTATGCCCAAATCAATCTCACCACTTCGATCTTAAGAGGTGCAATTTTAAAACCCGATTAAGAACACACAAGGCTTAATGATTCTGGGTTGCAGTGTTTTTCCTCCCAAAGCAAAGCCCTAGTCCAATGTCTAAAGGAACTGTCGTGCTTCTGTCACCCATTGCTTGACCAACCCCAGGGGCGGCGCCAAATCCTTGCGCTGGAGATTTGCCACCTGTAACTTCATAATATTTTGGTGGAGTCGCGAAAAGGATGTTTGGGCAAGCTGATTTACCGATGCCACGCCACTGTGCAATACTAGGCCGCAATATTGTGTGCCAATACTCGGTACTCTCGCCAGATCCGCCAGGGCCACCCATTTCAAAACGTAATTGGGATGAATTTTGAGGCGACGGGCTAACTGTTGTTTTGCCTGGGGTGTGCGAGTAGCTAACAAAAGCTGATGGGTGGTGCGAATCCCTTGGGCGGCGAGTTGGGTCTGTTGTTCTTTGCTCAGGCCGGGTAACTCCGCAATCCGCCAATTACAGGAAGCCATAGGAATCCTTGTTAAAATGGAAGCACATGATATCAAGAAAAATTGTCGTTACCCTAAAACTTTAGAAAATTTATGACTGTTGGTATATCTGTCGAAAAAGGAAAGCAAGATACTCCTCCCTTAGAACTCCATTACCTCGGCGACAAAGTGCTACGCCAAAAAGCAAAACGCATCGCCAAAGTGGATGACGAAATCCGCACCCTGGCGAAGGAAATGCTGCAAACCATGTATTCTTCCCAGGGAATCGGTCTGGCTGCGCCCCAAGTTGGTGTTAATAAGCGTTTAATCGTCATTGATACCGATCCAGAAAATCCGGCCAATGAACCACTGGTTTTAATCAACCCTGAAATCAAAAAATTTGGACAACAGCTTTGTCCCTTTGAGGAAGGCTGTCTCAGCATTCCTGGGGTTCACTTAGATGTCATTCGCCCCGATGAAATTGAAGTAAGTTACCGAGATGAACAAGGTAAACCCAAACGTATCAAAGCTTCTGGCCTGTTGTCCCGGGTGATTCAGCATGAAATTGACCATCTCGATGGGGTGATGTTCGTCGATCGCGTCGAAAATGAAATTGCCCTCAGTAGCCAATTAAAACAACGGGGATTTGCCCTGAAATCGGTACAGCGCATCACCTAAATTTTTTTTGGCCTTTTCCACGTTTCAACATGACGGCAACTTAGTACTCTACGACGTTTGTGTGAGGCGATCGCCGTCCAGTGAGATAGACGTTCTGCCCCGTGAGGTGGTCGTCTTTTTTATTGCCTAATATTTGGCAAGGTTGCGTTTTGTATCAAACAGCGAAAAATTTACGTTTCGTTAGCAAATGCCTGGGGTAGTCCAGAAGGATCGTTGCCACAAACATTGTTTTGAATCTTAGATTTTACAAAAGACAGAAGCTGGCTTTCGTCTATGGAAGGCGATTCACCTACTGCGGGGATTGTGTGGGGGCATCAGATTTGGCGATCGCCTTTTTGGATAGAACCCGCATTTATACTCAGGTTTATTTGTAAATCTATTTTTTGTGTATTGTCTTTATTTATATAAACTAAAGACATAAATATTATCTTTGTAAAATATTTAGAGATTTTTACTGACTTTTAAACTTTTGAATGTCTATAAAAGCTTCCAAGTCTCTATAAGTCTGTTTGAATGCTAGATCCCAAACAGTCGCGCCTTTCCATTCCCCCAAGGATTGCCAATAATGCAGCTAACGGAATTTTTTAGGAGCACGCAATCCCATGACAATGACCCTCGCGGTTTACGGCAAAGGTGGCATCGGCAAATCTACCACCAGTTGTAATATTTCCGTCGCCCTCGCCAAACGCGGTAAAAAGGTTCTCCAAATTGGCTGTGACCCTAAGCATGACAGCACCTTCACTTTGACGGGCTTTTTGATCCCGACGATCATCGATACTCTCCAGGAAAAAGATTTTCACTACGAAGACATTTGGCCGGAGGATGTTATTTACAAAGGCTATGGCGGCGTTGATTGCGTGGAAGCAGGCGGGCCTCCGGCTGGGGCAGGCTGCGGCGGTTATGTGGTCGGGGAAACGGTCAAACTCCTGAAAGAACTCAATGCCTTCGATGAATACGATGTGATTTTGTTCGATGTGTTGGGAGACGTAGTTTGTGGGGGCTTTGCGGCACCACTCAATTACGCAGACTACTGTTTGATCGTGACGGACAATGGCTTTGATGCATTGTTTGCGGCGAATCGCATTGCGGCTTCTGTGCGAGAAAAAGCGCGGACGCACCCCCTCCGGCTGGCTGGCTTGATTGGGAACCGCACCTCGAAGCGGGATTTGATCGAAAAATATGTAAGCCATGTGCCGATGCCCGTGCTGGAAGTGTTGCCCCTCATCGAAGATATCCGGGTGTCGCGGGTGAAGGGAAAGACCCTCTTTGAGATGGCAGAAGGGGACTCGATGTTGGATTATGTCTGTGATTTTTATCTCAATATTGCCGATCAAGTCTTAGCGGCTCCAGAGGGAGTTGTGCCCAGCGAAGCTTCGGATCGGGAATTGTTTAGTTTGCTCTCGGATTATTATCTCAATCCGCCCGTCGAAAAGGCCCAGGAGGATGAGCTGGATCTAATGATGGTCTAGGCCAGAGGATGCTGGGCTTGGTCTCGAAATCGCTGATCCGACAATCGTTCACCTGGATCGTCCTCATGGGTTAAATTTTGCTTCAAAATAGAGGCGATCGCCCTAAACGGCACTAATGATCAAAAAAGGCGATCGCCAATGTCAAACAACCCTTGCAGTGGATTTACGAGGAGAGTAAATATTGTGAGCTTTTTCGAGCAAATTAAACCCAGCATCAAAACCAAATGGCTAGATTATTTTGAAAATAACCAAGACTGGCTAAATATCCTGATGGATCGTGGCGAATCTGTGGCGACCCCCGACGGTGGCCGCCGCCCCCAAGGTTCCGTGATTCTCGGTGCCATCAGCGCCAAGGAACCCCGCCTCGCCGAAAGTCTTTATCTGTTTTCTTTAGTTGAAGCGAATTTTGACACGATTGTTGATGTTTTAGGGCTAAACTTTGACCCACTCTTGGAACTCCGAAACCTAGAGGAAAAAGGAGCGGCAGCAAAACCAATGATTACGCCCCCAAGCCCAACCGTTTTACCCACCGAATAATTTCTCACCGTTTGCCCTTCATTTCTTTGGAGGGCATCCCCTGAGCAACAATCGTGTCACCCCATTTCTAATTCACCATTGCCAAAACTGTTTGCAAATCTATTTAGGAAAATTTTTATGACCGTTGCTCAAGAAACCCCGAACTTAACCTTTGATTGCGAAACAGGCAATTATCACACCTTTTGTCCGATCAGTTGCGTCGCTTGGCTTTATCAGAAAATTGAAGATAGCTTTTTCCTAGTCATCGGCACCAAAACCTGCGGCTATTTCTTACAAAATGCCATGGGCGTGATGATCTTCGCCGAACCCCGCTACGCCATGGCCGAACTCGAAGAGGGTGATATTTCTGCCCAACTCAACGATTACGACGAACTCAAACGGCTCTGTCTACAAATCAAGCGCGATCGCAATCCCAGCGTGATTGTCTTTATCGGTACCTGCACCACCGAGATTATCAAAATGGATCTCGAAGGCTTTTCGCCGCGCCTCGAAGAAGAAATCGGCATTCCCATCGTAGTCGCCCGTGCCAATGGCCTAGATTATGCTTTCACCCAAGGCGAAGATACCGTCCTCGCAGCAATGGCGAACCGTTGTCCCAGCGAACCCCCGGCCCCAGCAAAAGAAAAAGAAGAAGATGCTGCTGCCGCCACTCGCTTCCAAAAACTTTTGAATTTGGGCCTCAAAAAAAAGAAGACGCGCCCCCTGTGGCCACAGAACAAAAAGAGCATCATCCCTTAATTTTGTTTGGCTCTTTACCCGATCCCGTGGCGGCAAACCTAGAACACGAACTGAAGAAACAGGGCGTTAAAGTCTCTGGTTGGCTCCCCACCAAGCTCTATACAGAATTACCCGTTGTGCAAGAAGGCTATTACGTGGCGGGAGTGAATCCATTTCTCAGCCGCACTGCCACTACCCTGATGCGTCGCCGTAAATGTAAGCTCGTTGGTGCTCCTTTCCCCATTGGCCCCGACGGCACCAGAGCCTGGGTTGAAAAAATCTGCTCCGTGCTGGACATCGAACCCCAGGGCTTGGCAGAACGGGAAGCACAAATCTGGGAGAGTTTAGAAGACTATCTACAACTCATTCGCGGCAAATCGGTCTTTTTTATGGGGGACAACTTACTCGAAATTTCCCTTGCCCGGTTCCTAATTCGCTGTGGTATGACCGTCGCTGAAATTGGCATTCCCTACATGGACAAGCGTTACCAAAAAGCAGAACTGGATTTCCTCGCCCGCACCTGCCAAGAAATGGGAACGCCGATCCCCAAAATTGTCGAAAAACCCGACAATTACAACCAAATTCAACGGATTAACGCCCTGCAACCGGACTTGGTGATTACAGGCATGGCCCATGCGAATCCTTTGGAAGCGCGGGGAATCAATACGAAGTGGTCAGTGGAATTTACCTTTGCCCAGATTCACGGCTTTACCAATGCGCGGGATATTCTCGAACTGGTCACGCGCCCCCTACGCCGTAATACAAACCTCAAGGATTTGGGCTGGAATAAGTTAGTCCGCGAAGAAGTGCTCACCTGAATAACACCACAATTTGAGTGCTCAACAAAGAGAATCATCAAGACGATGGTTCTTTTTTATTGGGTTTTAACGGTTAAAACTTGAGGTGGCGTCGCATCAGGAGGATAGCGCAGTTGGATATTCACTAAACGGCGATCGCCTGGGGGCATTTCCAAGGTGACGAGGGGTTCCCCGGCTTGGCCACGCTTTTGTACGAGGTGGAAATAATCGGTACGCAAACGGCCCGTATCGTCTTTGTAGTTGACCCGCACTGGCCCCCGGAAAAAGGTCGCCGTCGGCAGGGGATCAAAAAAGCGCAAAGCCTCGTCGGTGACATCTTGTTTGATAGGAGTTTCAAGGGCGATCGCCACGGTTTGGGTTGCCTCGGTGGGATTGTGGAGGGGCAGGGTCAAATCGTAGAGCACCCCATAGTTGCCGTGGGCAGCATAGGCGGTATCAGGATAGCGACGCAACATTTCTGCCGTTTGGATCTGGGCCGAGCCATGGGTGCCGCCGACGAGGGTGCTAATGCCGTAGGAAAAAGCTTCCCCTGGGGCAGGAATCGTGAGATCCCAGGTGGGACTGTCATAAATTTGGGTTTTCCAAGTGCTGCCTTCAGAAACGCCAGCCACCCGACCATAGATTAGTCCCCCTGGAGCACCGGGAACGGAGGGAGGGCGATCGCGGGGGCTAGAGAGTTCCCCCATTTCTAAGAGCGCTTGCCATTCTGCCAGGGTGGGAGGCCGGAAATCACCTTGACCATCAGGTTTTTCAAAGAGGGCTAAACTCGCCACATAAACGGGGCCAGTGCTGGTTAGCTCCAGGTAGGTCGAACGGCCATTGAGGGGCGGTTCCAACTCCCGCACCGGAATCGGTAGATCAAAAATCATCTGGTAGCTCTGGGGGGCGATGGTCAACTGCTTCGGGAACTGTTCCTGGAGACGACGGCGCAGCAGATTATCCATTACCCGACTGCCCGGCCCGGCGTAAACATTCCCCCTCGGATTCGGCACTTGGGCATCGAGGGCAATAAAAGGGGCATCCGGTTGACTTAAATAACTGGCTCCATTGAGAAAATAAAGGGTAACGGGTTGATCGCTCGGATTGTAAGCGATCGCCCCAATGTGCAGACTGCGTAGATCCTCCGGGGAACCCTGGGCGACGTGGTGGGCAAACAGATCAAAGCGGCCTGAAAAAGGAAAATCTAGGTGGGCATCTGGATGGGTTTTGCCAGTGGCGGGAAATGTGGACAGCAGAATTCCTTCCCCCAACACCTTTTCTGGGCTGTTGCTATTAAACACAGGGATTTGGTCTAACTGCCCTGGTAAAACTCGTACTTCCTGGGGACGGACAATTTCGACTGGGGGCGGCGCTTGGGCAACAAAGAAGGGAAAAAACATACCAACATTCCACACACATTGCCGCCCATTGTATTGAGTTTTTTCGCTTTTTGGGTAATTACACCAGATCGCGATCCGTGAGGATTTCGTAGCCTGTTTCCGTCACCAGCACCGTATGTTCAAACTGGGCCGACAGGGACTTATCGGGGGTAATCACCGTCCATTTATCTTTGAGGGTAATGGTTTCCTTGGTTTTGGCATTGACAATCGGTTCGATCGCCAGCACCATGCCCGCTTCTAGGATGACATTGGGCAGGTCACGGGTACGGAAGTTAAACACCGATGGCTCCTCGTGGAGCGCTTGGCCGACCCCATGGCCTGTAAAATCTTCCACCACCTGGTAACCGTAGCTGTGGACATGGTCTTCGACGGCCCCGGCAATATCCAGGAGCGTATTGCCTGCTTTTACCTGCTCAATGCCTTTGTAGAGCGCTTCTTCGGCTGCCTGCATTAGCCGTTTGGCCTCTGGTTTAATCTTTTTGCCAACGCCGACGGTAATACAAGAATCGCCATGGTAGCCATTGAAGAAGGCCCCCGTATCGACTTTGACGATATCCCCTTGGTGGATGCGTTTATCGGCCCGGGGAATGCCATGGACAACTTCATCGTTGATCGAGATACAGATCGAACCGGGAAAACCGTAGTACCCTTTAAAGCTCGGTGTCGCGCCCATTTCGCGAATCCGCTGTTCGGCATAGGTATCCACTTCGAGGGTCGTCATCCCCGGCTTGATGATCTCACTCACTTCCTTAAGGACGGTGGCGACAATCCGCGCCGATTGCCGCATAATCGCAATTTCAGCGGCGGTTTTGATTTTGACTTTGCTTTTTTTACGGCGACGGGGGAGGCCCACTTGGGCTTTTTTGGGTTCGGGGATCAGAAGATTGAGTAACTGTTTCAATGGAGTACCTTGAAGAAATCAATGGCAGATTGGGCAATTATTGCGGCGGCGGGATCGAGATCCGCGACAATGCGCCGGGCATGGTAAAAATCTTGGCGATCGCCATTGAGGTAATCGTCTAATTTTTGGCCCGTAAACGAACCGTCGCGTAGCCCCAGCACGAGGATGCTCGCCGCGAGGTGAGGTTCAGCAGCAAAGTCTGGGTGATCGACAAGGTTAACCCCGGTGCGATCGCCCCACCGGGTATAGTTTAACCGACCCGCAATTTTTACGAAGCCCCGGCCCTGGTAGCGCAGTCCATCGCCCGGTTGGATATTCCCCAAATCGCGGCGACTTTCGAGGGTTGAGTCTGGGGTCGGCTCCACAAGACTGGTACCAAAATTCCCTGCATGGCCCGCCGTAGCGAGAATATAAGCCACTTGAGTCGGTTCAATGATCCCGCAACGTTGGCAGGTTTCTAAAAGCATCGGGATCGTTTTGCGGGCGGCATCCTGATGGGGATGATTTTCTAAGGAGGCAATCAGGCGATCGCCATAGCTTTTGAGGGGGCGTAGGGGCAGATAAACTTCCACCCATTGATTCAAAAGCGTCATCCAAGTTTGAGCACCAACGACGCCATCAATGGTTAATTCTGCAATCATCTGAAAGCGTTTAACCGCCTGTTCGGTTTGGGGGCCAAAGTGACCATCAATGGGGAAATGCTCCAGGGACAGCAGCCGCTGCAACAAGCGTTGTAAATAGCGCACCGAGGCGTGGAGTTGAGGCGTCGCTAAACCATCGCCCAAGTGAAGGATGGGATATTTGCGGTCACTGGCTTGGAAGTCCCCAGTGGCAAAATGTTGCAAATCAGCATATTTTTTGGCGATCGCCTCTTGATCCCAAACGAATTTCTCCAAAGCTTCCCAGGTGGACAGCCCCACAATGCCGTCGGCCACCAGTTTTTGGCGCACCTGAAAAAACTTCACCCCATTTTCCGTTTGCCGACCAAACTTTCCGTCCAGCTTAGCCGTTTCTGGGATAAATAAACCCCGTTGCAGCAATTTTTGCAGGTAATATACGGCCTGCTGTTGGGGCGAAATTTCAAAGCCAGCCCCCCGGCGCAACAGAAGCTTTTCGGGCCGATCTTGTTGTAAAAGGGAAGTGGCTTCTGGGGCCTGTTCGGAGGGAGGTTCAGCCGTCGCGGGAGAAGCTAAAAATAATTGTTGGTAACGTTCAATGGTTTGCCAGGTGCGGGGATCAACGGTGCCTGTTTTCGGCAATTTATTCGCCCGTTGAAATGACCGCACCGCCGCTTCCGTGGTGCGCCCAAAAAATGCCGTCAATCACCGCTGAACGGGGTAAAAATCCGGCGGCCCGCAAAAAAGCTTGCAAATAACCCACATCATCATTGGCGATCGCCTGGCATTGCAGTTGCCGGGGGCGTTTGAGGGAGGGACGTTCACAGACAGTGGTGGCGGACTCACGGTGACGCTTCATATTATGATTGGGGGTGATGGGAGGGGCGATCGCCTTCCATTGTAAGAAATGAAAAATTAGGCCATCCAAACTACCGCCACCATGTTCAGAATTCTTCACTTCGCCGATATCCATATGGGCAGCGGTTTTTCCCATGGCCGGGTGAACCCAGAAACCGGACTCAATTCCCGCCTCGAAGATTTTGAGCAGACCCTAGGTCTCTGTATCGACCGGGCGATCGCCGACCCCGTAGACCTCGTTATTTTTGCTGGGGATGCCTTCCCCGATGCCACCCCCGCCCCTTACATTCACGAAGCCTTTGCGGGACAATTTCGCCGCCTCGTCGCCCACAATATCCCGGCGGTGCTTGTCGTCGGCAACCATGACCAATATTCCCAAGGCAATGGGGGCGCCAGTTTAAATATCTATCGCACCCTGGCGGTGCCTGGTTTTATCGTGGGCGATCGCCTCCGCACCCACACCCTCGAACTGCCCAAAGGCCCCCTGCAAATCATTACCCTGCCCTGGCTGAACCAAGCCACCCTCCTCACCCGGCAACAAACCGAAGGCAAAACCCTCAACGAAATCCACCAGATCCTCCTTCAGAAACTCGAACCGATCCTCGAAGCAGAAATTCGTCGCCTCGATCCCGAAATCCCCGCGATCCTGGTGGGTCATCTCATGGCCGACCGCGCCAACCTGGGGGCCGAGCGCTTCCTCGCTGTAGGCAAAGGCTTTAATATTCCAGTGGCCTTCTTGAACCGTTCCGAACTTGATTATGTAGCCCTCGGCCATGTGCACCGCCACCAAAACCTCAACCCCAGCAATGATCCCCCCATCATCTATCCTGGCAGTATTGAACGGGTTGATTTTAGCGAAGAAAAAGAAGCAAAGGGCTATGTTTTAATCAACCTCCGCAAAGGTCAAGCGGATTGGGAATTTGTGCCCCTCCCGGCCCGGGCATTCCGCACGATCAAAATTGATGTAAGCGACGTAGACGAGCCAGAAACCGCGATTCTCGACGAAATTGCACAGGTTTCGATCACCGATACCGTTGTCCGTCTCATCTACAAAATTCGTCCCGAACAAACAGAACTCATCGACCAACGTGCCCTCAGAAAAGCCCTCAAAGCCGCCCACCAAGCTTCCATTCAAGCGGAATTGGTGAGCCAACTGTCCCGGCCCCGTCTACCGGAACTGGGCATTGGTCAATCCCTCGATCCGATGAATGCCCTAGATACTTACCTCACGAACCGCGAGGATTTACAGGATATTGCCCTGGCTATGCGCGAAACCGCCACAGAACTGATGTCACAAACCTCAACTTGAAGCTTACAACACTTAATGGCCAATGCCCACATAGCGGAACCCCAGGGCTTCGAGGGCGTCTCGGTCGAGGAAATTCCGGCCATCGATAATCAACCGATTTTGGAGGCGATCGCCTAACTGTCCATAGTCGAGGTGCAAAAATTCTTGCCAGTCTGTGACTAAAACCAGAGCATCACAGGTATCTGCTAACATTTCTGGGCTATTTTCAATCAATACGCCCGAAAGACCGTGACTAATGCCATTTTGGGACACAATCGGATCGTAGGCTTTTACCCGTGCTCCTAGACGATTAAGTTCTGCAATCAGCTTCAGGGATGGAGCGTCGCGCATATCATCGGTGTCTGGCTTGAAGGTTAACCCCAACAAACCAATGGTTTTCCCCTTAAGAATTTTCAATTCCTGTTGAAGCTTTTCGACGACGATTAATTTTTGCCGATTATTCACCGTCACTGCCGCTTCGAGGAGTTGCGCTTGGTAGCCATAATCTTCGGCAGTGTGTACTAAAGCGGCCACATCTTTCGGGAAACAGGAACCGCCCCAACCCAAGCCTGCCTGGAGAAATTTATTGCCAATGCGACTATCGAGGCCGATGCCCTTCGCCACCTGGAGAATGTCTGCCCCCACGCGATCGCACACATTCGCCACTTCATTAATAAAGCTAATTTTCGTTGCAAGGAAAGCATTGGCGGCATATTTAATCATTTCGGCGGAATTTAGGTCAGTTTCCACCACCGGAATCGGTTTGGGATGTTCTGGCGCGCTAAATTGCCCTTGGATGAGGGGATCATAAAGCTGTTTCATCAAGGCGATCGCCTTGGAGTTGCTACTACCTAGAACAATGCGATCGGGGTTAAAAGTATCGAAAATTGCTGACCCTTCCCGCAGAAATTCGGGGTTACTAACCACATCAAACTGCACCGTATGGCCGTTTTGTTTCTGTTTGACTCCATCGAGGACAATCATCCGCACCCAGTCCCCCGACCCAATCGGAACCGTTGATTTGTTAACAATTACTTTGTAACTATCGGCGGGTAAATGTTCACCAATACCCTTCGCCACGGCCTCCACATAGCGGGTGTCGCTTTCCCCCGTTGGCAAGGCTGGGGTACCCACAGCGATAAACAGAATTTCCCCATGATTGACACCAAAACTGAGGTCTGTACTAAACTGCAAGCGTCCGGTGGCCATTTCTTGCTGCATTAGTTCCGCTAGACCGGGTTCATAAATCGGCGATCGCCCCGCCTGCATGAGCTTGATTTTCTGCTCATTATTATCAATACAGATGACATCATGGCCCATATGCGCCAGGCAAACCCCTGTGACCAAGCCCACGTAACCCGTTCCAATTACACAAACTTTCATCGCAATTTCTAGTGTTGTTGTCCGTAAATTATTCTGCGAGGCGATCGCGGAAATAGGCGATCGTTTTTTCTAAGCCCACCTTGAGGGGCACCGTCGGCTGCCAATCCAAGTAGGTTTTAGCACGGGTAATGTCCGGTTGCCGTTGACGCGGATCATCCTGGGGCAGCGGCTCAAAGACCACCTCAACATCAGGATTGACCATATTCTGAATCGTTTGGGCCAACTCCAAAATCGTGTACTCATCGGGATTCCCTAAATTGACAGGGCCGATAAAGTCTCGGTTCATCAAACGAATCAAACCTTCGACCAAATCACTTACGTAGCAAAAACTCCGGGTTTGGGAACCATCCCCATAGACCGTCAGTGGTTTGTCTTGCAAGGCTTGGACGATAAAGTTACTCACTACCCGCCCATCATTCGGCAACATATTGGGGCCATAGGTATTAAAAATTCGGGCGACACGGATATCAACATTATTAGAGCGGTGGTAATCAAAAGCCAGGGTTTCCGCCATCCGCTTCCCCTCGTCGTAACAGGAGCGAACCCCAATTGGATTCACATTGCCATGGTAAGTCTCGGGCTGGGGATGAACTTCTGGATCGCCATAAACTTCTGAGGTGGACGCCAACAGAATTCTCGCTTTGACCCGTTTGGCTAACCCCAACATATTTAGGGTGCCCATGACGTTGGTTTTAACGGTTTTAATGGCGTTGAACTGGTAATGGATCGGTGAGGCAGGACAAGCGAGGTGGTAAACCTGATCCACTTCGAGGCGGATCGGTTCGGTGATGTCGTGGCGCACCATTTCAAAGTAGGGGTTGCCAATCCACTGCAACAGGTTATGCTTGCGGCCTGTGTAAAAGTTATCGAGGCAAATGACTTCATGGCCTTCGGTCATCAGGCGATCAATGAGATGGGAGCCGATGAACCCTGCGCCGCCGGTCACTAGAATTCGCATGGTTAGTTCTGGAACGATGACTGTTCAGATGGTTTTCCTAACGGTAGCGAGAGATAGACACTTTGTCTAGCCATCTAGTTCTCCTTCGAGGATCGTGGCGATCGCCTGCCTGGTATTTTCTTTGAATTCGCGGATATTCACGTTATTGAGAATAAAAATGGCACTGAACATCCCCACGGCTTGGAGCACAAAAACAGAACTGTAGGCCAAGAGGGGGGTTTGAAAAATTGCCCGCCCAATATCTAACACGACTCCCCCCATTAAAGTGGCGATCGCCCGGGACATCGCTTGGGCCAGCGCCCAGGTGCCAATGAAAGTACCAGCGGTTTCGGCGGCGGTGAGATCAAGCATTAAACTAATCGCGCCAATGGTGCCGATCCCCGTGGCCATCCCAAAGAGGACGAGGGCATATCTGAGGATCTGGGGCTGTTGGGTGAACCCTGCCAAAATAATTAAAAAGAAACAAGCCGCTGTGAGCAAACAACCTAAACGGGCAGTATTTTTTTTCCCCAGGCGCGGCACCACCAAAAATCCGGTCACGCTATAGCCCACGAGAACACCGATCCCCCAGTAGGAATTGAGCAGGGTACTTTCGCCGATGGACATCCCAAACACTTCACCGCCATAGGGCTCCAGCACCGCTTCTTGCATAAATAGGCTGATTGTAAAAGTTACCAGAAAGCTAAAGAAAATGGCTGTTTGTGGACTGCTACGGACGACTTTAATAGAATCCCGAAAGGTGATTTGGTCTTCCCGCGTTGTGGGGGCAGTCCGTCGACTAAAGCGAGAATATTTGCGTTCGATCCCAAGGATACCGAGTAGCCCCAAACCAAAGGCGATCGCCGGCACGACTAGAAAGAGAGAATTAATTGGCCCCTGTAAACTTTCGATGGGCGTATTCAGGAGCTTTTCCCCTTGGGTGATAATTGCCCCGGCATTGGCCCCCAGGATGACCCCGGCCTGTTGCACCTGATCGAGGAAAATACTGCCACTGATCCCGCCAATCACAACCCCCAACAGCAACATTGACCAGACCACCGCCACAATTTTTGAGCGGTTATTTTCATCGGAAATATCCACCAACAGCGCCGTAAAAGGAGTGGACGTAGAGCTCAGGGCAAGGCCATAAAAACCGAGCACTGCCCCCAGGGCGATCGCCCATAGCAACATCTCCCCAGACCAGGCCCAGCCGCCATTTTCCCGCACCGCTAGGGCCAACTGCCAGACAATTTGTACCGCCACAAAAACCGCCGAACCGAACAACACCGTCCCAATCCAGACATAACCACTGCGGTGGAGCTTAAAAATCTTTTTGCTGTCGGACAGTTGCCCGAACCACACCCGCGCGGGGGCCATAAATTGTGGTACCGCCAAAGCCCCTGCCGTCACCGTCGCCGGAATATCCAGCTCACTAATCATCACCCGGTTGAGTACCGCCAGGGTCAACACCGCCATCAGACCCAAGCCCAGATTAAAAAGTCCCAGGCGAAACATGGTAAAGGGACCAACAGTGGGTAAATTTTGCGCGGAGGTGGGGCTAAGTTCAGAAGTGGTCATGGGGCGATCGCCACAGGGCTTTAAGAATCACGGAAAACACCCTACATTCTAGGACGCATCGGCCTCGAATGCCCCTTCCAAGTAAGTATCTAGGCGGAAATCCTGGGGAAAGGTTGCAGTTTTGCTGTAGGTGACAAGGGCCACATCAAAGCGACAACCGTAGGTTTCATATTGGGGAAAATTGCCGAGAAATTGCATCGCCGCCCGGATAGTTTTGCGTTGTTTGCTGGGGGTGATCGCCAGTAAGCCTTGACAATCCAAGCTGTGCTGTCGTCGGGTTTTGACCTCTACAAAAGCGAGAATTTTTGTCTGGGCATGGAACGCCACCAGATCCAATTCTCCCCAACGACAGCGCCAACGGGTTGCGACAATTTGCCAACCTTGGCTTTCGAGGTGCTGCTCTACAAAAAGCTCTCCCTGTTCACCAACAGCGAGGGCCGCTAATTTTTTGGGTGGGGGCGTATCGGCCATGGTAGAGGCTTACATCCCTCCAGATTCTGAATAGCCCTGGAGATTTTCCGGATTTTGTTCCTGGAGGAGCCGGGTCACCAAATCGCGGTATTTGTTCAACTCATATTTATAAATCACGAGGTATTTCCCAGCATTGAGTCGATTGCGATAGGGTAGGGCATCGCCACTCTCCACCGCCAAGCCAACGGTTGTGCCAACGAAATAGCTCCCCATGGCCCCGCCAACAGCCCCAGCGAGACCCCCAACAATATGATTACCCGGTGTACCAGCCCAGGCGAAGGTATCTAACCCCGTAATGTAATCGAAGACAAAACCCCCAAAGAAACCGAAGGGGATTAGCCAATAGGCCATCAATTTTGCTCGCTTGCGCCCCTGCTTAGAGGGATCGATAAAGCCAAATTCATCGGCGGTTTGGTAGCCTTGACCAACGATGGCCAGACTTTTGGTGGGAACTTTAGCTTTTTCCAGTTGGGTATAGGCTTCTTCGGCGGTCATACGGTCTGGGAATACGGCGATCAGATAATTCATAGCAACGACAAACCAATGGAATCTTCAAAGTTTGATTGTAGGCGATCGCCTTGAATGATTCTTTGGGAACATCGACAAACAAGGCATGAAACCAAATTCAACGTAACTCTTTGGCCCTAGGATGAAGTGATAAGCGATTACCCTGTGCAATTATGCCTGCCTTGATCCCCCTCCGAACCGTAGCATTGCTGATAGGAACCTCCTTATCCTTCATGGGGATATACACCCTGTCTAACAATTCACCAGGATTGGCAGTAGCGCCCCCGTCCCTTACCACAGTATCGGAGACGGTTGATTTCCAGCAGCATTTCCAAGCCCTAAGGCTGGAGGGATCGATTCTAATCTACGATCTGAAAGCCAACCAGACTTTTCAGTACAATGCCCACCGCAACCGCACCGCCTTTCCGGTCGCGTCAACTTTTAAAATTCCCAATTCCTTGATTGCCCTCGAAACAGGAGTCATTCCCCATGAGCTGGCGTTGCTCACCTGGGATGGGATTACGCGGGAATTACCGGTGTGGAATCGAGATCTGAATCTCAAGGAAGCCTTTAAACATTCGGCGGTGTGGTTTTACCAAGTCCTCGCACGGCGGACGGGCCATAACCGGATGAAACAGTGGATCGAGGCGATCGCCTATGGTAATCAAACCATTGGCACTCCAGAGAATATTGATCAGTTTTGGCTTAATGGCACATTACAAATCACCCCCCAAGGTCAAGTGGACTTTTTGCGCCGTCTCTATGCCAATGAATTACCTTTTTCGGAAAAGGCGATCGCCATGGTCAAGGAAATCATGATCGCTGAACAAACCCCCAATTACACGATTCGAGCCAAAACAGGCTGGTTTGGTTTTGGGAACCCCGGAGTTCAGAATATCGGTTGGTATGTGGGCTATGTGGAACGGGGCGATGATGTGTACTTTTTTGCGACCAACATTGATATCAATAGTCCCCAAGATGGTTCCGCTCGCCTGGAGGTTACCCGTCGCTGTTTACAGGAATTGGGGATTTTGCCTTGACCGCTTCCGCCCTTCAGCGTGGCAATTGATCAATCGGCTGTATTCTTTCCACCGCACCATGCTGTCCCAGGCAACTACAGGTTTGTCCGCCAGAGTTCTGTGGCGATGTGCTGCTGGATAGATAGCCATGATAACGACAATAGTCGTGACAACGTTCTTGTGGAGATTTGGGGCCGAGGTTGCCATTACCCAACTGATGGAGCAAGATAATCGCGATTGGTAGTAAGGTTGCCCATAGAGATAGCCAAAGGTGTTTGCTTTTAAACCCTGACCTCGCCTCTAATTTTTTGCCGACACGGTAGCCCGCTACGGTAATTGTTAGCCATGAGCCAGAGAATATTAACAAAAACAAGACAGATATCAACGGCTCTATCCACGTTGGCCATGGATTGTCGCCAAAGACATATAACCAGAGTATTCCGAGGACAGTACCCATTATGATCCAAGTACCCAGTAGAGAGACAGAGAAGCCAGGTAATAGGAACAATAATGAGTAAATATAGCGCTGTTTCATGTAAAAGGTTTTGGGAGCCTCAGGTGAGGGTGGTGAGGGCGATCGCCAATTGGTCGATGTCTGCGGTGGTAGTGAAGTAGTGTGTACAGGCGCGGATACAGTCCGGAAAGCGGATCGTCCGGAGACAAAACCCCTGGGCTTCGAGGGCCTTGACAATATCACTGTGGCTTTGGGCGGTATCGACTTGAAAGGAGACTAACCCCGAAGCGGGTGGCGTAGCCTTGAGACATTGCACCTGGGGGAGCGCGTTGAGTTTTTCCCAACAGTAGGCACTGCGATCGCAGATTTGTTGATAACGGCTGGCCGTATCACCCCATTGTTGATGGAAATGGATCGCCTCCATTAAGCCAACGTAGAGAGGATAAGCGGAAGTTGCGACTTCATAACAGCGGGCATCCTGGGCAAGGGCCACTTCAGTTGTTGTCTCCCACTGGGTTACCCCCCGCCAGCCAATAAAGGTCGGTCGATGCTGGGCGATCGCCTCGGTGGAAATATAAAGTCCGCCGACCCCAGCCGGGCCGCACCACCACTTATGACCCGTAAAGGCATAGAAATCGACCCCCAACCCTGGCAAATCGAGGGGCAGCATCCCGAAGGATTGGGCCGCATCCACCAGCACCAGGATATTTTGGCTATGGCAGAGGGTACAAATTTCCTTTAAAGGCAATATCTGGCCTGTATTCCAAAAAAGATGGCTAATCACCAAGAGGCGAGTTTGGGGGGTTAAATGTTGGGCGATCGCCGCCGTAGGATCACCACCATTGAGGGTGTCGAAGAGGGGACAGATGCGAATCTTCACATCGAAGCGGGCCGCAATCTCCTGGACAATGCCGACAATGCCTGGATGTTCACAATCACCGAGGAGGATTTCGTCCCCCGGTTGCCAGTCGATTCCCCAGAGGGCAATGTTGCAGCCAGCAGTTACATTTTCGGTGAGGGCAATATTTTGGGGTTGAGCCTGGAGTTCAGCGGCGATCGCCCCCCGCAATTTTTGAATGATGCCCGTTTCCCATTGACCCTGGGCGAGGGAAAAAGGCCCCTGGCGATCGCCCTGGTGATAACTGTCGAGGATGGCATTAAGGCTCGACTGGGGTAACGGCCCCTGGCCACCGTAGTTAAAGTAAGTTTTGTGGGCGAGGGCAGGAAACTGTTGGCGATGTTGGTGCAGATCGGGCATGGGAGAATGAATTAAATTATGGGGGTAAAAATGAACAGGATTATTGCTGGGGCGAAAATTGACGGGTATTGGGATCGTAGCGCCAGGAAATATTATCGGGATCTTTAGCCTGACTCCATTCAGCAAAATTATCACGGCCCCGGCGTTTACGGAGGGTGCTGGGATGTACGGAAAAACGTTTCGCGAGTTCCGTTTGAATCATCGGTGCTGGCGGTGATTTTGGAGTTAAGGGTGGTGGCGTGGGTTCCTGGGGATCTGGCTCTGGGATTTCGGGATCACTGCCATTGAACATACTGCCCAGGGCACCGCTCGTCAAAAAATAATAAACAATGCCTGTTTTTTGATAAACCACAGCCTGGGCGGCGTACTCCTTTGCTTTGCGTTCGAGAAACCAACGGACATCATTCCCCGATAAGCCCGTAGCAAGGGTTAAGTCGGCTACGGTAATTTTCCCTTGGTTGGCTTCGATCAGGCGACGGAAATCGGGGGTGAGGGTGATTGAGAGTTGTTGCCAGCGGTACTGTTGCCAGAGATACCAGGCCACCACACAGGCGATCGCCACCACACAGATCGTCCAAACACTGAAAAAAACAGTCATTAACAGGGTGCAGGGAATGATCAGGATCAAGGGGCTTTTCGCATCTTTCTCCATTGGTTTTGTCAGGCAGTGCTGGTGAGAAGGGTCTACTTGCTAAGTTTAAACGGGGTTGCTTAAATGGGGCTGCTCGATACAGACAATGTGAGGCGCTGGAACATGGTCTGGCGTGCTTGGCGGGCCAGTTGATCATCGAGGGGATCAAGGTGAATTTCGGTGTTGTACTTCCGTTCCAGGGCTTTTTCGAGGAGCCAATCGGCCAGGAACGGATTTTTCGGTAGCAGTGGCCCGTGGGAATAGGTGGCGATCGCCTTTTGGTAGAACGCCCCTTCCCAACCATCTTCGCCGTTGTTACCGTAGCCCTTGAGGACTTTTCCTAGGGGTTGCACCTCTCCTAAGTAAGTACGCCCACCGTGGTTTTCAAAGCCGATGGCAATGGGGCGATCGCCGAGCTTGACCTTTAATTCTGTGGCGAGGGGTTCAGCGGTGATTTCAAAGGCGACATTCCCGATGCAACGTTTTGCCCCAAAGCCCGGATGCTTGCTGACAAGATCTAAAATGCCGAGACCTTCGATGCGTTGGCCGAGGGCAGGTTCATAATATTTACCGAGCAGTTGTGGTGAACCGCAGGTGAAGACGCCTGGCACCTGATCCGCGATGAGGGCTTTTAATTGTTCGGCCTTGGCCCCCTGGAGATCCCGCATGACAATCTCCTGCTGGCGGTCTTGGGCGCCGCCGCCCACAATCAGATCGACCTCTTCCCAAGCGTTTAGGGGCGCTTCTTTATCGAGGGGGATCACGTCAACGGTAATCTGTCGCCATTGGGCGCGTTTTTCTAGGCAAATCACATTACCGCGATCGCCATAGGTGCCCATGAGGGTGGGGTAAAGCCAGCCGAGCTTGAGGTGCATCGTCATTGAGCCATTCACCGAAAAAAAGAATGCCCCTTATCTTAACCCCTGGGGGTCAACTCCGAAAAAGGCGGGTGTATTGGGTTTCGTGGTTCATACTCGCCAAACTTAAACCCCAGGTACAGGCATAAAGATCCATTTCCGTTTGTGTCACCAAAGTCTCTGCTGTCTCAACAATTAGGGGTTGTAACTGGTAGATGATCCGTTGGCCCTGGGTCTGACCCAAGGGGATCATTTTTACTCCCGCACTCACCAAGTTACTCAGCCAGCTATGGAGATAACCTAAAACGGCCTGGTGCGGCTCAATGTCCCAGAGGGCGATCGCTATCCCAAAGGCGATCGCATAATGGCAGTTTTTGCCGATCTGCTCCCGGCAAGCCCCTAGCTGTGGTCGTTTGTTTTCGTCTAAATCCCCCAATAGTTTCAACAAACTATTGCCCATCTGGATACTTTGTTGCCGGAGTTCCTTGGTTTCCCGCGTCCCATTCAACCAACTATTCCAATACTGCAATTGGGTCAAATCATCAGCGGCGATCGCCTGTACAATCCGCAGCACAACGCTCACTTCAGCGCGGATCGAACCATAACGCAGGTGCAACCCCAACCAATCCTGAAAGCTTCCTATCTCAGAACATCCAGCCGACTCTACCAAATATTCCAAACCCTCCGAATAGTTATAAGCTCCAAGGGGAAAGTTTGAATTAATCAGTTGCCAGAGAATCAGTTGTTGCACCAGTGACCCCGTATGGACTAGAGAAAATCACGCTTAAGGTAGGGCCGCAGCACCTCCGGTACAGCTACCGTTCCGTTCGGTTGTTGATAATTTTCGAGGATTGCCGCCATGGTGCGACCGATCGCCAACCCAGAACCGTTGAGGGTATGGACAAACTGGGTGCCTTTTTTCCCTGCTTCCTTAAAGCGAATCCCCGCCCGTCGCGCTTGGAAATCATAGAAATTAGAACAACTAGAAATTTCCCGGTAGGTGTCTGCGGAGGGAAGCCACACTTCCAGGTCATAGCATTTCCCGGCACTGAAACCGAGATCGCCACTACAGAGTTCAAGAACGCGATAGGGCAGCTTGAGGGCTTGGAGAATCGCTTCGGCATTGGCAACGAGTTTTTCGTGTTCTGCCGCCGAGGTTTCAGGATGGACAAATTTTACAAGTTCGACTTTATTAAACTGATGCAGCCGAATTAGCCCACGGGTGTCTTTGCCATAACTACCTGCTTCCCGCCGAAAACAAGGGGTGTAGGCACAATGGTAAATGGGCAAATTTTCCGCTTCGAGAATTTCATCGCGGTAGAGATTTGTGACGGGCACCTCAGCAGTGGGAGTTAGCCAGAGATCATCGTCAGCACAGCGGAAACTTTCCTCGGCAAATTTTGGCAGTTGTCCTGTTCCAGTAAGGGAGTCACTATTGATCAACACCGGGGGCATTACTTCCACATAGCCCGCCGCAATTTGCTGATCTAACATGAAGTTGATCAAAGCCCGTTCTAGGGCTGCTCCTGCACCGACGAGGCTCACAAAGCGACTTTGGGCAACTTTTACGGAGCGGGCAAATTCGAGGATGCCAAGCTGTTCACCAATTTCCCAGTGGGGCAAGATGTTTTCATTGGTGGGCTTATGTTCTTCTCCCCAGCGGCGCACTTCGACATTTTCAGTTTCGTTGGTGCCCACGGAGGTGCTTTGATCCGGCAGATTCGGCAGCGCTAACAGCAGATTGTAAATTTGGGCTTTGAGTTCTTTTTCCTGGGGTTCGAGGTCAGCGAGCTTTTGTTTGATTTCATTCCCCTCCGCTTTGAGGGTGGCAATTTCTTCGCCTTTGGGATCGGCACCGCCTTTAATCTTTTGGCCGATGAGTTTACCGATCTCATTGCTGCGGGCCTGGAGTTGGCTGCGATCGCCTTCGAGGGTGCGTTGTTGAATATCTAGATCAAGAATTGGTTGAATATCGTATTCTCCCGCTTTACGGGCATCGAGGCGTTCTTGGACAAGGGTCGGATTTTCGCGGAGGAGTTTAATGTCTAGCACGGACTTTGCTTTGCTGCGGTTGAATCACCCAACATTATTCATGATGGGCTAGTAATAATCAATCGAATTCTGCTTGGTACTGTCTCTAGGGACACCCCTCTAGCTCCCCTAACGGAATAGTCACCCTCCGCCTTCGGCACCTCCCTCTAGGGAGGATTTTTAGAACTTTCCAGTGCACCGGCTAATTATCCCCTCCTGGGAGGGGCTACGGGTGGGTTATCAATAACTGACTGAGAACACCCCTCTAACTCCCCCTGCGAGGGGAGAATGGCACCCTCCGGTCTTCGACCACCTCCCTCAAGGGAGGATTTGGGCAGGGGGATTGCGACATTTTGCGGAGAAAGCACACCTCTTTGGTATGATGCTGGGATTCTAAACATTTCTACATATAGAAGCGAACAACTCATGGCACCAGATTTCCCATGGTTGACGGCAATCATTGCCCTGCCAGCTCTTTCGACCCTATTGATCCCGTTGCTTCCTGATAAAGAAGGAAAAACTGTACGTTGGTACGCCCTAATCGTCGGTTTAGTCGATTTTGCGCTGATGTGCTTTGCTTTTTGGCAACATTTTGACCCCCAGGCGACGGAGTTTCAATTGGCAGAAAGTTATAGTTGGCTGCCGTCCTTGGGAATTCAGTGGAGTGTAGCGGTAGATGGAATTTCCGCGCCCCTTGTTCTCCTTGCCGGTTTTGTGACGACCCTCGCAATGTTTTCGGCCTGGCAAGTCAATCAACGCCCCCGGCTTTTTTATGCGTTGATGCTGCTGCTCTATTCGGCGCAGATTGGGGTATTTGTCGCCAAGGATTTATTTTTATTCTTCCTAATGTGGGAGATCGAACTGATCCCTGTGTATCTCCTCGTTTGTATTTGGGGCGGGAAACGCCGTCGTTATGCAGCGATGAAGTTTCTCCTCTACACAGCCGCAGCTTCTATTTTTATTCTCGTTGCGGCCCTGGCCCTGAGCTTAAATCTTCCCGGTGGCCCGAATTTTGACCTGGGGGCGATCGCCCAACAGGATTATCCTCTGGGATTACAAATGTGGCTCTATGCTGGGCTGTTAGTTTCCTTTGGCGTGAAGTTAGCGATTTTTCCCCTCCACACCTGGTTGCCCGATGCCCATGGCGAAGCTTCCTCTCCCGTTTCCATGCTCCTGGCTGGCGTCCTGCTGAAGATGGGGGGCTACGGTCTCATGCGCTTCAATATGGAACTGCTACCCGACGCCCACGTGCGGTTTGCGCCCCTGTTGGTGATTTTGGGGGTGGTCAATATTGTTTATGGTGCGTTTAGTTCCTTTGGCCAGACCAACATGAAACGCCGCCTCGCCTACTCCTCTGTGTCCCACATGGGATTTGTCCTGATTGGCATTGCCTCCTTTACGGATCTAGGGATCAATGGGGCGATGCTGCAAATGCTCTCCCACGGCCTGATTGCGTCGGTGCTCTTTTTCCTCGCTGGGGTGACCTATGATCGCACGAAGACGATGGTCCTTGCGGAGGTGGGGGGCCTTGGTCAGGTTATGCCCAAGGTTTTTGCGATGTTTACGGTGGGGGCTTTGGCTTCCCTGGCACTACCGGGCATGAGTGGTTTTGTGGGAGAGCTCTCGGTATTTGTGGGCCTCGCCACCAGCGATACCTATAGCGCAACCTTCCGTACAATTACGGTTTTCCTTGCTGCCGTCGGCGTAATCCTCACGCCCATTTATCTGCTCTCGATGCTCCGGGAAATGTTCTACACCCGCGAGATGGATCTCAGTTGCGATCTTGGTCAACCGACCAATGTGGCGATCGCCGGGAATGCCCCCGTGTGTTTTGGGAATGACTGCGTATTACCGAGCAATGCCATTTATGAAGATGCGCGACCCCGGGAAATCTTTATCGCCACTTGTTTTACCGTTTGGATTATCGGCGTGGGACTCTATCCGAAACTGCTGATGCAAATGTACGATGCGAAAACCCAAACCCTCAATACCAGCGTGCGTCAGGCCCAGGCGATCGCCAAGCAACCCAGCGAACCCATCGCCACTTTACAAGCCCCAGAATTAAGCCCCCTGCGCTAAATTTGTGTGCAGTTTTCAATGAAGTAATATCCCTAAGTCCCCGATCCGTCGGGGATTTTTTTGTGCTTGAACCCGAGGCGCAAAAAAATAGAAGCGCTTCCCAGGGGAAACACTTCTAAATGTTCTATTTATCTAATTGCCCAAGGTGGGCCGAGAAATTCTAGTAGAGTTCTTCCTCTTTGTTAGTTTCGATGGTGACATCAGATTGAGGATAAGCAATACAGGTCAGAACGTAACCTGCTTCAATTTGATCATCATCGAGGAAGGACTGTTCGGATTGGTCAACAGTACCGGAAACGATCTTACCAGCACAGGTGGAGCAAGCACCGGCACGGCAGGATGCAGGAAGGTCATAACCAGCATCACCGGCGGAGTCTAGAATGTATTCATCATCGGGAGCGTCGTAGGATACTTCGCCGTCGGGAGTGATGAGTGTAACCTTATATGTAGCCATTAGTGTTTCCTCTGGTGTAACAGGGTGTTTACAAGGATTTCATCCGGCCATTCGAGAGTGTGCTTGGGCCTAAGCCTTGGGCAACCCACTCAATGCCTTCTGAAATTGATGGATCATTTTCTGATGATAAAGGAAAACAAAAGAGAACGAATGTCGCATTAGGAATGAAGTTAGCCCACACACTTTATATAAGACTGGCTTATGTCTTTTGGAGCAACAAAATTAGGGCAATAGAAGAATCCCTATAGCTTGCAAATCCGAGTGCTTCAGCGACCTAAGTCATGGAATGTGGTTATCGCCCCTTGTCATCTTCCTTTAAAACTGCATCAGGAATACTTATGCGATCGCCGCTGGATCGCCCAATTAGTAGAGATCTTCTTCTTTGTGAGTCTCGATCACACAGTTAGATGTGGGGTAAGCGATGCAAGTGAGCACATAACCTGCGGCCACCTGTTCAGGGCTGAGGAAATTTTGATCACTCTGGTCAACGGTGCCCGAAATCAGTTTCCCGGCACAACTAGAACAAGCCCCGGCCCGACAGGAATAGGGAATATCGATCCCTTGGTTTTCGGCTTCGTCGAGGATATACATATCATCGGGAACGCTGACGGTATATTCACCTTCGGGGGTTTTCAGAGTAACTTCGTAACTTGCCATTGCGGTAATGTAATTTTGCAACTAGGGTTTTCAGTTTCCATTAAACCCGTTTGGGGGCTCCGGGAAAATACCTGCCCCAGCAAGCACACAGCAGTTTGAGGAAAAAGTGTTAGGCGATGGCAAAATTTCGAGTGGGCATTGTCGGTACTGGTTACGCAGCTAAACGGCGGGCAGAGGCCTTTTTACGGGATGGACGGGCAGAACTAATGGCCGTGGCGGGTCAATGGCAAACGGCACGGGAGCAGTTCGCCAGCAACTATGATTTAGCGGCGATCGCCTCCTGGGAAAACCTGATCCAGCGGGACGACTTGGATTTAATCGTTGTGTGTACGGTCAACCGACGCCATGGGGCAGTGGTGCGGGCGGCCCTCGAAGCGGGTAAACATGTAGTGGTGGAATATCCTTTATCCCTCGATCCCACCGAAGCGGCTGAATTGATTCAACTGGCCCAGGCGAAAAAACGACTCCTCCATGTGGAGCATATTGAACTGTTGGGGGGACTGCACCAAACGATTCGGCAGACCTTACCGGAACTGGGCGCGATCGCCTATGGCCATTACATTACCCTTGCTCCCAAAGCGAAAACCCTACCCCACTGGACATATCACTACGAAGATTATGGTTTTCCCTTTGTGGCGGCCCTGTCGCGGGTGAACCGATTGCTGGATCTCTTTGGCACGGTCGAAACAGTCACCGGGGCGGCCCAATTTCTCCCGGCAGAGTTGCCCGGCTACTACCAAAATTGCCTCTGTACGGCGCAACTGAAGTTTCAAAGTGGTGTGATTGCCCATCTCACCTACGGTAAAGGAGTCTTGATCCCCACAGGCGATCGCCGTTTTAGTCTCTATGGCGAAAAAGGCACTTTAGAATTCAACGGCAACCAAGGCATTCTCACCCAAGGCGATCGCCAAACAAACCTCGATGCGGGCAGTCGGCGCGGCGTCTTTTTGCAGGATACGGTGGCGGTGCTGGATTATTTAACCGCAGGCAAACCCCTCTACATTCAGCCAGAACAAAGTTTGTACGCTCTCCAGGTGGCCGCCCAAATCCAACGGGCTGCCCTGGGCCAAACCTAAATATTTCCCCGACTTCGCCGCTCTCGGCCCAGGCCGCTCGATAAAATAGAGTCACGATTTACCCTGGGGAAAATTATGGTTGCGTTGTTCTCTGCCCAACACAGGACAAAATTTTGGGGGCCAGTTCTGCTGCTGACTTTGATGCTGCTGAGTAGTTGTGGTGGTGGTGAAAATTCCCCAGAGGAGGCCGTTGTCCCTGAGTCTCAACCCCTGCCCACGGAAGAAATCCCCGTAGAAAATGCGCCCCAAGTTCCTAACGCGAAAAATAACAATAGCCCCCCCAAAGATAATCTGGTGGTGCAGGGGGAGCCGATCCAAAATGCGCCCGCCGACAGTGCCGCCCCCAAGATCACCAATAAAACGACCCTAGAGGCCGGGGCCTATTGCTACCGCACCGAAGAGCAAACCATCCAGGCGATCGCCGAACTGCTCGTAGAACCCACAAACGATGTCAGCGGCACCCTAGAAGCGACGATTACCAACGATGAAGCAGGCTACTACACTTCCTACAATCAAAGAATTGCCGGGGTCTTGGACACAGAAACCCTAAGCGCCGCCGTTGTCACCAACATTGAAAACGATGTGCAAAACTCCCAGGAAACCTGGACGTTGAATCGCAATGTGTTTAGCAATGGCCGGGATATGAACCTGAAGCGGGTGAGTTGCGAAGAAATTATTGCCCTGAAAGCTAACCGCAAAAATAGTCCCTAATGGCTGTGGTCATGGCTGGGTTCTGCCAGCGGTGCAGCGGTGGGCATCGTTGAGTTTTCGCTCGGTAAACTGTGCTGGTGGGGCTGGTTGAGAGTCATATTTTGCCGCCCAAAGGAATAAAGCCCCATGGAAACGGCCCCCACACTCAAGGCTCCCATGGAAACCAGGCCACAGGAGATCACCCCCATCGCCACAACTCCTAGGGAAATAATGCCGTGGGTGGCAACCCCAATCGCAACGATCCCGTGGGCAGAGATACCAATCGCAATGGTGCCGTGGGCGGAGATGCCAATGGAAAGAAATTTGGTTTTCGAGAGGGGAGAAGGCTTGGTGATTTGGGTTTCTGGGTTAAAAGTCGTCATCAGTACTGCACAAAATAATTTTTAAAAAGAGGATTTAAAACCTAAGAAGTTACCGCCCAATATAACGAAGCTAAGGCGATCGCCACCGTTGCCCCCACCAAAGTATTGAGAATGTTCACCACCTCATTGGTAAGAACCGCAAATTTTTCTTGAACCGTTGCGCCGATTACGCTTTCGATATTCGTCGCCACAAAAGCCGCTACCACACACCAGAAGATTCCCAGAGGATCGATTAAGCCGACCCCATACCCCACCAAGGCGATCGCCACCGAAGCCACCATCCCAGCTAGGGTTCCTTCTAAGCTCACGGCCCCTTCTGTGCCCCTAGGGACGGCTTGGAAAGTGGTGATTAAAAATGTGCGTTTCCCGTAGGCTTTACCCACTTCACTGGCGCTGGTATCCGAGAGCTTTGTGCAGAAACTCGCCACATAACCGAGCAAGAGTAGAGGTTGAATGGTTTCTGGCGCAATTAGAGTGCCCAGGGCGCAAATAGTGCCAATTAAGGCCGAACCCCAAACATTTTCTGGCCCCCGCAAGCCGCCCCGACCTTCAGCGATCCCGGCAGCTTCTTTAATGTTTTTGCCAATTTTTGTTACCCCGACCCCCACGAGGAAATAAAACATCACCACCCCGTAGCCCTGCCAACCGAGACAACCCCACACCAACACCCCCAACAGCCAAGCGTGGAGATAACCCCAGGAGGTTAGTAACTTTTTCGGCACTAAAAAGGCAAACAAAATCAGGGTTGAATTCAAGGCGATCGCCACAACCCAATTGTTTGTTAGAACGTCCATCACAAAAACCAAACTTACTTTTCAATATCTTATTGAATCGCCTGACCCCGTTGACTTTCTAGCTGAGGGGAGAGTCTATGATGAAAGTAAATTGTATTTGCGGTGTTAGTAATGGTGAAAAAATCTTGGTTTGCTGTCGGGGCGATCGCTCTTTTACTGGGTGTTGGTGGGATCGCGGCCTTTAGTCAATCCCAGGCCCAGGGAGATCAACGCCGCCTTGTTGAAAGTCAAATACCGGTGCCCAGCCAGGCGATCGCCGCAGAGGTTTACCGGACGCCCACCTGCGGTTGTTGTGGTGCCTGGGTGCATCATGCTGAAGCCAATGGTTTCACCTTTACAGACAACATCCAGCCGGATATCACCGCCATCAAAGAACAATTTGGCATCACCCCAGAACTTGCGTCTTGTCACACCACCATTGCCAATGGTTACGTGTTTGAGGGTCATATTCCCGCCGCCGATATTCAACGGTTTTTAGCAAATCCTCCTGCCGATGTGCTTGGGTTAACGGTGCCAGGAATGCCCATCGGCTCTCCGGGGATGGAAGCAGGCGATCGCCAACAGCCCTACCAAGTTCTCGCGCTCCATGAAGATGGTACGACTTCTGTCTTTCAGGAATATCCAGGTAATTAAGGGTTACAGACAATGGGCATTAAGCGGCGTGAGTTTCTCGGTTTAACGGCCTTGGGCGCAACGGGAGCATTGCTTTGGCAGGGGCGCAATCTCCTGACGGGAAAAACCTCTAGCCCTTTGGCGGCAACAGCATCAGAGATTTATCGCAGTGAGGGAGGTTCCCTGGAAATTAACCTCGAAGCCCGCTATGAAGATGTAATCCTTGGGGGAGAACCCACGCGCAACATGATGACCTACAACGGTCAGCTCCCTGGCCCTCGCCTAGAAGTTCAACCGGGCGATCGCCTAATTATTCACTTTAAAAATAGCCTCGATCAACCGACAAATCTACACTTCCACGGACTGCATCTTTCCCCAGAGGGCAACCAGGATAATGTATTCCTCCACATCGAACCAGGGGAAACTTTTCACTACGAACTGGAAATTCATCCCCAACAGCGGGCTGGCACTTACTGGTACCACCCCCACCACCATGGTTTTGTCGCCGAACAGTTATTTCAGGGGTTAGCTGGGCTGATCGTTGTGCGGGGGGACTTGGATGAACTGCCAGAAATCCGTGCCGCCCAAGAGGAATTTTTCGTTCTCCAGGATTTTAACCGTGATCGCCCACCCCAAGGAATGATGGGCTCCCACATGAATTTGATGGCGGGTCGAGAAGGGAATCTAATTACGGTCAATGGCCTTTTTCACCCAGAAATCGCTGTGACCAAAGACCTGGTGCGGCTGCGTTTGCTAAATGCGTCCCCCTCGCGGTTCTATCGTCTCCAACTCTATGGCCAAAAGTTAATGCAAATTGCTGGAGATGGTGGTGCTTTTTCTCAACCCCTGGAGCGGGATGAATTACTTTTAACCCCAGGTCAACGGGCGGAGGTGCTCATCAAAACCCAGGATCTACCGAAAACGCCGATCCATTTACTCAACCTTCCTTATCAACGCGCCCAGATGGGGATGATGGGCCAGCAATACAACAATGCCACTGTGGCGATCGCCGATTTTACCCCCAGTGCTCAAACCTTCGCCCCGGTGCAAATTCCCGCCCAATTAATTTCCGTTGAACCTTTACCGGAGCCGAGCCGAACCCGTCGTTTTACCCTGAACCATGGCATGGTACCAGGACAGGGAATGGCTTTTTTGATCAATGGGGAAGCCTACCGGGATCAACCCCAAACCACCGTCCGCTTGAACGATGTGGAGGATTGGGAAATTGTGAATACGGGCACAATGGATCACCCCTTCCATGTCCATGTGAATGGCTTTCAAGTGGTGAGCCGCAACGGTGTACCGGAAGAAAATATTGCCTGGGCGGATACGGTATTGGTGCGGGTCGGGGAAACGGTCAAAATCAGAATCGCTTTCCGGGATTTTGCAGGGAAGACGGTTTACCACTGTCACATTCTCGACCATGAAGACCTCGGCATGATGGGCCAATTGGAAATTCTACCCGCTTCATAAAACGTGAAATTGCGGCCTTGACTCTCCAGTGCACTAGAGCTTTTATCCTGGAGCCAGCACTTGAATCATCGAGGAAAGTTCGCCATGGAAGCCCGCCAGTTTCAGATCAAAGGGATGGGCTGTGCTGCCTGTGCCACCACCATCGAAACCGCCCTCCAAAAAACCGCCGGGGTACAGGTTGCCCAAGTGAATTTTGCTGCCGAGCAGTTAAGGGTGGAATTTGACGGCAGCCAACTCAATGGCGAAACCCTCCAGCAGGTGGTCAGTGATGCGGGCTATGAAGCAATTCCCCTCATGGCAGGCGATCGCCAAAGTCAGTTAGACCAACAGGAACGGGAACAGGCGCGGCAACTGCGCCAACTCAGCCGCAAGGTTTGGTTGGCGGGAGCCTTAAGTGCGGTGCTAGTAATCGGCAGTCTGCCGATGATGCTAGGAGTCAATATTCCGGGGATCGCCCATTGGTGGCACAATCCTTGGTTGCAGTGGGCCTTAACGACGCCGATTATGGTTTGGCCGGGCCAGGGCTTTTTTACAGGGGCGTGGAAAAGTCTCAAAAATCGCACCGCTGACATGAATACCCTGGTGGCTCTGGGGACGGGGGTGGCCTATGGCTATTCGGTGCTGGCGACGGTGTTTGCGGCCCAATTCCAGACTTGGGGTTTGACGGGGGATGTGTATTTTGAAAGTGCGGCGGTCATTATTACCTTGATCCTCTTGGGGCGCTTTTTAGAACGACGGGCAAGGGGGAAAACGGCGGCGGCAATTCGTGAACTTATGGGCCTCCAGGTGAAAACGGCGCGGGTGCTGCGGGGCGAAACTACCGTTGATATTCCCGTAGAAGAGGTGCAGGTGGGCGATCGCCTGTTGATCCGACCGGGGGAAAAAATTCCGGTGGATGGCGAAATTTTAGAAGGGGATTCTACCCTCGATGAAGCTTTGGTGACGGGGGAATCGCTGCCCGTGGAAAAAACCGTTGGCGATCGCGTCATTGGTTCGACGTTGAATAAAACAGGCCGTTTGATCCTAAAGGCGACCCATGTGGGGGAAGATACGGTTTTGGCGCAGATTATTCGCCTCGTCCAGGAAGCCCAGGGGAGCAAAGCACCGATCCAAAAGTTAGCGGATCAAGTGACCGCTTGGTTTGTGCCCGCAGTGCTGGTGATTGCGCTGGTTACTTTTAGCCTTTGGGCGATCGCCGGTAATCTTTCCCTGGCGATCACAACCCTGGTGAGCGTTTTGATTATTGCTTGTCCCTGCGCCCTGGGTTTAGCGACGCCCACCTCGATCATGGTCGGTACGGGGGTTGGTGCCCAGCACGGCATTTTGATTAAAGATGCCCAAAGCCTCGAACTTGCGGCTCACCTCAGTACTATTGTCCTCGATAAAACGGGTACCCTTACCCAGGGGAAACCCAGCGTCACCAACTGCCACAGCCTGATTGATGAGGCGCAACTGTGGTCTTGGGTCGCCAGCGTGGAACAATCTTCGGAGCATCCCTTGGGGGAAGCAATCTTTCAGCACGCCCAAGCAAAGGATATTCCCCTCGTGCCCCTGGAAAATTTTCAATCCCAAACGGGGCAAGGGGTACAGGCCACAATTCAGCAGCAAAATATCTACATTGGTACGGCCCATTGGCTACGGGATCTAGGCATTGACACAGCACAATTACAGGCCCAGTCAACAGCCTGGCAAAACGAAGGGAAAACGGTGATTTGGGTCGCCATTGACCAGCACCTCGCGGGCCTGATTGCCCTGGCTGACCAGCTTAAACCCACTAGCCCCAACGTCGTCAAACAGTTGCAAAAACTGGGTTTAAAGGTTGTCCTGCTCACCGGAGATAATCCCCGCACCGCCGCGGCGATCGCCAAACAGGTGGGCATTGATCAGGTGCAAGCAGAGGTGCGCCCCGACCAAAAGGCTGCTGTGGTGCAACAGTTCCAAAGCCAACGGGAAGTAGTCGCCATGGTGGGAGATGGCATTAATGACGCTCCAGCCCTGGCCCAGGCGGATTTAGGGATTGCCATCGGCACGGGCACCGATGTGGCGATCGCCGCCAGTGATCTCACCCTCATTTCTGGGGATTTAGCCGGGATTTTAACGGCGATTAAACTGAGTCGCGCCACCCTCCGCAATATCAAACAAAATCTCTTTTTCGCCTTCTTCTACAATGTCGCCAGTATTCCCATCGCTGCGGGGATTCTCAGTGCTTGGGGGATTTTCCTGAACCCGATGATCGCTGGGGCGGCCATGGCCTTTAGTTCTGTTTCGGTGGTGACCAATGCTCTACGTTTGAAAAAAGTTAGTCAACGGCTTTAAGGTTCACTGGATGACAATTATAGATTTCTTCACGGTTCAAGAATCCACTTACTTCAATGGGTCTTTCTGTAAGTGCTTCTAAGATGTCTTTTTCTTGATGATAAGAGGTGGTTTTTTTCAGTTGATTTTTAGACTTGAAAGCATTAATGATGACTTGAAGTTGATTAATTTGTTCAGCAGCCAATCCAGTAACATCAAATTGCATAATCCTTCCATTGATCAGAACAAGATTCTAAGAAGCGGCTTGATAGGAGAAAACGTCCATTGTGATTGTTCTTGCTGGCTGTTGATCTTCATGGAGCATTTTGCGGATTTTTTCTGTTGTTTCACGACTAAAAGTTTCTTCTCCGCACTGTTGGCAGACTTCCACAGGGATATTTTCAACTAAATAAAATTTACCGTTGATTTGAAAAACTTCACTGGTCACTTCTTGTTTTGAATGCTTAGATTGGCAGACATGACATTGAAACATTTCTACTTTCTCCTTATTTTGTAATTGTCCCATTCGTTTAAATCTGGTTCGTATAGAGTGATTATTTTTAATAAATTGGTTTCCAATTTTGAAACTTGTAAATGTAAAGCGCGATTATTATAGGTAAATCCAAGCAAAAGACAACTAGGGGAATATTTATCGTCAGGGTAATCTTCAATGATTTCTATGGTGTCGGCTATTTCTTTTAACTCTTGTTCACTGATATTTCTTTCAACTGCCCGTTTAAAAGCATGACGACTAAATTCAAATTGTCCTTTTTTGAGCTTATGTTTAATTTGATCGATAATCATTTTTGGCCATAATTCCGAATCATAAATTGAGAAATAAAACGTTTTATTAGATTATAGAATTTGGTTGAACTAATTATTTTAGTGGGTTATCGATCGCCCAGGGGCCAACTATATTTTCGCCATTTTTTTCTTTTTCGGCCAGGGCAAGGTTCAAGTCTAAAAGTTTTTCGAGAATGTCGTCGTCTTTTTTGAAGCCGTAGGCTTTGAGCACAAGGGCATCAAGCTTTTTGTGGAGTTTATAGAGTTGGCTGGCAGGTTCGTCGAAAAAGGCGTTGTAAAGTTTGGTGATCCCCCATTGTTTGGCTTCCATTTGGGCGGTGCGGTAGTCATGGAGATCGATCATCGCTTGGCGGATCTGTTGGGTGAGTTTTGCGCTCGCAGTCTGGGGAAAGGGAAAGGTTTCAAAACAAGTATTGTGGGTGTAACGGGTATCACCTTTGAGGGTAGAGCTTTGGGCCTTGACCCATTGGCGATGAACATCTGATGTCAAAATTCCCAACACATAAAAATCATCCGAAGCCACAACAGTTGTTGAATCAGCAGGAAGCCAATCTAATTTACAAGGAATAAAAATAAACCATTTAGAATGTCTAGGAACTGCAAAGTAAAGAGCTAGTAACTCGATTGCTTGACGCATTGCAGGCCTAGCTCTTGGAAATAACCACCAGTATTCCCTAGTTTTTTGATCTCTGTTATTTTCACGCTGAGGCTTA